>JANXSY010000260.1 GCA_025356435.1 Isosphaeraceae bacterium | reverse complement strand
GCGTGCTCGCAGTTGGTCTATGACATCGCGGCGATGACTTCGGTCGAGGTCGCGGCGTTGATCGCGGGTCGCGAGGGCCGCCTGTGCCCCCGCATCTTGCATCGTCACGGCGGACAGCACGGCCGTCGATGTCGCGAGGCGGCCGTCTTGGTCGCCCTGGTGTTTGCGTGGATGGGGATGAACTCGGGAGAGTCGCCGCCCGCCGGTTCTGGAATCACCCTGAACGACTGGGTCCGATGGGCCGAGGTCTCGCTCGGTTTGCGCCCGACTCCCCCCGCAACGCCGGTCTTCTGCCCATCCACCTTGATGATGGGCGCTGTGGAGTATTGATCGAACGAGACTCCGGGACCGGTCCTTATCCGACCGGGGCCTTGGCCTTGGCTTCGATCTCTCTCTTCAATCGCGTGAAGTCGTCTCGACCTGTCAGCGGGGCATAGACGGGGTTGGCGATTTCGCGGAAGTCGGGGTAGCCCTGTTTGAAGGCGTTGCGGAGGAGTTCGACGCATCGGGCCGAGCGGGAGTCAATCAGGCGGTCGCGGATCTCGATTGAGGAGTTCTTGTCCTCAATCGTCTTGGCTATCGCCGTGGCGTAACCCCGCGCGGCGCGGGAAAGCTCGGCTGGATCGTCGCCGAGGCTGGTGACGTAGGCTTCGATGGCTTTGAGGGCGTCGTCGATCCGGTTCAGGAAGAGCAGGGTGGCGGAGAGGGCGCGGTACTGGTCACCCAACTCGCGACGGAGTGAGGCTGATTTCGGATTGGCGTCGGACGACTTCTTGAACAGATCGGCCGCGCGGGCGAAGTGGTCGGCGGCTTCGGGAAGGCTGTTCGCCTGCCGGGCCACGAAGCCGGCGACGTTCTCGCTCCGGGCCAGTTCGACGTCGTAGTCGCGAGCGTCGGGGAACTGTTCCAGTAGGCGGGTCTGGAGCAGGATGGATCGGTCGATCTTGGCCTTGGCCTCGGTGGTGAGTTCGGTTTTCGCGGGCTCAGTCCGTCGCTCGGAATCGAGCTTGAATGCCTCGGCCTGGTGGCGGAGGGCGATGCCCAGACTCTGGGCGTAGTCGGGGCGCTGGGGGAAATCTTTGACCAGCGCGTCGCGAATCGTCACGGCTTCGGCCAGAAGCTCCTGTGCTCTGGCGAGGCTGGCGGCGTGTTCCTTGACCTTCGCGGGGTCAGGGTTGGCGTCGGCCGAATAATAGGCGCTGACAAAAAGGCCTGAGAGATTGTCGTCGACGGCAGCGAGTTCCTGGCGATAGTCGGGGATCTTGGGGAAATCGCCGACGAGTCGCTTGAATCGAGTCAGACCCTGCCGGAGGATCTCTTCGGCCGTCAACGAATCGTCGGGCTTGATCTGGCTGAGCAGCCCGCCGAGATTGGTGGCGCTTCGGGCGACTTGCCAGCGTTGCGAGGGGCTCTCGGGCGACTCTTTTTCGAGGGCGAGCTGCCGGTCATAGGCGTCGCGGAATGTGGCAAGTGCGGCGTTTGGGTCGGAACCACGGAGCAGGATGCCGAGGTTATTCAGGTTCCGCGCGATATCTCGGCGCACGTCGGAGGAGTCTTGGGTCTTGAGGTCTTTGAGCACCGCCTGCTGTTGCTCCAGCGCGGCACGATAGGTCTTCTCGTCATCGGGCGTCCGTGACTTCTGCCGGGCGAGCAGGGCCCCGAGGTGATAGAGGGCCAGAGCCGACTCGCGCTTTTCGCGGGGGGTCGCCGACTCGGTCGCGATCGCCTCGCGGGTGACGAGGGTACGGCGGAGCATGACGTCGGCCTCGCGGAATCGGTTCGACTTCTTCATCAGGATGCCAAGGCCGAATTCGGCGGAGGCCAGGACGCGGCGGAAGTCGAGATTGGACCGGAGCGCGACAGGCAGGGCGTCGAAGGTGCGGAGGGCGACCCGGTAGGCGTCTTCGGAGAGTCGGGCCTCGCCGAGGGCTTCGTGGATCTCGCCGAGGCGGACGTTGGCGCGGACGACGTCGAGGAGGAGCGCGGGGTCTTCGTTGCGGGTCTTGAGGAAGTCGTTGTAGAAGCCGAGCGCTGAGAGGAGCATCCGGCGACGGACTGGCTCCATGAGCGGGACGTCGGCAAGGTCGATCGCGGCGGCCTCGTCGAGCATCGTCTCGATCGTCTTGCGGCCGAGCACGTAATGGGCGTCGGACTCGCGCTTGGCGACGAGGGTTCGGTCGCGTTCCCGGCCGATCAAGACGTTGCTCACGACGAGCGAGATGATGACCGTGAGCACGACTGCCCCCACCCCCGCAACCGCTTGGTGGTGGCGTCGTGCCCAGCGAGCCGCCCGCTTGGCGAACGGTTCGCGATAGACCGAGACGGGTTCGTCGGCGAGCCAGTGCTCGAGGTCTTGGGCCAGCTCACGCATCGTAAGATATCGGTCTTCCTGCTGGAACGCCATCGCCTTCATGCAGATAGCGTCGAGCGCGGCGGGGACACGAGGGTTAACCTCGCGGGGTCGCTTGAACTCGCCCTTCTGAACCTTGTGGAGCACGATCCCTGCCGTCGGGTCGGGGAAGGCGGTCACTCCGGTGAGGACGACGTAGAGCGTGGCCCCGAGGCTATAGATGTCGCACCCTGGGCCGAGATCGTCGAGCTTGCCGAACGCCTGTTCGGGGCTCATGAATTGGAGCGTCCCGATTACCGAGCCCATCATCGTGGGCGTGGAACCTGTGACCGAAGCGGGGAGCAACGGCGCCTGTCCGGGCTCGCATTTGAGCTCGAGTTGGTTAACGGTTTTGGCGAGGCCCCAGTCGACGACGAGGGTCTCGCCGAATTTGCCGAGCATGATATTTCCCGGTTTGAGGTCCCGGTGGAGCACGCCTCGGGTGTGGGCGTAGCCGATGGCGTTGCAGACGTCGATGATGCAGCCGAGGAGCGAACGCAGGGCGAGTGTGCGCTCGCCGGGGTCGCGATGAGGATCTTCGTCGCCCTCATGGAAGCGGTCGAGCGAGTCGCGCAGGGTCTCGCCCCGGATGAAGCGCATGGCGTAATACGGCCGACCATCGGGATAGTTGCCCAGGCCGTAGACGGGGACGATCCCAGGGTGTTCGAGTCCGCCGGTGATTTCGGCCTCGATCAAGAACCTGAGGCGGCTGTCGTTGCGGTCGGCGTGTTTTTCCTGGATCTCCTTGAGGGCGACCTCGCGGTTCAGCTCTTCGTCACGGGCGATATAGACGTCGCCAAGGCCCCCCTTGGCGTGATGCTTGAGGATCGTATATCGCATCGCGTGCGAGGCGAGATCGTGACCCAAGTGTGCCGTTTGGGCCATCGGGGGTCGAGGCCCGCTGTCCGGATGGCCGCCATGTTGCGTGGGGTTTCCGTCGTCGCCGTTGTCCGCGAACGTTTTGACGTCGAAATGGGTGTCGTTGACGTCGTCGAGGTCGGGATCAGCCTGGGTCACTTCGAATCCGGGTTCGACCCCGGCCACTGTCCCGCCGATGTCGCCGACTGCCGGGACGGGGTCGTTAGCCATCGTCCGGTCAGGGGCGTGCGGGCCGACGTTTGCCTCGGCCGGCACGGGGCTGTTGCCCAGCAATTGATCGAGCGTCGATCGAAGATCCGATGACTTCTCGCTCGAGCTCTCAAAGCTGACGGTCACCGGTGAGGACTGACTGCTGTGGACTTGAAGATGCTCATCGACGAGCGTATCAAGCAGCGCGGCACGCGAGGGGGCCAGTTCGCCGAATTCGAGGAGGATTGAGCCGATCGAGCGGGAGGGGTCGGCATCCCAGGCTTTCACCGCGAGTCGCAGCGTGTCGCGCGAGACGAAATCCATCTTGAGGGCAAGCAGGCTATACAGGTGGTTGCGATCGTGGTCGGTCGTCGGCATGGATCGGTGTCCCAACGGAGCAGACCAGGAACGAATCGTCGTCGAGGGTTCTATGGAATAGTAGTCGATCCGAAGGCGTTTCGTGACCCTTTGGTTTCCGACCAGAGAATGATTTCGATCAGAAACCTTTGGAATACCTCGGGTGGCACCGGTTTATGAGCCAGTGAGGGGCGACCGCCGCACGGGCCGCTTAGTATCAGAGACCTCGCCTTCACCGATTTATGAACCGGGGCCACCCAACCCAAACGCTCGATCTTGAACGAAAGAGGACTTCGTAGTCCTCTCGAGGATACTGAAGGCGATTGACCCAGTCCCCGATCCGGTCGCCTTATTTCTTCCCCACGAGGGCCGCACGGAGGGCCTTGTAGGAGGGCGCTTCGATCGGATGGAGAGCCTCCGGCTTGAAACCGAGCACTTCGCCCCGATGGAGTTCCTCGTTCGCGGCGATCGGATCATTCGCGGCCGATTTGGCGAGCGCGAGGTGAAAATGCACCGTAGCGACGTCGTTCGGTGAGCCCGCGATCGACGTCTCGAAGTCGGCGATCGCTCGTAGGATTTCGCCCTTGGCGAGATAGGCCAGCCCTCGGGTGTCGATGAGGTGCGGCTCAGGTCCCTCCAGGGCAATTGCACGTTCGGCTGTGGCCAGCGCGTCTGATTCACGGCCGGGCGCGAAAGCAAGCATCCACGCGTAATTGTTTGTAATGCTGATGTCATTCGGCGCAATATCGAGACCGCGCAGATAGGCGGCTTCGGCCTCCTTGAAACGCCCGTCCATGAGGAGGATCTGGGCGAGGGTGTTGGAGAGGGGCGTGACCTTCGGGTTCTTCTCAATCGCGGCTTCGATCCTCTTGGCGAGCCTTGCCCGCGTGACTGGGTCGGACCGACCGGCGACGGAGTCGCAGATCGCCAAGGCGCTGTTGCCCACCAGTACGGGGGGGCAGGTCGACCAGGCGGCCTCGCAGATGTCGACGGCCTCGGGGAGTTGTCCATGCCGGGCGAGAATCTCTGCCAGGAGGAGAGATACGGTCGGGCGCTTGCTGGTCGCGGCGTAGGCGCGAACGATGCGAATCGCGGACGTGGCGTCGCCGTTCACTTCAAGGACTTGGGAGAGGAGCGGGGCGGCGTCGGGGCTCTCCTTCAGCCTGGTTTCGAACAGGGCGAGGGCTTCGGCGTCACGCTTCATCGCGTGGAACCAGCGGGCCTTGAGAATAGTGAGGTCGAGCGGCTTTGGGTCGATCGCTTCGAGTTTGGTCAGCCAGAGGCTTGCTTCGTCGGGCTCGTTCCGCTTTAAGAGACGGGAGATGTACCAGACGGCTGGGCGATACGGGAGCGTCGGCGCGCTGAGGAGGGCGAGCACCTGCTGTCTCGCCTGGGACCACTGGCCGTCGAGGTCAAGCACCTGCGCGAGCTGGAGCCCCTCCTCGGCCGTCAGCGGCTGGGCGTCGCGCGACTTCTCGAAGGCGCGGATCGCTTCCTTCTGCCGTCCCGGGATCGTGGAAAGAACCATCGGCCGGAGTTTCAGGTCCGGTATTGACCTCGGCGATTCGGCGAGGTTCCTGTCGACCAGCGATTCGGCTTCGTCGATCGCCTTCAAGCGGCGCTGGGAGATAAGCACCTGCGCGAGCGATCGTCTGACCTCGGCGAGAACCGACTTCTCGACCGCGAGCGACGGGTCGAGGAGCTTGCGGTAAAGCGTCTCGGCCTTGAGGGTCTGATTCGTCAGCTGGGAGAAGCGGGCCACTTCGTTGATCAGACTCGAGTCGGCGGGCCGGGCCGCCAGGGCCTCGTCGTAACGCTTCTGGGCGAGCTCAATATTGCCGATCGCGACCGCCATCTGGGCGAGTTCAAGCCGATTATCCGCCGAAAACGCCTTCTCAGCCTCGGCGGCCTCGGCGGTCGCCTTCGCTCGATCGCCGGACTGTGCCAAGATCTGGATCAGTGTGAGACGAGCACTCGCCGACTTCGGCAGGATGGCCACGGCCCGTCTATCGACGGCCTCGGCCTCGGTGTACTTTTTGAGGAGCAGGAACATCTGGGCCTGCCAGATTAGGTCGCCCGCCTCCTTGGAATCAGGCGAGACCGCCGCCTCGACGAGCTTCAGGCCACGCACGAGGTCGTTCGCACGGACGGCGACCTCGGCAACGAGCTTCTTGGAGTATGACCCTTTCATTCCCTCCGATTCCACGGTCATCAGCACGCTATTCGCCTCGGCGAAGCGGCCTCGGACGACGAGCAACGATGCAAGGCGGCCCGGCACCGGCTGGCGGCGTGAACCCGACTTGAACACCTGTTGATAATGGGCGATTGCCCCGTCAGGGTTCCCCTCCATGTCGTCCACCATGCCGAGCAGGCGGTCAGCGTCGATCGAGTCGGGCCGACGCTTCTTCACGAAGTCGAGCAGGACGCGGGCCTCTTGGAACCCGACCTTTGACTTCTCGCGCTCGCCCCGGATTACGATCCGGCTCGCCTCACCGACGCGCCAATAGACCCCGTTCTCCCCTTCGATCCGGCGGAGTTGCTGCACGACTTCACCGATCGCCTCGTCTTTTTCCGATTCCAGGGCGTACTCGAGTTGGCGAATACGCAGCCGGAGGTTCTCGGGAGATCGCTCGATCGATGCGTCAAGGAGCTGGCTCGACTCCTTCGTGTTGCCGAGGCGGGTGTTGGCGATCGCGAGCCGATCGAGGAGCGACTCCTGCTCGGTCTGGTTGAACTTGTTCAGGTCGGTCCGGAGCAGGGCAATGTTCTTCGCGGCATCGGGGCCTCCCGCAGCCGTCCAATATCGGATCTTGGCCAGGCGAATGTTTGCGACGTCTCCGAACTTCTTTTCCGCCTCGTCGAGGAGTTTGAGTGCCTCGCCTGGCTTCTTCTCCTCTTGGAGGAGCGAGGCGAGCCCGAGAGTCGGCATCGCCTGGTCGGGATGGTCAACGTGACCCTTCTCGATCAATGCCCGGGCCTCGTCGAGCCGTCCCCTGGAGAGGAGGTACTCAAAGCGTAAGGTCAACGACTCGATCGATCGGGGCGCGGCCTTCTCAACGTCGGCTACGAGGCTATCGATCTCGTCCCACTTCCGCTCGGCAACGGGCAGGCGCGAGTTCTGCATCGCGAGCAGCCCAATCAGCGAGGTGCGAACGCCCGGTGTCGAGGCGGGGAGGGAGCGATACTCGCGGACAGCGTCGTCGATTTTCCCCATGTTGATGAGGCAAGTGGCGCTGTGAATATGGGGAGGCGCCCATTCGGGCGAGAGGGCTGAGGCTCGACGGAAGGCGGCGAGCGCCTGCTCGGGGGCGGCGAGCTGTTCGTAACCGAGGCCGATAGTAAACTGCGCTTTGCGCTCGAGATCGGGATTCGAGGCGAGATCGGGGACGACGATCTCCAGCTTCCGGACCGATTCGGCCCAACGCTTCTCCCCGAAGAGGAGCGCGCCATCGAGATATCCGAGGCTCGGAGCGATCGGAATCTTCGCCCGCAGATTGGCGATCTCAACCTCGGCCTCTTGAGACTTGCCGGCCTGGATCAGCGCCTCGATGAGCGCGAATCGGATCGAGTGGGCATCCGGCTGGGCATTGATCGCGTTGCGATAGGTCTCGATTGCCGTCTCATTTTTGCCGACGAGCTGGAGGGTCGAGCCTAGCGAGAGGCAGATGGGGGCCGAGTCGGGGTGTAACCCCAGGGTGCGTGTGAGGATTTCAACGGCTTTATCAATCGAACCATCACGGATCGCGAGTTGTGCAGAAAGGAGGGCGACATCGACGTCGTCGGGCTTGAGTGCGCGGGCCTTCTCGACGTCAGCTTCGACCCCGGCGATCTTTGCCCCCAGCCGGAACTTCGCACGTTCGGTATAGGCCCGAGCATTATCGCGGTTCGCGGCGACCATCGAGTCCATCGTCGTGGTGGCACGCTGGGGCAGTTTCATCTTGATCCGGAGCAGCGCCGCGTGTTGGAGATAGAGGTCAATCTCCGTAGGGGCATGCTTGATCGCGTCGATATACTTACGATCGGACTCGGTATATTTCGACAGTGAGAAGTCAGCGAGGGCGATCTTTCCTTCGATCACGCCGTCGTTCTTGTTGGCTGCGAGTAATGTCTCCCAGTGCGGCCGTGCGAGCTTGTGCTGTCCGATATCCGTGAGCAGTTCGGCCGCCTTTCGAAGGTCGGCCACTCGCGACGGGTCTATACGCGAGGTGTCTTCAAGGATCGTCGCCGCGCGGAACTTCTGCTTGTCGGTCTTTGCCTTCTTCGCGAGAAGCTGACCATAGTGGGCCAGTGCATCATTATCCTTCTTCCGGAAACCAACATAAAGTTCGAGCGCGTTAGCGGCTTTCTCCAGCTGACCGTCCTTCTCCTCGCGATCCGCAATGACGAGGAGGTGCGACGCAGTCCGATGCACCTGGAAGTTGTGCAGGAGTACCGTTCCCACCATCGAGGCGACAATGCCTCCGAGTAGGATCAGCAGGAACTTGAAGTTTAATTTGCGTTTCATAAGCAGTGGTCGTCCCGACAGAGAAGGATCCGCGCGGCGCTTTCATAGGGCCGGTCGGAGATGATCGGTGGAAAAAGTTCTTCCAAAGCTCGTTATGCGTCTTCGGACGATCTTCACCTTCGAGGCGATCGACAATGCGACGTTGCATCGGTGGAGAAATTTGCGAGCAAGTCCCTAACAAGCGAAGCGATCAAGTTTGTGCTAAAACCCATCGACCGCGTATGGATAAAGCTTACGACGTGGATGACCCAACACGCCATGCTATTTTGGCGCGGTTGCGAAATTGGAACATGTCACGACATTGCAAACCCGAGGACACTTTTTACACCTGGGCACAGGCGTCTTCGCCGCTTCACGAATCGAAGCGACTGACAGCAATAAGAGGCTTTAGGGCCTCGACATGCCTTAATGGAGACGAAGGGGATCGAACCCTCAACCTACGGCTTGCAAAGCCGTCGCTCTCCCAATTGAGCTACGTCCCCTGAGGCGGCAATAGTACGCGAAACTGGTCTTGGGGCCTAGCCTCACTATTGCCGTTCCGAACATCATAACTTGGAGACGCTTCATTGCAAGTATCCTGATCGACAGACAGGCGCAGTTCCGCGAAAATGGCCGACATGATCCATGTGAGATTCACGGAAACGGAGATTATTCCTGCCCTCGGATCGCAGCGCCCAGCTCTCACCGATGGGCGGGGAAGCGCTGGTCGAGGGTCCGCTGGCAATGCTCAAGCGATTCCGCAAACGAGCGGACGTTCACCCGCCGCCGAACCACTGACTGGCCGCGAGCACAGCGCGGGCCCTAGTTGGGTGTGGCAACACTTGCCAGTGAGGCTCGCCACCGCGAGGTGAGGTGCTGTTGTCGATGAACTGTCGGACCATCGATGGCGACTGGCTCACCATCGCGCGACGGGTGAGTCGGCCCCCAACCTGCTGCTCGAAGACGACGGCGAAATAGGGCAGGGCGTCGATCTGCTTGATCTTGCGAAGGTGATTGAGGACGGCGGTATCCATCTGTTTGAGATTGTCGCCGAACCTGGCTTTGAAGGTTTGTAGATGGTCGTCAGGGCTCCGCTTTTCGAGGGGAGGGATCTCGCTCATCTCGCGAATAAGGTCGAGGAAATCGTCGGTGCGTTTGAGGGCGAGGTAGTGGGTGAGTGCCCAGGAGAGAGCGTAGTCGGTCGGCGAGAGATCAGTGCGGGTGACGAGATATTCGGCGATGGTCTGGCCGGGATCTCGGCTGAGCTTTGGCCCGCCAGCGCCGAAGACTTTCGACGCGAGCGGGTCGTCGAGGTCACGCATCGTCGCGAGATGGGGGAGGTTTGGCTGGCCGAGGCCCGCCCAGTTAGGCACGCCGTTCTTGCCGACCTTTGGCGTCGCGCAGTATTCCGCGAGGCCTTCGATGAGCCAGAGCGGCCAGCTCGACAGGCGTGGCTGGACGCCGATGTTGTGCAAGATCTGATGCGTCCCCTCGTGGGCGACGGTTTGGGGCTTCTGAAGCGCCGAGACTTCGGGGGCGGTCCGGTCTCGCTTCGAATTCTCGTAGAGGAAGATCCGGTTGCTGAGGATCTCGTAATAGGCAGCCACGTCGGCCGCAACGCGCTTGTGCTTTCGGAAGTCATCTTCGTTGTGGAAGATGATCGCGACGAGGGGGAACTCGGCCTCGTGGACAGGCACGTTGCGCTTGTTTAGAAGGGTGGTCAGGTGGGCGTAGAGGTTCTCGAGCATCGTCGAACTGGACGTTGCGAACGACTTCGAGCCCTGGTAGAGGATGAGATAGTGCTTGGTCTCGATCGACTGGAAGCCGGCGAACTCAGTCGCGAGCAGTCGGTCCCTCATCTCCGGGATCGTGGCCGCGACGAACGGCTTGTCGGTGTAGGTGAGCCCGTCGGGCCAGCCGATCGTGCCGTCGGGCAAGAGCACGGCGACCCGGTCGCCATCCTGCCCGTAGATCCGGCTCACGACCGCCTTGCCGGAGACGTCTCGGACCATGATCCGCTTGGCGAGTGATTTTGGCTTGGCGAGCGGTGCCGCGACCGGGGCGGCCAGCTTGGTCGCCGCGGGGGAGGGTTTCGCCTGTTTGATGGCGGGGACGGGGATCGAGGGCGTGGCCGGCCCGCGATCGGTGATCGTGATGGCGCTCGGCCCCGGCCGGGGAGGGGTCGGCCCGCGAAAGACGGTCGGCATAGGCGGCACGGGGGTGGGATTCGGTCGGCTCGGGACGGGGCGAGGCGGCGGGACGTCGATATCGGGTTCGACGGCGGTCGCGGCCCCCTCGGTCGGGTCGTCGTCGATAGTCAGAGATTCACGGACATCGGTGCGGACGAGGTCGGCCGGGGCGATGACCGGTGTCGATGCCTCGGGAGACCCGATCGACGACGCGACGACCCGGAAGGCCGACGTCGCGAGCGAAATCGTCGTGAACGCCAGCGCCACCAGCGGCCAGAGCCGCGAGCCGCGGTGACTCCGAGACGGTACGAGCGTGTCCCCGGCCGACTCGACTATAGGCTCTTGATCTGTGAGTTGCGATCCCATCGCCGGCGTTCCTCGAACGGCCTCGCGCAATCCGCCTTCAACGATTCTTCTCGACTGGATCGGGCATGGCAAGGACTCATCGCTTCATTCTCGCCGATTCAATCCCGGCTGAGCACTCTCACCTTGAACCCGAGCGATTGGCTCAACGCGGCCATCTCGCCAAAAATGTCGCCATAGGCTACCGCAACATGGTTGCTCATGTAGTGGGCCATGATCGTCTCCTTCGAGCAGCCGAGGTCGGCCGCCATGAACGGCCATTGGCGGGTCGTCCCGCGCCACCAGGCCTCGCGTACCTTCTCCGGCAGTTCGACCGACTCGCCCCGACCAAGGTCCATCACCAGCCCGCCGCCGCGGTCGATCCAGGCCCGTGCCCAGGTGATCGGACCCGGACGACTCACTCCGGCGAACGTCCCGCCAGGCACCGGGAAATATCCCGACGGCTGCCGGAAGCTGTGGACGCCTTGCAACGTGTCAACGTCGTGGTTGAAGGCATACGCCCCGCAACTGCCCGAGTTGAGCAAGACCCAGAGGAACCGGCCATCATGCTCAGCACCCCAGCGGACGTCGTGGAACATCACCGCGCCGGGGAGGCCTTTCGCTTCGAGGAGTCGCTTCATCAACTCCATCGGCACGAGGTTCCCCTGGTCGGCCTCGGTGCTGGTGATAACGACGTGGCCGTTACCCTCCGGCCGCGCGTGCGAGTTGAGCAGCCCCTCGGCGAAGTCGCTAGGCGGCAAGAGCTTGAGGAGACCGAGTTGATACTGCCAGCCAACGCAGTCAGCCCCAAATTCGTCGACCAGATCGAGCACAGCGAGATATCCGCGCAGTTGCTCCCGCGTCGAATCGGCCGTGAAGTCTTCGGCGTCAGCCTCGCCCCAGTGGAAGATGACGCCTTTCGACTGAACGTAACGGAAAGCGTCATCGACCCGGGCGTCCGGGACCGATCGCACCCGGTCGACGAGCCAGGCCTGGTCGACCTTGTGCTCCGTAAACCCGATCGGATAGAGCAGCCTCGGCCCGAAATAGCCGTTAATCATCCCCATCGACGTGTCACCGAGCATCAGGGCCAGCACTCGCTTACGGCGGATCTCGTCGAGCACGCGTCCGGCAACGGCAAGCCCGTCGGCCGAGACGGCGGCGGCCCCTCTCAACTCAGAGGTGTCGTAGCCGATCCGGCCAGTCGAGCACCATTCGTCGAGCCGGTCCATGAATGTCGCGTCAGCGGTCCAGTCAGGGGCGTCGGTCCAGACACGCGACGCCTGCCGACCGACCGATTCGAGCGAGGCCCCGGTGTTGAGCAAGGCGACGAGGCCCGGCCAGGTCCCGGAGAAGTTGGATGCGAGCAGGAGCGGGTTCTCTTTGCCAACAACGCCATCGACGGTATGCGGCGCGTAGGTCCAGTGGACGAACACGCCGATCATCGGGTCGTCGATCGGGCCGAGCTTGGTGATCGCCTGGTCGGGTCGGGTGAGATAACCCTCGACCTGGTAAGGGGTACGTCCGAGCTTGCGGAGCGCGGCCATGAGCTGCTCGGTCGTCTCGCGAGACTGCGGGAGCGCCCACTCGTTCGGCTTGGCCCGATAATCTCCCGGCCAGAAGATGGCGACCTTGCGCGACATGGACCGACACCTTGCTGAGAGTTGTGATGGGAGATACGCCTCGACGGCATCGGCCGACGATCTTGCCAGAGGGGCGCGAAGAGTGCCAGAGGCGGCTGGCCCGTCACGCTCCCGAGGTGTTGCCTTGCCGCTTGCGTTCGATCCCGCGCGCGAAGCGGTGCACGTCAATAATACGTCGACGATGCAGGCCACGCGCGACGGTGTCGACGCCGTCGTGTGCCTCGATCTGGAACGTCACGACCGCGCCGTCGACTCGAATCACCCGCGCCTTGCAGACGACGGTGAACCCCTCGGGGCTGGGGGCAAGGTGCTCGACCTCGACGAAGGTGCCGACGCTCCGCTCCTGCTCTTCAAGGCAAGAGGCGATGGCGTTCCGGGCCGCATATTCGAGATGAGCCACCAGCCATGGAGTCGCCAGGACGGCTGGCATGTCGGCATCGGCAAAGACGATCCGGTTGCTCGGGCCGACGATCACCCGTTCTTCGGCCGACATCCCGATTCGAGGCACCATTTTCATGGTTATTTCTCCGGTCGACCGATTATGATCGTTGTTCTTCGGTCTGTCGTTCTTGACCCTGACGACCGGCTGAACGATAATCATTATTGATGGACCCGGTCTTGTCCAGCGCGCGGACTCGACCGGCCCTTGACCGTTCTCACTCATGGAACCCGAACGAAATGGCCGCACTCGCCGGTAAGCCACGGAAGGTCGTCCCGAAGATCCTCGCGGTGATCCACGCCGACGGATGCACCGGCTGCGAGGCCTGCGTCGAGGTCTGCCCGGTCGAGTGCATCTACAAAGTCCCTGGCGAAGACCATGCGAGCCTGCAAACCTGGTGCGACATCGACCTCGATCGTTGTATCGGCTGCAAGCATTGCGCCCAGGTCTGCCCGTGGGATGCGATCGACATGGTTGACACGACCCTGGTCGCACAGACTGTCGCGATCAAGGGCGGCCCTCCCAGCTACAATAGCCGCCACTGGGATGACCTGGTCGACGCGGCCCAACGGAACGCCGAGAAGCTGGTCGCGAAGAAGTAAGCGACCTATTTCGTCTCGTCAGTAATCTCCTCATTCCTCAGAGCCCGGCCTTCCTGGTCGGGCTCCTGCGTCGAGAGTGTGCCCGCCCGCTCGCCCCGACGGTCCCATTGGTCGGAGCCACCATTGATGTCAAAATTACTTCTGTCGAGACTTGCCTTCTGTCTCGTTCCGCTCTGGGGAGTGGGCTGTTTCAACAAAGACAGTGACCAGGCCGCCCAGAGATCGGATGCCCGCCAGACTGAGCCGAGACCGCCCGGCGGGCCGGGTCCGGTGGCGAAGAGAGAAAGCCCGACCCTCTCGTCGTCGGGAATTACGCCCGAAGTGAAGGGCAGACAGCCCGTTACGGTCACCCCCGACCGCGTGGTCGACCCGAATTCTCTGGTTGACGTCGTGCGTGAAGAGGTGAAAGGGGGCGAGAACAAGAACCCCACGCCGCTGAATTACCTCTGGCTCCCTGCCGACACCTCGCTCATCAAGGACGAGCCGCTCGTGGTCAGGCCGCCGCTCGGGCTACAGACGATTGCCGACAAGGTGCCGCTTGCCAACCCGATGATGGTCGCCAAGGTGGAACTCGGCAAGCAGCTCTATTTCGAGCCGCGCATCTCCAAAGACGGCACGGTGAGCTGTGCGACCTGCCACAACCCCGAGAAGGGATGGGCCGACGGCCTCAAGGCGGCGATCGGTATCGGTGGGCAGGTTGGAAGCCGAAACTCACCGACGGTTCTCAATACGGTTTACGGCCGGACGATGTTTTGGGACGGCCGCGCCCCGTCGCTCGAAGGACAGGCCCAAGGCCCGATCCAGAACACGATCGAGATGGGCGACCAGTCTTACAGAGACATTATCGAGCGGCTCCGCACGATCCCCGGGTATCGCGACCAGTTCCGCAAGGTGTTCGGCACCGACGTGACCCTCGACGGCGTCGCCAAGGCGATCGCCGCCTTCGAACGGACCGCCCTCTCGGGAAATTCGGCCTACGACCGCTACGAACGAGGCGACTCCCCCGAGTCGCTGAAAGAACTGAGCGACACCGCCAAGCGAGGCATGGTCCTCTTCGGACTCCGTCTCCGCCAGGATGACGAGTTCAGGGCGGGCGTCCCGCTCCAGAAGGCGGGTTGCACGTCGTGCCACTCCGGGGCGAACTTCTCCGACGAACAGTTCCATAACCTCGGGATAGGCTGGAGCGCCAAGGATCGCAAGTTCGCCGACCTCGGCCGATTCGTCATTGACCCGGTCGGCTCGAAGTTTGAAGCTTCGATCGGGGCCTTCAAGACGCCCACGATCCGCGACATCGCCCGGACCGGGCCCTACATGCACGACGGCAGTGAGAAGACCCTGCTCGACGTGGTCGAGTTCTACGACAGGGGCGGCAATGCCAATCCGAACCTCGACAAGGTAATGAGGCCCCTCAAACTGACCGCCTCAGAGAAGGCTGACCTCGTCGAGTTCATGAAGGCGGCAAACGGCGAGGAGATCAAAGTCGCTCTGCCGACCCTTCCCGCGGGTGCCGACGGCAAGAGCCCTGACCCCCGCGCGGCCCTCACACCGCCCGTCGTGAAGGGGGCGTCGCTCGATCGCGTCCACGCGGCCGTCGGGCGCTAATCCACGTCGATTGATGACTCGAACCGCCCGGCGTGCCGTCTTGGCCCGCCGGGCTTTTTTTTTGGCGGTCCCCTCGTGTTATCATGGGTCGGGACCCTCCTGCCAGTTCGTTGACATCATTCCCATCCATCATCGCCGCGAGCGTCCGGAAGCGTCCGGGGAACGTCACCATGTCACGCTTTACGCTTTTCGGAGCGGCCACGCTTGGTCTGCTCATCCTCGTTGGGGCCTGCTTCTGGCCAGCGATTTCCGGCCGACAGTTCGCCTATCGCGACGCCGCGCACTACTACTATCCCCTCTATCAGAAGGTGCAATCGGAGTGGGACGCGGGCCGCGTTCCGCTTTGGGAGACTGAGGAGAACGCCGGGATGCCGCTCCTGGGCAACCCGACGGCGGCCGTCCTCTATCCCGGGAAGCTGATCTATACGCTCTTGCCCTACCCGCTCGCCGCGCGGGTCTATGTCATCGCGCACACGCTGCTGGCCTTCGCCGGGATGCTCCTGCTGGGGAGGTCGCTCGGGATCGGGATGACAGGGTCTGTGGTCTCGGCGTTTGCCTATGCGTTCGGGGCACCGATCCTCTTCCAGTACTGCAACATCATCTATCTCGTCGGCGCAGCGTGGGTGCCGTGGGGGCTGATGGCCGTCGACCGCTGGCTCCGACTCGGCCGACGCTGGGCGATCCCCGGGCTGGCGGTCGTCCTTGCGATGCAGGTGCTCGGCGGCGAGCCGCAGGCGGCCTACCTCGAAGGGCTTTGCGCGGGGGTCTATGCGATCTTGTTGACACGCCATGAGCGAAGATCGACCCCGCTCCGGCTCAAAGGCGTCCTCGGGATCGGCTTGCTCGTGATCGTGGGACTCGCGGTCTGGACGGGGGTGACCCTCGAAGCCGCGCATCAACTCATGGAGATTCGCCCCAAAAAGATCCCAGCTCCTACATTTGTCTGGAATAGGTATCTGCCGACATTCATCGCGGGATTGTGGGGGCTGGCCGGGTTGGTTTTCCTGGTCCGGTGGATCAAGGGCAGGGGGGACGCCTCGATCGTGGGACGGCGGCTGGCGGGTCTGGCGGTCGCGGCGGTCCTTGCGGGTGGGCTGACGGGGGCACAACTCTTGCCGGTGCTCGAGTTCGCCTCGTTGACGGGCCGCAACTCCGACGAAGGGGCGCACGACGTCTATCCGTTCAGCCTGGAGCCCTATCGGGTCGCCGAGTTGGTCTGGCCGAACGTCTACGGTACGATCGACCGGGGGAACCATTCCTGGGTGAATATCATCCCGCCCGCGACGAGCCATCGGGTCTGGGTGCCGTCGCTCTATCTCGGCGGGGCGACGCTCTTGCTCGCCCTGGCGGGGGTCGGGTTTCGCGGCGGGCCCCCCTGGCGGGGCTGGCTGACGGGGATCGCGGTCGTAACGCTCCTGGCGAGCTTCGGTGAGTTCGCCGGGCCGCTCTGGGTCGGGCGTTTCTTCGAGCCGGTTGCCCGATACGTCGGGCCGCACGATCCCCCCGAGACGAACGCGATCCGGGTCGATGGGGCCTTGCGCGACGGCGACGGCAGCTTTTACTGGTTCCTCTCGACCGTAATCCCTGGTTTTCAGCAGTTTCGCTACCCGAGCAAGCTGCTTACCTTCACGAGCGTGGCCCTCGCCCTGCTTGCCGGATATGGCTGGGATCGGGTTGGGCTCGGCGAGAGGAGGCGATTGCTGGCGTGGGCCGGCCTCCTGCTGTGCGTAAGCGCGATCGTGGCCGTGATGGTCGCGTTGAATTCCACTGCGATCGCGGCTCGGTTCGCCCGGGCCGAGAGCGGATCGGCCTTCGGGCCGCTTGAACCGGCCGGAGCTGTCAATGACATCCTCCGCGGTCTGATCCAAGGTGCGATCGTCATCGGACTCACGGTCGCGGCGGTCTTGCTCGCGAAGCGTCGTCCGAGGCTCGCGGGCGTCGTGCTGATGCTCACCGTCTCGGGCGACCTCGCCCTGGCGAATCGTGGCATTGTGATGACGGCCGACCAGTCGGTCTTTGAACGCAAGCCACGGACGCTTGAGCTGATCGAGGAAGCTGAAAAACTCGACCCCGCGCCGGGGCCGTTCCGGATCCACCGGATGCCGGTCTGGAACCCACTCTCGTGGCGGACAACGGCGTCAACCGATCGAGTTCGAGAGTTCGTCGACTGGGAACGGAACACGATCCAGCCGAAGTATGGGCTTACCTACGGCGTGAAATACACCCATACGCAGGGCGTGGCCGAACTCTTTGACTACGAGTGGTTCTTCTCGCCGTGGACGGTCTCCGTCTTGCCTGCGATCGCCAGCCACCTGCAGCTGAAAGATCCCGACGAACGGATCGTTTACTATCCGCGTCGCGGATTCGACCTCTGGAATACGCGCTACTTCATTCTTCCCGCCTTCACCCCCTGGACCAACGCCGAGCGGGGCGTCATCTCGCTCATGCACGAAACCGAGAAGGTCTTCCCCAAGCGCGAGACGTTCAAGGGTGAAGACGCCGGCAAGCAGTCTGTCGAATGGGCGCGGACGGTCGACTACCAGATCGTCCGGAATCTTTCGGCCTTCCCCCGCGCCTGGATCGTCCACGACGTCCGCCTCTCGGCCCCCGTCGAGGGGATGACGCGCGACGCGAGGAAAGGGCCGATGGAGGAGATGCTCTACGCGGGCGATCCCTTCTGGCAGGACCAGTCGCGTCACGTCTACGACCTCCGTTCGCTCGCCTACGTCGAGGTCGCCGATGACGCCCCACTCCGCAGTTTCCGCACGCGAGGATCGACGGGTCCTGACGAGGGAGTGACCGTTCGCGAGCCCCATCCCCAGCGTGTTGAACTCGACGTGGTTCTGAACCGTCCGGGGTTCGTGATCCTCGGCGAGGTCTTCTATCCCGGATGGACGCTCACGATCGACGGCCAACCTGCAACGATCCTCCGCGCCAACCGCCTGATGCGCGGCGCGGCCGTCGAGTCGGGCAAGCATACCCTCGTGTACGAATACCATCCCCGATCGTTCGCTGTCGGCAAGGTCTTCAGCGCGGCGGGGTTTGCCGGATTGGTCATGACCGGTCTATGGGCGACGTGGTCATCTTGTCGACGGCAGAACGAAGGTGTCCTTGCGTCCTGAGTTTGCTCTCGTCCCCGAACGTCCCCTCGTGGCCGTGAGTTGTTGCACGCTACCGTCCGTCCTGGTATCAAGGAGCGAATCTCGCAACTTGTTCTCCCCTCGGGTGATCCCGCCGCCGAGCCTGACCATGGACGACCTCTCACGCTTCTGCTGCCTGAATTCCCACTGCCCCAAGCACGGCAAGCGGGGTGAAGGAAACCTCACCGTCTCCCATCGCTATGGCCCCGATAGGGCCAGGCG
>JANXSY010000224.1 GCA_025356435.1 Isosphaeraceae bacterium | reverse complement strand
CCATCGTGTCCCCGGCGAAGGAGGGAACATACGGCTTCGGTGGGGAGTAATATCGTCGCAGGTTGGCGTCCCTCCCCTCGACGTAAAGCTCGCCCGGAGAGCCGGGACCGCCGACGGGCTTGACCTCATACCTGATCTTGTCTTGAAGCCTGGTAATGAGCATGTCGGCATATTCACGCGGATCTCGGCGACGTAGCGTCTCCGTGGCACGCCTCCGCACGTCGGGAGACGTCGCGAGCAGGGCGAGCTTCGCCAGCCCGCGCGACGCCTCGATTGCGTCGATCTGGCCGAGCAGTTGCACCGCCGCGAGTTGGTGCTGATCCCCCTTCTCGACGAAGACCTTCCAGATCGAAGGCACAGCGCGGGGGTCGGTGATCTCCGCCGCTGATCGCTGCGCCTCGTCACGCTTGGTCTTGCTCACCAGCGCGTCGCGGAGCTTTTCAAGCCGGGGCTTCCAGAGCTTGTCGGCCTTCTGCTGCGCGTCGTGTTCGGCCTTGGCTAAGTCAGCTTGCGCCTCGGTCGTCCACCGATTCCCCACTTTCTTGTAGCCAAGCCCCTTCCACGCCTCGGCGTGGGTCGGATCGAGCCGGACCACAGTGGCGAGATGGGCGCGGGCCTCGTCCGCCAGCCCCTTCTCTTCGCACCAGAGCGCCAGCTTATATTGCGCCGCGACCGCGACCGGCGTCTTGACGCGGCGTCCGTTGTACTCGGCGAGCAAGTCAGCGTGAGCCACGTCGATCTGGAGCGACTGCGCGACGGCCTCGGGCTTGGTCCACTTACCGCGATATTCGACCAGCCCCATCAGCCCGCGCGCCATCGCGTTCGAGGGGTCGGTAAGCACGGCGATCGCGAGGTGCTTGATCCGCTCGCGTTCGAGACCCTTTGACTCGCACCAGAGAGCCAGACGCACCTGCGCCTCGGCATTGCGGCCAACACCCTCTCTCTTCGCGTCGTAGCTCGCGTCGGGGGGCGACGGCCCCTCATACGCGGCACCCACCAGAAGCGCGACAGCACTCAGCATCGGACCGATCATCGGTTCTCTCCCATGCTTGCGAGGGGTATCATCACCCAGCTAGATCAAATAATAGCTTGCACGCATGGACTTGCAAGAGAAAACCGTCGAGCCGATGAATTTCCCGAACAGGTTTTCGAGACAGACGTTCATCGGATTCGACAAGGATGATATAAGATAGGTTCACTCTCGAATGTATCCAAACGCGTTTGATTGCGGCTGAACGCTTGACGGGAAACCGCGCGGTAACTATCCTAGGAAGCGAGAGTGATGGTGGCTGTCGCCTAGCGGTTAAGGCACCAGATTGTGGATCTGGATATCGCGGGTTCGAATCCCGTCAGCCACCCTTGTCAGTGTCGGCCGGAGAAATCACTGATGATTTCTGGCCGCAAATTGGTGCGGAGTGAGCCAGCCCCTTGCGGGTTTCGGGGCTCATCTCGCCCGTCAGATCATTCTGACGATGTGCGGATGTCCGGATTCGGACCGCTTTCAACACACTTTAAGCTGGCCGTACTGGACCGGATGTCATCCGGGATCGTCCTGCGCGACCTTGGGAGATGTTGACGAGCATACCGGGGGTCCGAAACTTTCTCGACCTTCGAGTCAGACCTGCGCAGTGGATCGATCTTGGGAAAACAGCTGAGTTTGCATTGTGGCGTAAGATTTGTTTACTGAGTAACCTTTGACGATTGGGCAAAAGCGGGAGAAATTCTCTTGCAAACCCAATTTGCTCATCTATCCTAATTGGTGGCGTGGCAAGTGATTTGCCTGGTCTAAGTAACCGGCAAAGTTCCCCTTGCTGATGATCGTCCTCGATGAACCACTACTGGAGATGTCAGATGCGTCGTTCCCTCCTGGCCTTGGCCGCTTTCGCTGTTGTGAGCTTCTTCGCTGTTGGTGACGCCTCGGCCTGCTGCCACAAGAAGGCCCGTTGTGCCGAGCCCGTCGCGTGCGCCCCGGCTCCCTGCCCCGAGCCCGTCGCCTGCACCCCGAAGAAGAAGTGCGGCGGCATCAAGCTGTTCGCCGGCTGCCACAAGAAGAAGGCCGTCTGCGCCCCGGCCTGCGAGACCGTTGCTTACGAGACCTCGGTCGTCGCCCCGTCGGCCCAGTCGGTTGCCCCCTCTGGCCAGGGTTATTGATCATCGAATCGTACGATTCGATGAAGCAACGGCCGACCCGCAAGGGCCGGCCGTTTCGCTTTCGAAGGCGATGACCGTGCTCAATTCAGCCCAGCTTTGCGAGACTGCTCACCGAGTTGGTGCCGCCATGTGAGGCCGAGGATCAAGCCGACGCCGACGATCGCCGCACTCATTGTGGTCGGCTCCGGCGTCAAGACGACAAAGTTGATCGAAACCGGGATCGAGTCGGGACCGACTAGATTCTGATTGAGGTCGTAGCGACCGTCGAACGGATGGGTGGTCGCTTCAAGCCAGGTGGCAGTTCCCGCCTGCGTGCCGTCGTAGGCGGCGAGGTCGCTTGTCGCTTTGGCAAAGATGAGGTGCTGGTCCGAGCCGAGATCGCTTGAATCCTGGACCGTAAAGTGACCGGAAGTCAGCGAGCCGCCGTTGTCGTATTCGGTTTTCCAGATCGCGACCTGGAGCCCGGCGGCGTCAATGTCATTCACGACCAACGGCGCGTCCGTCCGGTAGAGGTAGCCGACGCCCGCTCCGTGTGCGGCGGGCGCACTCAATTGCGCGATGGGGCGCGGCGTGACCGCGAACGAGAAAGGCGTTCCGCCGACGTAGATGACGTGATAAAGGTCAACGCAGTAGGCGTCGAACGCGGTCCCGCCGTTGAGTGAGGCCGACAACACCCCGGCCAGGTAGGCCGTCGGCCTCGATTCTAGCGCGTCGTATTGCGCCTGGAATGAGAGGAGATGCCCGACTCCCCCCTTCGCGTTGACGGAAAGCGTCACGCCGGCCTCTGCCTCATTCAGGGTCGATGCGAGGCCCATGATAATAACCGCGAATATCAGATGACGACGATGACTCGACAATTGCCTCTTGGCTGGACCGCTGACCATTACGAACTCTCCCCCATTGATAATAAGGCGAGGATTCTAGCTGTCGGTCTGCGACGGCCTCGCCATATCAAGATTAGGGTCTAGCCTGCGTGGATGGACGCGAGTGATCGTATTTACCCCATCATGTTGTTTTCACACATCATGACATGGGCCGGGGCGTTACCGGGCAGGGGTTTGCATCGCCGTTATTAGCCCACCGATTCGGCCTGCCCGGCTGGGTGCAGGTCCGTCTCGATCGTGAGAAAACCATCGCTGTCCAGACGCCCCCTGATGCCGGTGTCTGTCCAGTTCGGATGGCCAACGGTGCGGGCCTGAATCCGGCCGACAACGTTCTGGGGCAAGACCTGGCCCGACTCGTCCATGCCCCGAAGGGCGACACCGGGCAGTGGAAGCCCGACGGCTCCGTCGCGATGGCCGGGCTGAACCACGCCGTCGCGGTCATAATTCGCCGCGGAGCCGGTGAGGAGGCCGAGATCAGGGTGGTCGAGTCGACCCAGATCGGGGTCGAGGCCCTCCGGGGCCGGCATCGGCGTCTTGCGGAGTCCGACGGCGTCGACCCCGGCGTCGAGCAGTCCCCGCCTGATTTCGAAGAGACTCGGCGGACCCGAGAGCGGGGGGCCGTAGGCGATGTTAATCACCCTCCTCAGTCCGATGGGCCGTTTTCCGAACGCCCGACCGCCCCGGAAGCTGAAGATGCTGCCCCAGAGGTTGTCGAGGTGGACCGGGACGACCGTCACGTCGGGACGTCCCTTGAGGATCACTTCGAGGCCGCGATAGAACGGCCCGAGGAACTCGTTCCGGGTGAGCTGGCCCTCGGGGAAGATCGCGACGAGGCCGCCCCGGTCAAGCGCCTCGCGTACCGCGACGATCGCAGCCCGCTGGGCTTTCGGACCCGAGAACGGCACCGGGATCAACCCAGCGCGCCTCGCGAGCGCACTGAAAAATCTCGACTTGAAGAAGTTGGCATTCCCCAACACCTGGCCCCGCCGGCCGCAGGTCGCCGCGAGGAAGAGCGAGTCGATCCAGGTAACGTGGTTCGCAGCCAGGACGACTGGCCCCCGCCTAGGGACGTTCGTCCGTCCTGTCACCCGGAATCCGTAGCGGGGCGAGAGCAAGAGCCGGATCATTGGCGCGAAGATCCAGGGCAACAATGCGACGAAACCGACGGTGAGGACGACCACCGTCGCGAGGGCGATCAGGACGATTTCAGGGATCGACATCGGCCGCGTCTTCCTTCGATCGATGGCTTGAGAGGGCAGGGACAATCGCGAGCAGGCCGATCGCCAGGACGGCCGAGCCGAGGAGGACGGGCCGATACTGCCCGTGCATGAGGTGAACGACTTCGAGGAAAATAGCGTCGCCGAGCACGCTGACGTTTGATATGGCCATGAAGACGGCAAAGGTCGAGGCGGCCATCCGAGGGTCCGACGCTTCCATCGCCAGGACGCAGAAGAGGGCGTCGTTCCAGCCGTTGGCCATGCCGAACGCGAAGGCCCAGCCGCCGGTCGACAAAGGGCCGGCAACTGTCGATTGACCCGCCGTCGTCGCGGCCAGGGCGATCAGGCCGACCACCAGTTCGCCGCGACGACCGAGGCGTGTCTTCAACACCGGAAGGAGCAACGCCCCGGCCGCGCGGCCGGCATATCGAAGCGCGCTGAAGGAGCCAACGCCGTCCTGGCCGTATCCGATGTGAATGTAATAGCGGCTCAGGTTGAATTCGACCCCCAGGCCGACAATCCCGTAGAGCGCCCCGAAGGCGAGCAGGGTCAAGGCTCGGGGACGCAGCAGCACCTTCAGGCCCGACCATTGAAACGATTCTGCGGCGGCGGATCGGACTCGCTCGCGGATGAAGAGGGCCATCAAGAGCGGTGGCAGGCCCAGCCCGGCGCACGTCCAGAGCACGCCCCCGCTCTTGCCCGGCCCGACATCCGTCACCGACATCCAGGTCCCGAAGCCCCATGTGCAGAGCATCGTCGCCAGGAATCGGGCCACCTGAAGCAGCCCTTGCACCCGCACGCGGTCATCGGGCGGGGTCACGTCAATGACAAAGCCGTCGCAGCAGGTGTCATACAGAGCGAGGCCAATCACCGCGAGATAGGCCATCGCCGCGAACCCGGCGAGGTTAACTCCAGGATGGACGACCGAGAGTCCGACCAGCCCGCACGACTGCGCGAGCAGCCCCACGACGATGAATGGTCGGCGATGTCCGAGTCCAAACGGGCTGAAGCGGTCTGAGAGCGGGCCGAGGAGGAACTTGAAGACGAGGACAAGGAGCACCGCCGTCTCGACCAGCCCCGCCGTCCGCTCGCCGACCCCGCCCGCGATCATATAGCTCTTGTTGTAGTTGAGCAGGTAGGCGACCACGACCCCTTGGAGTGCATACAGGCTGACAGCCAGGGCCAGCTCAGCGGGGCGAATACGCGGGGCGGTCGTCATTCCCCCCCCCCGGTCGTCCGATAGGCGTGGGGCAGTCGGCCTTCGGAATACGCCACGCGGAACATCTCTTTGGCCCGATCGGGAAGCCTCGAACGGTCAACGCGGGCGATTGTCTCGGCGACCGGGTATTCGATCCGCTTCAGCTCGACCCGGTTGTCGTCGATGATCGCATAGGCCGCACGCGGGTCTCCGTCGCGGGGTTGGCCGACACTGCCCGGGTTGAGCACGACCGTGTTCCCGACCCGGAGATTAAACTGCATGTGGGTGTGGCCGACACAGACGATGTCGGCGTCGACGTCATGGAGCCGCTTCGCCCAGGTCTCGGGGTCTCTCATCACGTATTCGTCGAGAGGGTCACGCGGGGTGCCGTGGACGAGCAGGAATTTCTTGCCTTCGAGCGTGAACCGGCAGGTGAGCGGAAGCCGGAGCAGATAGCGTCGCTCTTCGGGTCCAAGCGCCTCCCACATCAGCGGGCGGGTGACTCGGGTCAGATAGCGATAGCCGGTCTCACCGACCACCGGCACCCCTTGCGCGACGCCGTGGTCGTGGTTGCCCCGGATCGCGTGCTTGACGTGGGTCATCGCCCAACGGACGCAGAGCGCGGGGTCAGGGCCGTAGTCGACGAGGTCGCCGAGGCAGAGGCAGAGGTCATACGGTTCGTCGATCGCGTCGAGCGCCGACCAGTTGGCGTGGATGTCGGAGACGATCAGGATTCTCATCCGGCATCTCTCTCGCGGTCCGAATCATGTCTCGGGACGGGACGGCTCAAGCGAGCCAGCGGTCGTACCAGAGCTGGAACATAAGGAGGGTCCAGAGCGGCTTGCGGTGGTCGCAGACGCCGTCGCGATGCTCTTTCACCCGCCTCGCTACCTCAATCGGGTCGAACAGGCCCTGAGACTTCAGGCGGTCGTGACCGAGCAGGGAGTCAAGCAGGGGGGCGAGCGGTCCGCGAAGCCAGCGCGCGACGGGAATTCCGAAGCCCTTCTTGGGCCGGTCGAGGATCGTTGAGGGGAGCCGTCCTCGTGCCGCGTGCTTGAGCAATCGCTTCGTCTGCCCTCGGGCGTATTTGAACACGGCGGGCATCGCCTGGATAGAGTCGACCAGTTCGGCGTCAAGGAACGGAGCGCGGACTTCGAGGCTGCACGCCATGCTCGCGCGATCGACCTTCGCGAGGATGTCGTCCGGCAAATAGGTATCTTGATAGAGCCGGAGCGAGCGGCTGAGCGGGTCGAGACCGGGGGCAAGCCTCGACGCGCGTTCCAGATGCTCGGCCTCAACATCCCACGAGTCGGGATCGACCAGCAGCCCCCGGATCTCACTTCCTGAGAACGAACCGAGCCAGCGCTGATGGGCGAGCGACGTCGGCTCGCCCGCCCCCCGGAGGAACTGTTTGAGCTTGAAGTCGAGGCTCATGTTCCGGTGGTCGACCGGCAGCCCACGGACGGCGGCCCTGGCGAGCGACCTTGCTGCGGACGGCAGGCCCCGGAAGATCCGCGACGCCCGGTCGGCCTTGAAGGTCGGATAGCCCGCGAGCAACTCGTCGGCACCGTCCCCCCCAAGCGCGACCGTCACCTCTTCGCGGGCGAACCGGCTCAGGAGGTGCGTCGGCAGGATCGAGGCGTCCCCGAACGGCTCGTCGAGCCAGCCGGCGACTTCGGGGAGCAGCGTCAGCACGTCGTCGGCCGAGAACGTCCGCTCGCGGTGGTCGGTCCCAAGCAGCGACGCCACCGCTCGGGCATGCCCGCTCTCATCGAAGCTGGGGTCGTCGAAGCCGATCGAGAACGTGCGGATCTTCGACGCGGGCTCCCACTCCGTCAGCGCGGCCGCAACGCTCGAAGAATCGACGCCGCCCGAGAGGAAGACGCCGAGCGGGACGTCCGAACGTCGATGGCGGCCGACCGCTGCGACGAACTCGTCCCAGAATCGGCCCGCCGCCACCTCGAAAGGCTCGGCCCTGTCGACGGGGTCGGGGGAGACCCAGTACGGCTCGACCGAGACGTTCCCCCCTTCCCATAAGAGCGTGTGGCCGGGCGGGAGCTTCTTCATCCCCAGCCAGATCGTGTGCGGCGAGGGGACGTATTCGTAGAAGAGATAGCGGGCCAGGCTTGCCGGATCGAGTCGCTTGCCAACCTCAGGATGCGCGAAGACCGCCTTCGGTTCCGAACCAAACGCGAGTCCGCCGCCGGGGAGTTCGGCATAGAAGAGCGGCTTCTGGCCAAGCCGGTCGCGACTGAGGAGGAGGCGACGGCGTCGACTGTCCCAGATTGCCAGGGCGAACATCCCGTTGAGGCGGCTGGGGAACCCTTCGCCATACTGTTCATACAGATGGACCAGGCCCTCGGTGTCTGAGGCGTTGCGGAAGCGATGACCGGCCGAGAGCAAGAGAGAGCGGAGGGCCGGGTCGTTGTAGATTTCGCCGTTGAATGTGACCCAGATCGAGCCGTCTTCGTTCGACATCGGCTGGGCACCGCCGTCGACGTCGATAATCGAGAGCCGTCGGTGTCCGAGGGCGGCCGGGCCGTCGAGATAAAAACCCGACCCGTCCGGCCCCCGGTGCTCGATCGTGGCCGTCATCCTCGCCAGGATCTCGGGATCGGCGGGGCGACCGTCAGGGTTCACGAAGCCGGCGATTCCGCACATAAGACTCGACCGACGTGAGAGGCGGGACACATGAGGGGAGGGTGATCCTAACGTAACCCATCGTCGCCCGACCGGACAGTCCTTTTTATCGACGATGGTCGCGTCGGTTCGATTGATTTCCCCGCGGTTCTCGACTAGGCTGCTCTTGTCCGAGCCGATGGACTCCTTTGACTTTGCGCCTCGAATCCTCGCCCGGAGCCGACACACCCATGGCGTCGCCCGACCTCGAATCGCCCGATTCCAACCTCCCGCCCCCCCGGCCAACGACACCGCCAGTCCGGAGGGGATTTCTCCGCATCCTCGCGGTCTTGATGGTCATCACCGCGCTCGCCTATGGCGTCCCCTACATGATCGACCGCGTGGGCTACGCCTACGAGGCGGGACGTTCGCGCGCGGCGAGCGAAGCGCTGGCGAAACTCGATGACGCGGGTGTCCTCAATCGTGTCTCGTCTCTCTTCCGCATGGCGACCAAGGTCATTACGCCCGCAGTCGTCAACATCCGATCCGTCTCGGCCGTCCCCCCGAAGAATATCGAACTCGGGTCGGGGGTCGTCATCGATCGGGTGAACGGCTACATCGTCACGAACGAGCACGTCGTCCACAACGCCGAGCAGATCCTGGTCCGCCTCGGCCAGTCGGCATCGTTGGAGGGGACGCTGGTCGGGATCGACGAGGCGACCGACCTCGCCGTCATCAAGGTCAAGGGGCCGCTGGGGATTCAGCAGGCGGAGTGGGGAGATTCAGCGAAGATGGAGGTCGGCGACTGGGTGCTCGCCATCGGCAACCCCTTCACCCTCGACCGGACTGTCACCGCCGGAATCGTCTCGGCGACCGGTCGGACCCTCGTCGGCGGGGCTGGAGCCTATTACGAAGACTATCTCCAGACTGACGCGGCGATCAATCCCGGGAATTCGGGCGGCCCGCTGATCAATCTCCAGGGACAGGTCGTCGGCATCAACACCGCGATCATCAACCCCCGCGAAGGGCAGGGGATCGGCCTGGCGATCTCGTCAGAGATTGCCCAGAAGGTCGTGAAGCAGATTATTAAGAACGGCAAGGTTATCCGTGCGTATCTCGGCGTGATCCCCGAACCGCTCTCCCCCGCGCTGGCCAAAGACTCGGGCCTCGCCGACGACCAGGAGGGGGTCTTCGTCGGCGCGGTGCGTGCGGGGAGCCCCGCCGCCAAGGCTGGGATCGAGGCAGGGGACATCGTGGTCGAGGTCGACGGCAAGGTCGTCACCGACCCCAAGAGCCTCCGGACACGCACGTTCATCCTGCCGATCGGCTCGACCGTCCCGGTCGGTTATTACCGCAATGGCAAGAAGCAGACGGCCCAGGTGATGATTGCGGCGATGCCCGAACCTGTCGCCGCCGCCCGCCGGTCGCTCGGGTTTCAGATCACCGAAGCTCCCGCCCCGGCTGGAGGCCTCTACGTCAGCGAGGTCGACCCGGAGTCGCCGGCTGCAGAAGCTGGTCTGCAACGCGGGATGCGGATCATCTCAGTCGGCCGAGCCACAGTCCGGAACCGAGCCGAGTTCGAGGCGGCGATGATCCGCTTCGACCCGATCCAAGGAATCCCGCTCGGCATCCTCGGCGAAGGGAATCGCGTCCAGTTCCTCACCCTCTCGACGACGGGCATTCCGCGCCCTTAACCCTATCGCGCCATCTTCACAAGACCTGCAAGAAAACTCTTGACTTGGACACCTGGTTCGCGGGACATTGCCGGGACGGGGCGGGATCGCGGCTCGTCCCGGTTAAATGCCTGTGTGAAAGGGAAAAGGGGCGGAACAGAACGAAGGACCCTGTCAACCCTCTAGTCCGCCGAAGGCCGAATCCGGGCGAATTTGAACAGACGCTTTTCTGCATGGGTCTTTCCTAAACGCTAAAATCGTGCCGGTTTACAAAACTGGGATCGTTCGCCGATGGCCTCAGAAAAACTTGACTGAAAATCAATTTGGGGCTATATTTCTCTATAGCGATCGGACAAGAAGGGCATGCTGAGACGGCCCCTGGGAGCGGAGTCAATCTCCATGTTCCAGTGGGCCGTAATTGCCAGCGACCCGGGCTTGAAATCTGACTCGGGAGCCCGCGGTGTCGCGTTATTCCGATTCCACGAAGTCCGCGGTTAAAAACGCCGTCGACATCGTCTCCCTACTCGCCGACTACGGCCTGCCTGCACACCGCACCGGCTCCAAGCTCAAAACGTTGTGTCCCTTTCACGACGATCATCATCCCTCCCTCGAACTCAACCCCGAGCGGCAATCCTACAAGTGCTGGAGCTGCGGCGCCGGCGGTGATGTCTTCACGTTTGTCCAAGAATACGATCGCGTCGATTTCCCCGAGGCACTCCGAATGCTGGCGGATAGGGCGGGTATCACTCTCGAAATCGCCGCCGTCGGCCCCGAGCCCTCCGGCCCGTCGAAGACTGACCTCTTCGCCGTGAGCGCCTGGGCCGAGTCAGAGTTCGTCGCTGGCCTGGGGCAATCCGAAGAGGCGAAGGCTTATGTCGAGTCGCGTGGGATCAACCCGGCGATGGTCCGACAGTTCCGCCTCGGATACGCCCCGATGGACCGCGACTGGCTGCTCTCTCGGGCGCGTCGGGCGGGGTTTTCGGTCGAGATGCTTGAACTCGCCGGCCTGGTGACTCGCCCGGCCGAGAACCCCCAGTTCCTCCGCGAGCGGTTCCGGGGTCGGCTCTTGTTCCCGATCCATGACGCCAGGGGCCGCACCGTTGGCTTCGGTGGGCGGGTGATGCCCGAGCTCGAAACGAGGATGGCCGAAGCGGGCAAGGGTATCGCCAAGTATCTGAACTCGTCGGAGACGGTGCTCTTCAAGAAGAGCCGGAATCTCTACGGGATCGACCTCGCCAGGATCTCCGCTCGGAATGCCGGGTGGGTGGGCGTGGTTGAGGGGTATACTGACGTCATCGCCGCTCATCAAGTCGAGTTGACCAACGTGGTTGGCACCCTGGGTACGGCCCTGACGGATGACCACGTCCAGTCGCTCCGTCGGCTTGCCGACCGCGTCGTCCTGGTTTTCGACGGCGACGAGGCTGGCCAGAAGGCGGCCGATCGTTCGCTTGGACTCTTCTTGGGCCATGAGGTCGACGTCCGCGTGCTGACCCTCCCCGAGCATCTCGACCCCTGTGACTTCCTGCTCCAGAACGGTGCCGAGCCGTTCCGATCGATGGTCAACCGCGCGGTCGACCCACTCACGTTTGCGATCGACCGCGCTGCGGCGATGTACGACCTAGACTCTCCGGAGGGTTCCCGGCAGGCGTCGGAGCGGGTGCTCGCGGTCCTCGCCGGGGTGCCGTCGAAGTCGGGCGCGGGGCTCGATGTCAAGGTCGCCAAGGCGATCGACACGCTCTCGCAGCGGATTCGCGTTCCGGTTGCAATGCTGAATCGCCGGCTCCGTGAGTTGTCTATCCAATCGAAGCGGCCCGCGCCGATTGTCGTGGATGGGCCGGAGCCCTCGCGGCCGATCGTGATCTCGGCCCTCGACCCGATCGACCTCGAACTTATCAAGATTCTACTCAACGAGCCGTCGGTTGTGAGTCGCCTGATCACCCGCGTGACGGTCTCGTCGCTCCGAGACGAGCCGCTCCGAGAGGTTCTCCAGGCGTGCTACGACCTCCACGCCGAAGGCCGGACGCCCACCCCCGACCTCGTCTCTGCGAGTCTCGAAAACCAGACGCTCCGCGAATTCGCGTCGGCCCTGCTCTCGCCGATGGAGCGGTCGCCGATCAAAGCGGGAATCACGCTGGCCCCGGTCGAGATGCGGCTGGAGATCACCCTGCTGAAGCTGGCCGACCGCGAGCGGCAAGAACGGATTCGCGACCTTCGCTCGGCCTTGAAAGAGACCGATCAAGCCTCCTTTCCCGAAGAGTATCGAGCCTTAAGAGTTGAGCTCGAAAAGTATTATCAACAGCGTCCGGACACCAAACGACTCTCCGCGTCCTGACCCGCGGCCCTTGGGAGATTTCTGGATGGAAAAGTTGGACGAGGGCCTTAAGACGCTCCTCGACCTGGGCAAGCGACGGGGGTTCCTTACCTTCGACCAGGTCAATGATTACCTCCCCGACGAGGCCAGCAGCCCCGACAAGATCCACGGACTCCTCGAATCGCTCGACGAGTTGGGAATCGAACTCGTCAATGAAGATGAGGCCGAAGCCCGCCTCCTTGCCTCTGGCGAGAGCGACGATGAACCCGAGGAACAAACCGACGAGCCGGCCGACGACGACGAAGGTGAGCTGACCCCCGAAGACCTCGACGAGATCTCCCGCAGGATCGACGACCCCGTGCGGATGTATCTCACCCAGATGGGCGAGATCCCGCTGCTGAGCCGCGACCAGGAGATCGGCCTCGCCAAGAAGATCGAGATCACGCGCAAGCGGTTCCGTCGCAAGGTCTTGGAATGCGACTTCGCGCTCAAGCTGGTCGTCGAGGTGCTCCGTAAGGTCAACGACGGCGAACTGCCGTTCGACCGCACGGTCAAGGTCTCGGTCACCGAGAACCTCGAGAAGGACCAGATCCTCGGGCGGATGCCGCTCAACCTGGCCACGCTCGATCACCTGATGGCCTGCAACATCGTCGACTTCCGCAACTTCCTCCGCGCCCGGGGCGACAAGCCGTCCCGCCGGAACCTCCGGCTCAGCCTCAAGAACCGCCGTCGCAAAGCCGTGACGCTGGTTGAAGAACTCTCGATCCGGACCCAGAAGGTCCAGCCGCTGATGAAGCGGCTCGAGCAGGTCTCCGCCCGGATGCTCGAATTGCTGGCCCTGCTCGAAGACGACAGCGCCGGGAACGGCGGTAAGGAAGATCGCGGCAACCTGGAGAAAGAGCTCAAAGACCTGATGCTCATGACCCTCGAAACCCCCGAGTCGCTCCGGCGACGGGTCGAGGCCATGAACGATCGGTTCAAAGAGTATGAACAGGCCAAGCGTGACCTCTCCGGCGGCAACCTTCGGCTCGTCGTCTCGATCGCCAAGAAGTATCGCAACCGCGGCCTCTCGTTCCTGGACTTGATCCAGGAAGGGAACACCGGCCTGATGCGGGCGGTCGATAAGTACGAGTATCGCCGGGGTTATAAGTTCAGCACCTACGCGACGTGGTGGATTCGCCAGGCGATCACCCGCGCCATCGCCGACCAGGCCCGGACGATCCGCATTCCGGTCCACATGATCGAGACGATGTCGAAGCTTCGCAACGTCTCGAAGAAGCTGCTCCAGGAGAAGGGTCGCGAGCCGACCATCGAGGAGACGGCCAAGGCCGCTAACATCTCGATCGAAGAGACGCGCCGGGTGATGAAGATCAGCCGACACCCGATCTCCCTCGACCGTCCCGTGGGCGAGAGTGAAGACAGCTACTTCGGAGACTTCATCGAAGACGAAGCCGCCGAGAGCCCGATCAACGCCGCCACGCAGGAGATGCTCAAGGAGAAAATTGACAGCGTTCTCAAGACGCTGACTTACCGCGAACGCGAGATCATCAAGCTCCGCTACGGCCTGGGCGACGGGTATACCTACACGCTCGAAGAGGTCGGCCGGATCTTCAAGGTCACGCGAGAACGGGTCCGACAGATCGAGGCGAAGGCGGTCAGGAAGCTCCAGCATCCTGTCCGCAGTAGGCAACTCGAAGGGTTTCTTGAAAGTACCGGCTGAGCCGGCCCAAACGACCGCCGGCCGCCTTCGGGCGACCGGCGGTTTTTTGTTGGCATCGGCCCGAAGAACCATTGAGGATGGGTGAACGGCAGTCTGTGCAAGAGACGCCCAAGACACGTCACGTCGTCCGTCGCAACCATCCTGGCCGAATCGAAAACCCGGCGCAGCACCGCCCAAGTGCCCGAGCCCGGCAGTGGACACCCCGGAGAAATCCCGAACATGGCCGCGACCGCAACGACTCTCAGCGACCTCCACCTGATCCATCAGCGAGCCAAGTCGCTCCGAGACCGGCTCACCTCCGCCCCAAAGCTGCTTGTCACGCGCGAAGCCGCCGTCGTCAAGCGTCAAGCCGATGTCGACGCCGCCAAGAAGGCGCTGCAAGAGGCTCGCGCCAAGATCAAGAACCGCGAAGTCCACGTCCAGTCGCTCAACGTCAAGATCGACGACCTCAAGGTCAAGCTCAACAACGTCAAGAAGAACGAAGAGTACAAAGCCCTCCAGAACCAGATTGCCCACGACAAGGCCTCGATCGCGAAGATCGAAGACGAGATCCTCGATTCGATGGGCACGGTCGAGACGCAGGCGGCCGATCTCGTGAAGATTGAGGCCGAGGTGAAGACGTTCATGGGCGAGGCCGCCGTGATCAAGGCGCAGATCGCCGCCCAGGCTGAGGAGCAGAAGGCGCAACTCACCGTCCTTGAAGCCGCGCTGGTCGAAGCCGAAGCCGTGATCCCCGAGGATTACCGCGACCGCTATCGACGGACCGTCAAGCAGAAGGGGGCCGACGCCCTCGCCCAGATCGACTCGGGGGCCTGTTCCTCGTGCTACGTCTCGATCACCCCGCAGACGGTGAACGAACTGCTCAACAAGAACGGGCTGATCTTCTGCCAGACCTGCGGCTGCCTCCTCTACCTGACCGACGAAGACACCCAGAACACCCGCCGGTCGAAGCGATGATTGACCTCACGCCGCGCCCGGGAGCAAGAAGAAGGCGATCGACAGGATGACGTAGACCATCAAGAGCATCGCCCCTTCGAGCCAGTTCGACTCGCCATCCTCCGCCGCCATTCGCGCCACGATCGCGGCGAGGATCACCGAGACGACCTCGAACGTCGAGAATAGCAAGTCCATGGGGCCACGGTTCGGCCTGAGATAGCTCGCGAAGACCAACACCGGCGCGACGAATAGCGCCACCTGCAAGGCCGACCCTATCGCGATCCCCACGGCCAGGTCCATCTGGTTCTTCATCGCCATCAGGATCGCGGTCGAGTGCTCGGCCGCGTTGCCGACGATCGCGATAACGATCACCCCCATAAAAACCTCGCTCATCCCGAGCGACCGGCTCGTCTCCTCGACCGCCCCAACGAGAAGCTCGCTCATCCAGGCCACGAACGACGTCGCGACCAGCAAGACAGTCGTCGCTTTCCGGACGGTCCAGACGTTCGCCTTGTCGGCCGAATTCGTTTCGCCGCCGAAGAGGTCTTTGTGCGTCACGAGGTTGAACAGCAGGTTCAGCCCGTAAGTGCAGATCAGGACGACGCAGACCGAGAGGCTTAACTTGTGTTCGAGCCCCGGCACCCCAGGCCCAACCACCGTGTGGAAGAGGGCGGGGATCAGCAACCCGACCGAAGCGAGCACCATCAAAGTCGACCCGCTGCTCGCGACCGTTCGGTTGAATCGCTGGACCGGATATTTGATCCCGCCCGCGAGCAGGCTAGCCCCGAGCACGAGCAACAAATTGCCAATGATACTCCCGGTGAGCGACGCCTTCACGACCCCGTCCAGTCCCCTCCGCAGCGCCAGGAGGGCGAGGATTAGCTCGGCAGCGTTGCCGAACGTCGCGTTCAACAACCCGCCGATTCCCGGCCCGAGCCGTTGCGAGAGGGCCTCGGTCCCCCGGCCCATCAGCCCGGCGAGCGGGATGATCGCCAGACCCGCCGCGACGAACCTGACCACTGCCGGAAATTCGAATATCGAAGCGACGACCGCCACCGGAACAGCGACCAGGAACCAGGTCTCCCAGCCCCAACGGCGGGGATCGAACACGGCCCAAGCGTCCGGTGCGTCGAGGGCTCGGTTGACTCTGTTTCGCATCACGAGATAATATCTCCGTTAGGGACACCATAGTCGGGGGGAAAGCCCGGCTCGCGTGCGTGATTGATGGCGGTGTCCCAAGACTTTAGGTCGATCGAAGAGGCACTCTCATGGCCGGGAATGTAGTGGAGTTTACCGACGCGAACTGGAGCTCGGAAGTCCTTGGCTCAGCGGAGCCCGTCGTTGTCGACTTCTGGGCCCCCTGGTGCGGCCCCTGCCGGATGCTGGCCCCAACGATCGAGAAGCTGGCCGGCGAATTCGAGGGACGGGTAAAAGTCGGCAAGATGAACACCGACGAGAACCAAGAGACCCCTGGCGGCCTCCGGATCTCGGCCATCCCGACCGTCCTCATCTTCCACGGCGGTAAAGAAGTCGAGCGGCTTGTCGGTGTGAACACCGAAGCCAAGTTCAAGACCGCGCTCGAGAAGCTGATAGCCAAATAACCAACGGCCGCTTCGAAGAGCCCATCCGTTGAAGATCAAAGTCTGCGGCCTGACGACCCTCGACGACGCCCGCTCCTGCCTCGCGGCGGGCGTCGATTGGGTCGGCCTGAACTTTCACCCTGGCTCCGTCCGCCGGGTTGAGGTTCCTATCGCCATCGCCATCCGCACCGCCCTCGGCGACCGAGCCGAGACGGTCGGCCTTTTCGTCGATCGACGGCCCGAAGAGGTTGTCGAAGTCGCACGCGCCGTCGGCCTTGACCTCGTCCAGCTCCACGGATCGGAGCCGCCCGAAGACCTTCCCAAGTTTGAAGGCTTGCGCGTCATCAAGGCCTTTCGCGTAGGGAGTGCCGACTCGATCGCGGCCATCCATCGCTATCTGGATGCCGCTGAGCGAATCGGCCATCCTCCGTTCGCGATCCTCGTCGACGCCTACGTCCCTGGCGTAGCCGGCGGCACGGGCGTTTCGATCGCCGACGACCTTCTCGCCCAGATCCCCGCCCACCCCCGCCTGATCCTCGCCGGCGGCCTGACGCCCGAGAACGTCGCCGAACGACTGACCCGGATCACCCCCTGGATGGTCGACGTGGCGAGCGGGGTGGAGTCTGAGCCGGGGAGGAAGTGCCCTCACAAAATCCTTTCGTTCTCATATCAGGCAAAGCTTACATAGGGTCCGCTGTTCGAAAAGCGCAATCGACGGCGAGGCGTATGGCAACGGCGATTCTGGGAGCATTGCATTGAGGGTGAAGAGGATCTTGAACGACATTGCGACTCCATCCATTCCAACCCAGTCAAGCTCGGCCTCGTCCAATCCCCCTCCGATTGGCCGTTCAGTTCCTACCATCGATTTGTGAGGCTCGGAACCTATCCCGCCGATTGGGGCTGCGGAGAGCAGGCCCCGCGGTTGATGCGTGATGGACTCGGAGGGATGGCCGGTGAATAAGACGTCATGCACTTTAATTTAATCATATATCGATTTATTATCTTCATTCGATTAGGTAACAGTCCTCTGAAGGGTCCACTGTGCGGATCTCTTTGTGGTGACGTCTGATGGGGAGAAGGTCTGCATAGCGGACTCTACAAATATCTTCGTTCGAGCCGTGGATGTCACTCAGGCTCGCAAGATCACTCCACCGTCACGCTCTTCGCCAGATTCCTCGGCTTGTCGATATCACATCCGCGCAGACGGGCGACGTGGTAAGCGAGGAGTTGGAGCGGGATCACGGCCAGCAGGGGCTGAACGATTTCGGGCACGTCGGGGATCGGCAGGAAGACTTCGGACATCCTCATCAACTCTTCGTCGCCCTCGGTCCCGACCGAGATCACGGGGCCTCGGCGTGCCCGCACTTCTTCGATGCTGCCGAGCGTCTTGGCATGGAGTGAGCCGCGAGGGGCGATGAAGACGCAGGGGGTGTCGGGGTCGATGAGGGCGAGCGGGCCGTGCTTCATCTCGGCGGCGGGATAGCCCTCGGCGTGGAGATAGCTGATCTCCTTGAGCTTCAAGGCCCCTTCGAGGGCGACCGGGAAGAGCAGGTCGCGACCGAGGAACAGCACGCTCCGCGCCTCGGCCAGCCGCTCGGCGGCCTTGATGATGAGGGGCTCGGTTTCGAGAACGCGCTCGATGTGCGAAGGGATCGCCTCCATCGCGTCGACGACCGCCACACCATCGGGGAAGGAGAGGTGGCGGATGCGGCCGAGGTGGAGGGCCAGAAGAGTCAGCACCGCAACCTGCGCCGAAAAGGCTTTCGTGCTGGCGACGCCGATCTCGGGGCCGGCGTGCAGATAGATACCGCCGTCGGCTTCTCGGGCGATCGTCGATCCGACGACGTTGCAGATCGCGAGGGTCGGGTGGCCCTGACGCTTCGCCTCGCGGAGCGCCCCGAGAGTATCGGCGGTCTCGCCCGACTGGCTGATGACGAAGACGAGCGTCTGGTTGTCGAGCGGAGCGTTCCGATAGCGGAATTCGCCCGCGTACTCGACCTCGACCGGCAGGTGGGCCAATCGCTCGATCAGATACTCGCCGACGAGTGCGGCGTGCCAGCTCGTTCCGCAGGCGGCGAAGACGACCCGGCGGACCTGGCGGAGCCTGCGGGGCGAGATGTTCAGCCCGCCGAAATGGGCTGTGCCCTCGCCGCGACGGAGTCGCCCTCGGCAGGCGTCGCGGACCGTGTTCGGCTGCTCGCGGATCTCCTTGATCATGTAGTGGGCGTTGTCACCAAGTTCAGAAGCGACCGGCGTCCAGTCGATCCGGTCGATCCGAGGCGTGATCGACCCGCTCTCCCGGTGGAAGATCTCGAAGTCGTCGGGGGTGAGCCGGACGACCTCGCCATCCTGAAGGTAGGCGACGCGGGTCGTGTGCGGGGCGATCGCGGCGGGGTCGCTCGCAAGCAGGTGTTCGCCCTCGCCCAGGCCGACAACGAGCGGACTGCCGAGCCTCGCGCCGACGATCTGGCCCGGACATCTCGGGCTGATGACGGCGAGACCATAGGTTCCTTCGAGCTTCGGCAAGACACGCTGGACAGCCCCGAACAGGTCGTCGCCGTGGCCGAGTTCTTTGGCGATGAGGTGGGCGATGACTTCGGTATCGGTCTGACTCTGGAAGATGATGCCTTCGGCTTCGAGCAGCTTCCGGAGCGCGGTGTAGTTCTCGATGACGCCGTTGTGGACGACCGCCACAGATTCGGGGCCGACACCGCCGATGTGGGGGTGGGCGTTGGCGTCGGTTGCCGGACCGTGGGTCGCCCAGCGGGTGTGGCTGATCCCGCAAGCCCCCCGCGCCGGCTCGGCCTCGACGTTCTCTTCGAGGATCCGGACCCGCCCCGCCTTCTTGCGGACAATCATGTCGGGTCCATCGAGCGTGGCCAACCCCGCGCTGTCGTATCCCCGATATTCGAGCCGACGCAGGCCCGCGAGGAGGATCGGGCTCGCTTCATGACTGCCAGTGTAGCCGACGATGCCGCACATGCTTGGAGAACTCCGGCTCAGGTCGACTTGGAGCGTTGACGTTCTATTACGCCTTGGGATACCAGTCGGGACGTTCAGGTATCTAGCGAAAAAGGCGTGAAGTTCGTGCCGTAGTCGTAATAATCTTCGTGCTCAGCCCGCTTGAGGGCACCGACGATCTTATAGGTCAGCGGCGTGGCGAGCACTTCCCAGCCGACCTTGAGGCAATAGTTGGCCACGAGGACCGTCCAGATCTTGTCGGGCTCCCAGACGCCGAGCCAGGCGATGGGGTAAAAGATCGCCGAGTCGGCCGCCTCGCCGGCGATGGTCGAGCCGATCGTCCTCATCCAGAGATGCCGCCCCTTGGTGCGGATTTTCATCTTGGCCATCACGAACGAGTTGACGAACTCGCCGAAGAAGAAGCCGAGGATCGAACCCAGAACGATCCGGTGCGAGTTGCCGAAAACCGTCTCCCACGCCGCCTGGTTGCCTTTGGCCTGCCACGTCGCCTCGGGGGGCAGCTTGAGTACGACCCAACTCAGAAAGGATGCGAAGACGATCGCCACGAAGCCGGCCCAGACGACCCGCCTCGACCGAGCGTAGCCGTAGACCTCGGTGAGGATGTCGCCAAACAGATAGGTGATCGGGAAGAAGAGCACCCCCGCGCCGAAGGTGAAGGTGCCGATCGTCACCCGTTTCGGGGCTGAGATGAAGTTGGTGCAGATCAACACCGTCACGAAGGCGGCAAGGATCAGGTCGTAATATTTATAGGTCCGCGCCGCATGGTTCGCGGAGGGCAGAGCGGACTCAGCGTCGGGGGTCATCGGCTCGGGGTCGCGGAGGATAGGGGCGTATCGAGCGAGCTCATGGGGCCTCCCTGGGGGTATCCCACCGGTCACCCGGCGGAGCGGGGCGGCGACTGATGATGATCCCGGCGAGCACGAGGACGACCCCGACCGCGATCCCAGCGTAGAGGAGGTATTCGATCGGCAGTCCGAGGGCCCGATAGCCGAGCCCACGGACTTGCAACAGCGTGACGATGCAACCCACCTCGATCAGGGGGCCGACGAGCCGGAGGATCGAACCGAGTCCCGGTTTCATACGATGTCCTCAGATCTTCGGCAGTTCGTAGCCCAACCGATATTCGCGGGCGAGCAAGACATTGGCCTCGGCGTCGTTCTTGAAAGTCTCGGTCTCGGCATCCCAGTTGAGCTTGCGGCCGACTTTATAAGCGATGTTGCCGAGGTGGCAGGTGTTGGTCGACCGGTGGGCGATCTCGATGTCGGCGACCGGCCGCTTGCGGGTCTTGAGGCACGAGATGAAGTCGGCAATGTGTGCCGGGCCACCGTCGTCTTTGGCCTTGAAGCTTGAGGGCTGGAGGTCGATCTTGCGGATCGGCTGGTCCCCCTTCACGAGCTTGATCCCATAGGGCAGAATCACTTTGTCGGGGGTGATCTCGTGCCCGCTCCGGTCGAGCATCAGGCTCCCCTCGGTGCCACAGAAGAGGATGCCGTAGTCGTGGCCGTTGAACTTGAGGCCGTTCCCCTTCCGCATCGAGTAGGTGAGCGTGCAGCCGGGGAAGTCGTAGACAACCTGCAAGGTGTCGGGGGTATCTCGGTCGTCGTCGGTGGTGACGATGCCGCCGGTCGAGGTGACGGCCTGCGGCCCCTTGGCGTCAAGCGCCCAGAGAGCGACGTCGTTGAGATGCACGCCCCAGTCGCTCATCATGCCGCCGGCATAGTCGGAGAACCAGCGAAACAGGAGGTGGAACCGATTGAGGTTGAACGGCCGCTTCGGCGCGGCACCGAGCCATCGGTCGTAGTCGACATAGGGCGGTGTCGGGGAGTCGGCCGCGCGGACCATGCCAACGGGGCTGATATTCTCGAAATTCCAGGTCTGAATCCAGAACACCTTGCCGAGCTTGCCCGACCGGACCGTCTCGACTGCCTTCTGGAAGTTCTCCGACGACCGCTGCTGGGTGCCGACCGCCATCACTTTGTCGAACTTGCGGGCGGCATTAATCATCGCCCGGCCTTCAGCGACGTTGTGGCCGACCGGCTTCTCGACATAGACGTCTTTGCCCGCCATCACCGCCTGGATCGCCGGCAGCGCGTGCCAGTGGTCGGGGGTGGCGATGACGACGGCGTCGATATCCTTGCGGTCGAGCAGCTCGCGATAGTCGCGGGTCGTGACCGGGGAGTTCCCCTTAGACCCCTTGATCTTCTCGGCGGTCTCGCCCGCGTGGCGGTCGTCAACGTCGGCCACAGCGACGAAGTCGATGTCCGTCCGGGGCAGGAAGGTGTCGAGGAGCTGATTGCCCCGACTTCCCGCGCCGATGATGGCGAGCCGCACCTTCTCATTCGCCCCGACCGCCGACCGTCCCGACGCCAGGACCGCAGCCACGCCGGCCGACGCCCCGACGAACCCTCGACGAGAGAACCGTTCGGTGCTCATGGATCTGAACCTCGGGAGGAAACGGAAGGTCCGAAGACGCGGAAGACGTAGGTCGATCGGCCTGAATCTTACCGACACCCAGGCGGGATTGCAAAGGGGGCCGCTGATCGCTGCGATTGACCCTCCCCTCCCCAGCGTTTAGCCTGAAAGGGCGGGGGTCGACCTAAGTGGACGCTGGCGGAGGCGAGGTGGATGATGACGCGACACGCAGGACTGTATGCGGCGGCGATCGCCTTGGGTCTGAATGGGCTCGCCGAAGCCCAGCCACAGGCGACTGCGAATCCGAACCAGGTCGCGGCCAAAGTCGAACGCGCCGCGCTCTCTCTTACCTCACCCGACCGCTACCGGGTGCCCATCGTGGTCGAGCCGCTCCGCAAGGTCGTCGTGATGGCCCCATCAGAGGGAATTTTGAAGGGAATTTCGGTGCCGGTCGGCTCGACCGTGCGCGAAGGCCAGGAGGTCGCCCGACTCGACTCGAACGGGGCTCTGGCGCGGCTCAAGATCGCGATGGCCAACGTCAAGGAGATGCAAGCGAATTACGACTTCGTCAAGGGCGGCGGGATCACCCAGACGCTCCAGATCGCAGTCCCTGAGGCCCGGCTCGACGCCGCCAAGGCTCGGGTCGAGCTGGCACAGATGGAGGTTGAAGCCTGCACCCTCCGCGCACCGTTCAGCGGGCGAGTTATGGAGGTGCTCGTCACCCCCGGCCAATATCTGGCGAAAGGCGCGACGATCCTCGACATCGCCGACGTGTCGAGCGTGCGGGTGCTCCTGCCTGTCGACCGCACGGCCGTCACGGTCGGCGGTGCGGTAAACTTCACAATCGAAGGGGCGGGAGTCTCCGGCCGGGCGCAGGCTGTCTTACCGCTAACCGAGGCCCAGGCTACATTGCGTGAGCTGGCCTCCCCACTCTCGGCCGCGTGGGTCGTCGTGGCCAACCCTTCGGGCAGTCTTGAGCCCGGCCAGAGGGCGCAAAGTCTCTACCTGCCGAACGCCCCGATCGCGAGCGTCCCCTCCTACTCGATCCATAAAGGCGAGGGCGGCGGTTCGATCGTCCAGGTCATCCGTGCTGAGCGAGTGACCGAAGTCCCGCTTCGCATCCTCGGCGCACTCGGACCCGACCGCACGCAGGTCTCCGGATCGTTCCGGTCGAGCGATAGTTTGATCGTAACCTCTTCGGTGCTGCTCCGGCCTGGCTCGTTCATCCGGTTCGATGACACGCTGCCGTCGCGAACAGTCGAAGGCCAGCCGCCGACCCCCGACCAGTTGGGCGACCCAGCTCAGGTGGCGGCCCCCGCCGTCGCCCCCGCACGGACCGCCCCCCGCACCACGACGCCCGCAACCCCCAAGGCGGTAAAGACGGGCGATGGCGTGGTGCCTTTCTGACGAGGGCCGGTCTCAGCCGCCGGTCTTCGTGGCCAAAATCGTCGCCAGGTAAGGGCTCTTGGGGTACTCCTGCTTGAGCCGTTCAAGGGTCTCGTCGGCGCGGTCGGGTCGCTTCAGCTCTTGCCAGGTCTGGATGATCCGGGCGAGTGCCTTGGGGTGCTGTTCCTTGTCTTTGAAGAAGAGCAGGTCGGTGTGCAGATAGGCATAGAGGGCATCTTTGGGACGGCCCGCCGCGCGGAGGCAGTCACCCAGGGTGTTGTGGGCGGCGGCTTGCGTGGTCATGTCTTCGGGCGGGGCACCCTTGATGACGCCTCGGACCAGCGTCTCGGCCTCAGAATACTTCTTGAGGGCGACCAGGCTCTCGGCCTTGGCGAGCTGAGCGTCGCGACGCTTGACCGAGCCTTCGGGGCCGTCGGCGATGAGCCTGTCGAACTCGGCGATCGCGGCCAGATGCTCGCCCTTACGCGAGGCGACCCGGGCTCGAAGGACCGATGCGCGGTCGGCGGTCTGGGGGATCTTCGAGAGGCGATCAATCGTCTGGGTGACGGCGTCATAGCTCCCCTTCTGAAGCTGAAGCTTGGCCAGCGATTCCAGCGCGGGGAGGAGGTGCCGGCCGTTGACGTGCTCCTTGACGAAGCCTTCGAGCAGGACGATTGCCGAGTCGGTCTTCGCTGGATCGGTCAGGCCGAGATCGGCGGTGACTCGGGCCTGGCTGAAGAGGGCGTCCTCGGCGATGAACGGCTTGGCGGCGGCCTCGGCTGCCCCCTTCTTGTAGAGGTCGGCCGCTTCGGCGAAGTTGCCCGACGACTCGCGGGCGGCGGCGAGGTCGAGGTTGCCGGGACGGCCGTCGTAGCGGATCGAGGCAATCTGGCTCACCGGCACGGCCTGGTTCGTCGCTCCAACCTTGACAGTCACTTCGGTCGAAGACTCGGCGACCACCGTCCCTCGGACGACTCCGCCGGGCGACTTGATCGTCGAGCCCGGGATCAGGTTAATCAGGTCGGCCCGCGCGGCGGAGGCTGCGGCAAGGGTGAGCGAGAGGGTCAGCAAGGTATGTCGGAGCATGGTCGACGAGGTCTCCGGGGGTGAGGCTTTGGCTTCATGGGACGGCGGCAAGACGACGGCTAGACCCATCCAAGACATTTCACTTCAATTGTGCGAGAAACTCATCATACTTGGCCTTCATCTCGAGCCCGCCGACCTTGGGTGAGAGCCGCATGACACCCGAGAGGGTCTGCTTGGCGAGCGTCGGCTTGCCGTCGGCCTTGAGAGCTTTTGCGGCCTGGTACCAGGCTTCGTAATACTGGATCGGCTTGGGGTTGGCACCGCGATACTTGGTGCCGAGCTTCTGCCAGTAGTCGTAGGGGACGTTCCAGGTGATCTTCCTGGCGGCAGCCTTGTCGGAGAGGATGTAACCCTTCTCCATCTGGACCTCGATGAAGCCGCCAGACCTCTCGGTGATCTCGCGGAGCGTGCGGTCGGCCTCGTCGAACATCCCCTGGCCCCGCAACGCGCCGATCTGCTTGAGGCGGACGATCATGAGGCGGTCGAGGTTGCCTGGCTTCGAGATGAAGTTCGAGTCTTCGCCGTAGACCTTGAGGATCTGGTCGAAGACGGGGCCGGCTTCCGAATAGGCGTTGAGCTTGAGCAGGTTCGTCCCCGCCCACATCATCGACTCGAACGTCTGGCCCGACTTGCTGGCGACGAGCGCGCCCAGGAACCGCTTGTAGGCGGCCTGGGTCCGGTCGAGCCCGGCGATGTCGTTCTTCTTGCGGAGGTTGTCCATCTCCTTTTCGAGGAGCTTGCCGAGCTCGTAATAGAGCTGGGCGCGGTCTCCGCCGGCTCCGGATGTTTCGAGCGCGTTCATGTCGGCGAGGGCGAGGTCGACCTGGCCAACAGAGACGTGGGCGCGGAGCCGGATCGCCATGACGCGGGCAAACGCCGCGTTCAGGGTCGGGGTCTGGGCTGCCCCGGCAAGGGCCTTGGCCATCGGTTCGAGGAGCTTGAGTGCGTCGTCCGCCTTGCCGATTTCGAGATCGATGGTGGCGAGGTCGCAGGCGTTGCCGACGACGCCGAGGTCGGCATCACCCGCCCCCGTGCCCTTCCGCGCCTTGAGCGCGCTCTGGTAGAGGCCGATCGCCTTCTGGATTTCGGTGTCGGCGACCTTTGAAGCTGGGTCTTTGTCATGAAGGACGAGCGAATTCTTCCAGTGGGCGTCGGCAGCGAAGCCCTGGGCGTCGATCGACTTCGACGAGGTAGGCCGAACCGCCTCGAAGAATTGAATCGCGTCGGCATATTTGCCGCTGCCGAGCGCGATCTGCCCGGCCGTCATCCGGCCGGTGTCGCCCTGTTCCGTGTCGGGCCAGGTCTCAGCGGTGTAGCGGGCGAGAGCGTCGAGCCTGAGCAGGTCACCGATCCGCGAAGCCTGCCGCTCGCCGGGGGAGAGGTCGTTGTAGGCGTCAAGGAACGACGCCATGCCGATCTCGGTTGCCTTTGCGGCCCACTCGGCGTTGGGATAGCGGCGAGCGATGTGCTCGGTGAGCGCGGCGGCCTCGTAATAACGCTTCGTCATATAGAGGCAATAGGCCAGGGTGTAACGCGCCTTGTTGATCTTCTCGATCGGCTGCGCCCCCATGCCCTTCTTGAGCGCGAAGCGGAGGATAACGATCGCCTTGTCGTATTCCTGCGTCGAGATCGCGCCGTCGGCCTGACCGAGGGCGTCGTCGAAATTGAGCTTGGTGATCGAGTCGGCGTTCACAGCGGTCTTCGGCGCGACCTTCTGGAGCAGTCCCAGCGCCTCGGCCTTGAACGGCGAATAGACCTTGACCACATCGACCAGCACGTCAGTCGCCCGCTTGACTCCGCGCTCTTTCTCGGCGGGGGCGGCGTCGGGC
>JANXSY010000199.1 GCA_025356435.1 Isosphaeraceae bacterium | reverse complement strand
GCCCCGGGCCGCCCTGGCGGACGATGACCTCTCCCAACGCTCGGCCCAGACCCTTCCCGTCCTTCGAGGCAAGGTCACACGCGTCGGCGAAGAAGTCAGACGTTTCCCGGGCAAACCCGAATGTGCCTGCCATGAGCCTCGGGCCGACGTCCTCGCTGGTCCGCCCGGCGATGGCCAGTTCGAGGTCATGAATCGCCGCCGATCCATTCATCGCGACGCCGTGGAGCACGCCCCGGCCGATCCAATCGATCAGGTAGGGCGCACAGCCCGTCTTGATGACGTGACCACCCAGCGCGGCGACGACCGGTCGGCCGTCGCGATGGGCGGCGAGGATGGCGTCGCGGAGACGGCGGAAGCCCGTGCCCGCGAGTTGCTTGGGAAGCGCGTCAATCCAGGCGTCGAGCGTTGGGTTGGCCGAAGTCGGCCGGCCGAGGTCGGCGAGACCGACCTTGCTCGGCCTATCGGCGAGCGGTTCAAAAGTGAGGTCATCGAGGTCGAGGTCGATCTGATCCACGGGACGTCCTTTCCCGAGGGCGATGCGAAAGTCATCGGCCCATCACGCGGTCGAAGCGGGAACGATGCGGGCGAGGGCGGCGAGCAAAGTCTCCTCCCCCTCGAAGACTTCGAGGCCGATCCGCACCGCGCGCAGCGGGACCGGTCCCAGAGTCTCGGCGCGGAGTTTCACCGAATCCTTCTGAGTGGTCAAGACGAGCTCGGCACCGAGCCCCTTCACCCAGGTGGTCAATTCGGCCATGTCGCCCCCCGAATAGGGGTGATGGTCGGGGAAGGATCGGAAGCCGACCAAATCCGCACCGAGACCTCCAAGCGTCCGCCGGAAGCCCTCGGGGTTGCCGATTCCGCAGAAGGCCGCGACCCGCTTGCCTCCGATCGACGTGAGCGGGTCTTCGAGGCCCCCCTCGCCCAGCAGGACCAGCGGGGCATGCCGGGCGACCGCCCAGAAGAGCGGCCCGGCGGCGTGCTCGGCGCGGCGGCGGATCGCCTTGCGATCGTCGGCGGTGACGAGATCGCCCCGCGAGAGGACGACTACGCTGGCCCGTTTCAATGCCGAGATTGGCTCGCGGAGCAAACCGCGAGGAAAGATCCGTCCGAGCCCGAACGGGTCGAGGGCGTCAAGGAGCACGACATCGAGGTCGCGGGCGAGCCGGCGATGCTGAAAACCGTCGTCGAGAACGAGAAGTTCGCTCTCCAACTCCTCGACCGCGATCCGCGCGAGCGTCGCGCGGTCGCGTCCCTGGAGATGGGGCACGTCGGGCAGGTTCTCTTCGAGCACTCGCCCTTCGTCGTTCATCCCGCTCGACTGGCCGTAGCCCCGACTCAGAATCGCCACGCGGAGGCCACGCGAGCGCCCCCATCGGGCGACATACTCAACCATCGGCGTCTTGCCGGTGCCGCCGAGGGTGATGTTGCCGACCGAGACGACCGGTACCTCGGCGCGTTCAGCCTGTTTCCAGCCAAGGCGAAAGGCCTGATCTCGCACGCCGACGCCTAGGCCGTAGAACATGCCGGCAAGGCCGAGACCCGCGCGCATCAGAACAGGTCCGGGGCCATGAGATTGACCCCGAATCAGTTTGAGGAACGCGACTTCATGATCGCGACGAATGGCCAGTCTCAGGCTCCCATTGCCTTGATGATCGCCTTCGACATTTCCAACGTTCCGACGGCAGTTGGATCGTTGCGATCGGCCTTGAGATCATAGGTGACGTCTTTGCCCTCGGCGATGACCTTGGTCACGGCCGCTTCGAGCCTTTGGGCGGCGTCGACTTCGCCGAGGTAGTCGAGCATCAGGACGCCCGAGAGGATCAGGGCAGTGGGGTTCATCTTCCACTGACCCTTGTACTTCGGGGCCGAACCGTGGGTCGCTTCGAAGACAGCCCCGTTCTCGCCGATGTTCGCGCCGGGGGCCACCCCGAGTCCGCCGACCAACCCCGCACAGAGGTCAGAAATGATATCGCCGTAGAGGTTCGGCAGGACGAGCACGTCGTAAAGTTCGGGCTTCTGCACGAGCTGCATGCACATATTGTCAACGATCCGGTCTTCAAACTCGATGTCGGGGTAGCTCTTGGCGACCTCTCGACTGACTTCGAGGAAGAGGCCGTCGGAATACTTGAGGATGTTGGCCTTGTGGACGCTCGTCACCTTCTTACGGCCGTACTTGCGGGCGTACTCGAAGGCGTATTTGACGATCCGCTCACTGCCGAAGATAGAGATCGGCTTGATGGAGATGCCGGAGTCGGGCCGGATCGTCTTGCCGTTGAGCCGCTTGATATCCGCGATCAGTTCGGCCGTCTCGGGCTTGCCCTGCTCGAACTCGCAACCGAGGTAGAGGTCTTCGGTGTTCTCGCGGATGAGAACAAGGTCAACCTTGTTCGTCATCGAGGTCCGGACGCCCGGATACTGTTTGCACGGGCGGACGCAGGCGTAGAGGTCGAGCGCCTGGCGTAGGTAGACGTTGACACTGCGGAAGCCGGTGCCGACGGGCGTGGTGATCGGTGCCTTGAGGGCGACTTTGTTGCGTCGGCACGACTCGATGACGCTGTCGGGCACAGGCGTGCCGAGCCTGGCCATCACGTCGACGCCAGCCTCCTGCACGTCCCACTCGATGGCAACGCCGGTAGCGTCGATGCACATCCTCGTGGCTTCAGCCAGCTCGGGTCCAACGCCGTCGCCGGTAATCAAGGTTACGGAATGGACCATGGTTCAGTCTTCTCTCTCGATCCGGGCCTCCGGCCGGGTGCTCTCCCGGGAAAGCTCGCGGATCACGATCGGGTAGTGGATTGCGTCGCCTGAAGCCGCTCGGTTAAGCTAATTTCTGGCCGATACGCCACCGTAACGTCGCACTCTCAGCCCGTCAAGCCGCGCCCGCGATCTCGACTATCTGTCGCTCACCTGGAGTCGCACCGGATGATTTGCCCGCCGTTGCCGCCCGATCCGTTCGTACAGGGATGGCTCGCACGTCACCGGGGACCGGTTAGTTTCACCCTGCACATGCTTGGCATTCCACCGACAATCATTGGCCTGTTGCTGCTGCCAATCTACGTCGTGCTAATGTCGGTCTCGCTGTTCATTTTCGCGCTGATCCTCTTCGTCGGCGGTTACATGATGCAATTCCTCGGGCATGCGCTTGAAGGAAGCGACCCGGGCGAGATCATTCTGATCAAGCGAAGGCTTGGCCTGCCGTATGTCGAGATCGCCCCGGGGCGGAAGCCGGACCGGGGCGTGGCCTGAGCCAGAGAAGCGATCGGGAAGTCGGGGCGGGGGGCCGTCCCATTGAATCGGTAACCGATACGGAATGCGCCCGCCACTTCGCGTCAGTTGGACTTGGCGGTCGGCCGCGTTATCCGTAGAATCCGCAAACTCACCTCAAGACGCACGTCCTCGGTAGCCGATACCTTTAGCTGAAACTGATACGCAGGAGCTTTGATCCTCGCGGCCTGCCGCAAGGGTTAGAGAGTCTGCGCAAGACGACTCGGACGCGGTCGGGGCGACACTGACCCAAGGATGGGGAGGACGTGGCCATCGTGAGGTTCTCCGGACCAAACCGGCCCGGCTCGGGCCAGGGCGATATCTTCCCCAGACGGGGAGACGCCCACCAGCATGGCGGCCGAAAGCGGCCAAGTTGCTGCTCCGTGCCGCCAGACGCCCCGCGTCCCATGGCGCTCTTAGTCAAGGATGGCTTGGCCATGCGATTGACCAATCTCGCGAACCGGTTGACCCTCGCCACTGCGATGACGGTGGCAGCCTCGGCTGGTTGCCAGCGACTGCCTTACCTCGATCAATCGAAGCCCGTGCCTCACCAGGCGCTGAATTCGATCGCAGAGGAAGACACGGCGGTGAAGCAGGCCACCTATCTCGGGACCTCGACCGCGCCTCCGCCAAAGATCAGCCGGCCAAGGACGACCGACTCCCCCGAGGCGTCGGAACTCTGGCAGCTCACGCTACCCGAGGCGATCCGGATCGGCCTGGATAACTCCGAGGTCGTCCGGGTGATCTCGCTCGGTGCCCAGGGCATCCCAGTTGGCGGCTTCGAGCCGACCCCGCTCAACACGGGTGCTGGCGCGGGCATTTCCAGCTCGCTCGGTGCCGGAACGCTCAGCTCGGTCTACGACCCGGCGATCCAGGAGGCGCAGATCTCGCAGGCCCTCTCGGTCTTCGATACCACCTTCTCGACCAACATGCTCTGGGGACACAGCGTCCAGCCGTTCAACAACGGGATCGCTGCGGGCACGATCTCGACCAACCGCTTCCCGATCATCTTTAACCAGGATACAGGCCAGTTCCAGACGCAATTGCAGAAGCGGACGGCCACCGGCGGACAGCTAACCGTCGCACATAATATCAACTATCTTTACTCAAATAGCCCGGGTAACGTCTTCCCCTCGGCCTACACCACAAACACGCAACTCCAGTTCACCCAGCCGTTGCTCGGTGGCACCCAGCAGAACCCCTCGGGGCTCGAAGCCAACCGCGCCCAGATCGTGATCGCCCGGCTCAACGCCGACGCGGCAGTCTGGAACTTCAAGGCCGCGATCATGGCCCACGTACGCTCGATCGAGCAGCAGTACTGGGCCCTCTCGCAGCAGCAGATCCAGCTCTGGAGCCGCGAGACAGCGGTCAAGCTCGGCGAGGAGATCGTCCGCCGCGAACGGGCTGAACTCGAAGCCGGCAGAGGCACGACGGCCGACGTCGCCGAAGCCCAGCAGAACCTCGAACGGTTCCAGCTCGCCTATATCACCGCCACCTCGGATGTCATTACGACCGAGCGGCAGCTTCGCAACATTCTCGGCCTGCCGCCGGCGGATAATCGCCGGATCATCCCGGTGACGGCCCCGACCGAGGCACGGATCGAGCCCGACTGGGAAACCAGCGTCGCCCAGATGCTCGCCTATCAGCCCGACATCGTGCAGCAGCAGCTCCTCGTACGCCTCACCGAGCTGCAACTCCTCGTCGCCCGCAACCAGCTCCTCCCCCAGCTAAACTTGAACACGCTCTACCAGCTCAACGGGCTCGGGCATACGCTCGACCAGTCCGAGGGCGTGATGACGGGGGGGCCGCTGAAAGGGATCGACCCGCGTATCTCCTTACAGCAGCGGGCCGCCGGCCTGAATACGAACCCCGGCATCTACAAGAACTTCCAGCAGTGGCAGATCGGGCTCCAGTTCATCGCCCCTCTCGGCTTCCGCAATGCCTTGGCCCAGACACGGGCGGCCCAGTATCAGCTTCTCCGTCAGCGGTCGTTCCTCCAGCAGATCGTCCACCAGACGACCCACTCGCTGGCCCGGTTCTTCCTCGAAGTCGACGCCAACTACAAGCAGTTCAAGACGGCCCAACGACTCCGCCAGGCCGCCCAGATCCGCCTCGAATCAGCGCGGGCCTATTACGAGGAAGGCAAGACTGGCTTCACGATCGACCGACTGCTCGACGCCGTGAGCCAGTATGCCGACGCGATCGCTCAAGAGGCCCAGTTCAAGACGAGCTACAACACCTCGATCGCCGCTCTCGAAGAGGCGAAAGGGACGCTGCTCGCCTACGACAACATCGCGGTGGCCGAAGGACCGAGCCCTCGCAAGGCTTACATCCAGGCCCGCGACCAGCAAGCTGCTCATCGCCAGTTCCGCATCCCCGGCGACGGACCCTATACTCCCGAGCCACGCTCCGGACTTGATGTCGCCGACCCGGTGAGGCCGATGGCCCCGGTGGGTGCTGGCGACGAACGGCCCAAGGCCCTCTTCCCCGCCCCAATCGGACCGCTCGGCCCGCCGCCGTCTCCCGTCGGCCCTGCCGTCCCCGTCGGTGAACGGACTCCGGTCACGAACTACGACGGCAAGAAGCCGCTCTTCGACAACCGAGTCGCCCCGGCCTCTGCCGGGACTTCAGGTGAGCTGATGAAGGACATACCGATGGATGTCAGCTTGCCTCCCCTGCCGCCCAAGCAGTAAGAGGGGACTCGCGGGATAGATTGACACATCGCCGCCCGACCGGAGGAGACTCTGGTCGGGCGGCGATTTTTCTTTTCTCAGGCAGAACTGTCGCGAGAAGATCAAAACGTTGTTGACCCTCGCGCCCCGCGTGGTGGAGAATATCGCACAATGGGATAGGCGAAGCGTCGCCGAGCGGTCGGCGGGCGTCGCGGGTTCCCGGGCCGATCCCCGGTGAGGTACTTGCGATGGATGGTTGCGACGGGTCTCGTGGCGGCAATCGCCGTCGATTCTTGCAGGCGACGGTCGTGGCGGGAGCCGCCCTGACAACAGCCGACACGCTTCTTGCAGCCGATCCCAAGGCTGGGGCGTCAGTGCCGACGGTCACGCTCGGCAAAACCGGCCAAAAGGTGACGAAGCTTGGCATGGGTACGAGCTGGGCTCTATCGCCCAGCTTTGTGCAGCGGGCCATCGCTGCCGGCGTCCGTTATATTGACACCTCCGAGAGCTACGAGAATACCGTGGCCGAGAAGGTTCTCGGCGAGGTCTTGGAGCGGACGAAAACGCGAAAAGACGTCTACCTCGTCACGAAAAACGCCGGCTACCGCAACGCCAAAGGGGCAGGCGCGGCCAAAGTCTTTGAAGATCACCTCAACGCCAGCCTCGAACGGCTCAAGACCGACTACGTCGATTGCTATTACATCCACGGCATCACGGGTGCCCAGATCGGCATGCTGAGCGATCCCGGCGTCAAAGCGGCGTTCGAGGGCCTGAAGAAGGCCGGCAAGATCAAATTCTGCGGGCTAAGCTGCCATGACGCCCAGCTCGTCGAAGTTCTCGACGAGGTGGCAAAGGTCGGTTGGCTCGACCAGGTCATGATCAAATACAACTTCCGCGACGTCGGCGGCAAAGACCGTCACGACGACCTTCAGCGAGTCATCGACAAGTGCTCGAAAGCCAACGTCGGCCTCGTTGCGATGAAGACCCAGGGTGGCGCGGTCAACTTCCCCGATAAGATGAAGCAACTCGCCGAAAAGGGCTTCAAGAAGGAAGTTGCCGCCATCAAGACCGTCTGGCAAGATCAGCGGATACAGGTGGTCGTCAGCGAGATGACGACGTTCAGTGACCTCCGCGAGAATATCGCCGCGAGCCGCGACGAACTGACCGCCCGCGAGGCCCGGCTCCTTGAAGAGCACCGCAAGCTGACCGCCAACCTCTACTGCCACGGCTGCGGCCACCTCTGCGAGACCGCCGCTCGTGGCGTCCCGGTCGCAACAGTGCTCCGGTACCTCCGCTATTACGAAGCCTACGGCAAGCGTGAGCAGGCCCGCCAACTCTATCAGGCCCTCCCACAGGTATCGCGACTCCTGGTAGACGCGAACCTTCACGCCGCCGAGGCCGCCTGCCCGCACGGCCTGCCGATCGTCGACCTCATGAATCGCGCAGCGATGCGGCTGGCCTGAATGGCCTGAAGTCCAAAAGACGAACGCCCCGTGGTCTGCGAGAGTGCAGACCACGGGGCGTTTTCGCATCGATCGCTCCGTCGAGGCTATTCTTCCTCAGATTCCGAATCATCGGGCTCGGAAACGGGTGCGTCGGGGATCGCGTAATTGCCGTCCATCCAGCGACCAAGGTCAATGAGCTTGCACCGTTCAGAGCAGAACGGGAAACCCGGCTGGTCGTCGATCGTCTCCACCGCGAATGCCTTGCTGCAGATCGGACATCGACCGCGAATCATCTCAGGAAGTCCCGCTCGACGACGGTTTGGAAGACTCGGCTTTCGGGGCAGGGGACGCCGGGGCTGCTGGCGTCGTCGTGCTCGCGGCGGGCGGGCTGTTCGCCGTGGAGTCGGCCTTCGCGCCGGCCTTGTAGGACTCACTGCGATAGTCGGTCTGATAGAAGCCAGAACCCTTGAAGAGGATCGCTGCCCCCGGGCCGATCTTGCGGCGAAGCTTGGCCTCGTGGCAAGTCGGGCAGGCCGTCTGGGGATCGGCCTTGATCGATTCGAACGCCTCGAACTCGTGTCCGCAGGCTTCGCAGATATAGTCGTATGTTGGCATGAAAAATAAGACCTCAAGGCGGGAGTCGACCCGCCAGCGAATTATGCGGTCGGGTGAGTGTGCGGCATGACCGAGACGGCGACCTTCGCCGGGCGGAGGATGCGGTCTTTGAGCTTGTATCCCCGGGCCAGCTCGGCAACGATCGTCCCTTCGGGATGAGTCGCGTCGGGCTGCTGCATGACCGCCTCGTGTTGGTTGGGGTCGAACGCCTCGCCGACCACGACCATCGGCTCAATCCCATGCTTGCCGAGCGTGGAGAGGAGTTGGCGATGGACGATGTCGAGTCCCTCGACGATTGACGGGACGTTCGCGGCGCGGGCGGCGTCGGCGGCGCGTTCGAAATTGTCAAGAATGGCGAGGACGTCGAGCGCGAGGCCACCAATGAGATAACCGCGATCGGCGTCGGCCTGGGTCTTTGAACGTTTTTGATAGTTGACGAATTCGGCGCGGGTGCGCTGCAGTTGGTCGAAGTATTCGTCACGCTGGCGGATTGTCTGCGCCAGCTCATCGCCCGGGGTGATGGGGGCGTCAGCGTTCGTCTCGTTCGTGGTCGTCGGGTCGCTCATGGTTCTCGATCCTGACATCCGGCCGGGGGCTGTGGGAGAGGTCCGTGTATTTGTCGCCCTGAAAAGCAAGGGTAAAATGCAGGCCGGGTTAGTGGGTCTCGGCCTCTGTGTTTTCTTCTTCGGTGAAATAGTCGCGGAGCTTTTCGAAGAAGCTCTTTCGCTTCGGGCTGACAGACTCGTGTTCGATATCGGCCAGCTCGCGGAGCAATTCTTCCTGCCTAATACTGAGATGTTTGGGAGTCTCGACCATCACCTCGATCAACTCATCGCCCCGGCCTCGGCCGTTAATGTCCGGCATCCCGCGCCCCTTGAGCTTGAGGATATCGCCGCTCTGGGTTCCGCGAGGAACGTGCAGGCGGTCGGTGCCGTCGAGCGTTGGCACCTCGACCTCAGCTCCCAGCGCTGCCTGAGGAAAGCTGATCGGCACCTGGCAATGGAGGTCGTTCTGAATTCGCTCAAAGAACTGGTGCTTGCGCACCTGGATCTGAATTCGTAAGTTCCCGCGTGGAGCACCGGGATCGCCGGGTTCTCCTTGGTTGCGAAGCTGAAGCCACATGCCGGTCTCGACCCCGGGCGGGATGTCGACCTTAATCTGGGCCGTGGCCGGGACTCGACCTGACCCTCGACAGTGGGTGCAAGGGTCAGTAATCCGGATGCCTTCGCCGCCGCAAGACGGGCAGGTCGTGGCGACCTGGAAGAACCCACGCGACTGCACGACCTGGCCCTGGCCGCCGCAGTAATTGCAGGTGGTGGCGACAGTCCCCTTCTTCGCCCCCGAGCCTCGGCACTCGCCGCAGACTTCCTGTCGTGTGATATCGACCTGCTTTGTCGCGCCCCGCGCGGCTTCGAGCAGATCGATCTCCAGCTTCATCAGGAGATCTTGGCCTGGCCTCGGGCCGCGCCGACGCTGGTTGAAGAGATCACCGAACATCCCCCCGCCGAAGATGTCGGAGAAGGCCGACATAATATCTTCGGCATTGCGGAAGTCGTGGACTCCCGCCCCTTCGAGCCCGGCATGGCCGTAACGGTCGTAGCGCTGGCGCTTCGCCTGGTCGGAGAGGACTTCGTAAGCCACGGCCCCTTCCTTGAATCGACGCTCGGCGTCAGCATCCCCGGGGTTCTTGTCGGGGTGATTCTTGAGGGCGAGCTGTCGATAGGCCCGTTTGACGTCATCGGCATCGGCGTCGCGTTTGAGGCCGAGGACTTCGTAATAATCGCGCTTCGTGGCCATCGGCACGGCGTCTCAATCGGGTCGGTTAGGGTCGGTGCAATATCGCAATGATCTTATCAAAAATCGACTTGCGACGCGACACCGTCCGCTGCGAGGCCCGCCTCCTGTTGCATAATGTGATTGGGTCAATTCGATAGATCGCGGCCCCGAGCTTTCCCTCAGGTGAGACTCGTTGAGTTTCTTGGCACCGTCGTTCGCAATCAGTTCGGGGGAAAGACAACTCGGTTACGACGGATCTTCCAAATCATCCAAAGAGATATCTAAACAAGCCATATCCGTTTCAATTTTGATTTTGTAATACCCCCAACTGTTTATGATGATTAGCTCGCAAAAATCGCCACTGGCTTCATTCGAGCGTTGGCTGCTGAAGACCGAACCAATTTCGAATCCTTTTGGCATCCGACGTGGAACTTTCAGATGAGTGAATCTCAGAGAATCTCAGTCGCGATTTGCAGGCCGGAAGATGATGAGCGGCGTTTCCCGGTCTCAGGTAGCATGCCCAGCAAGCACGGTGGAGATCGAACTCGACAATATTGTCATTCAAAACGAGGCTGTGAGGAGAAAATTTGGCGTCGTGCAGATAGAATGATAAGAAAATAAGATTGTGGCCGAAATTCGAATCCTTGCGAGTTTGGAATGAAAGTCGTTCAATACCATCCTTGGCGAAAAGAGCGATGAAATTCACGGAGTCCATAAGATTGACCCCCAAAGACACGGGGCCGAATCCTGAAGATTCGGCCCCGGTTTTGGCTTACCCAACACTCTTATCGGACCGAACCTTCAGCCCGGGCCGCGCCCTTGGCTTCGTCTTCTTTGATGTTGGTGATCATCACCTCGGTCGTGAGCATCAACCCGGCGATCGAGGCGGCGTTCTGGAGGGCGGACCGAGTGACCTTGGTCGGGTCGACGATGCCGGCCTCGAACATGTCGACGTAGTCGCCGGTGTTGGCATTGAAGCCCATCGAGCCGGTGCGGGACTTGATCTCGTCAGCGATGACCCCGCCGTCGTGGCCGGAGTTGCTGGCGATGTGGCGAGCCGGCTCTTCGAGGGCGCGGATCACGATCGTGGCTCCGAGCTTCTCATCGCCGGTGAGCGTTTCGGCGAGCTTCTGCACGGCCGGGATCACGCGGATCAGGGCCGTGCCGCCGCCGGGGACGATTCCCTCTTCGGCCGCCGCGCGGGTGGCGTGAAGAGCGTCTTCGACGCGGGCCTTGACTTCCTTCATCGCCGCTTCGGTCGCGGCTCCGACGTTGATCAATGCCACGCCGCCCGACATCTTGGCGAGACGTTCCTGGAACTTCTCTTTGTCGTACTCGCTCTCGGTCTCTTCGATCTGGCGACGGAGCTGGTCGATCCGCTTCTGGATGTCAGCGCGGATGCCGGCACCCTGAATGACGGTCGTGCTGTCCTTATTAACCTTCACCTGCTTGGCCCGGCCGAGCTGTTCGAGCGTGACGCTCTCCAGCTTGATGCCGAGGTCTTCGCTGATGACGGTACCGCCGGTCAGCACGGCGATGTCGCCGAGCATGGCCTTGCGTCGGTCCCCGAAGCCGGGAGCCTTCACGGCGGCGATGTTCAGGATGCCACGCAGCTTGTTGACGACCAGAGTCGCCAGCGCCTCGCCCTCGACGTCTTCGGCGACGATTAGGAGCGGCTGTCCCGACTGGGCCACCTTCTCAAGAAGGGGGACCAATTCGCGGAGGTTGCCGATCTTCTTCTCGTGGAGAAGGATCAGGGCGTCGTCGAAGATCACTTCCATCGTCGTGGGGCTGGTGACGAAATAGGGGCTGAGGTAGCCCTTATCGAACTGCATGCCCTCGACGAATTCGAGCGTGGTGCTCGTGGTCTTGCCTTCTTCGACGGTGATGACACCGTCGCGGCCAACGCGCTCGACGGCGTCAGCCAGGAGGCCGCCGATCGTCGGGTCGTTATTGGCCGAAATCGTGCCAACCTGGGCGATCTCTTCCTTCTTCGAGACCGGGCGGCTAAGCGTCCCGGCTAGCTCGGCGACCGCCGCCTCGACAGCCTTCTCGATGCCGCGACGAACCGCGGTCGGGTTGGCCCCCGAAGTGATGTTGCGGAGCCCTTCGCGATAGATGGCACGGGCGAGGATGGTCGCGGTGGTGGTGCCGTCGCCTGCGACGTCTGAGGTCTTCGACGCAACGACGTTGACCAGCTTCGCGCCCATATTCTCGAAAGCGTCGGCCAGCTCGATCTCCTTCGAGACCGTGACGCCGTCTTTCGTGACGGTCGGCCCGCCGAACGACTTGCTGATGATGACGTTGCGTCCGGTCGGCCCGAGGGTGGTGCCGACGGCGTGGGCCAGAGTGTCGACGCCGTCGAGCATCTTCCGGCGGGCGGCGTCTGAGAAGAGGAGTTGCTTGGGCACGAGGAATCTCCAGCAGCTTGTGAAGACTCGACGCGGCTCGACCCGGCCGGGCGGCCGAGGAGCCGGCGTCGAACCATCGATCCGGTTTACTTGACGATCTTGGCCAGAATGTCGGACTCGCGGAGGATCTTGATTTCCTCGCCGTCGACCTTGATGTCGGTGCCCGAATACTTGCCGAAGAGGACTTCATCCCCCTCGACGACGCCGATCGGGGCGCGCTCGCCCGAGTCGAGCAGCTTGCCGGGGCCTACCGACAGAACGCGGCCGCGCTGGGGCTTTTCTTTGGCCGTGTCGGGGAGGACGATTCCGCCGGCGGTCTTCTCTTCGGCTTCGATCTGCTGAATCACAACGCGGTCTTCAAGCGGACGGATCTTCGCCATCGTATCGGTTCCTTGCCTCGTCTGGCCAGCCGGGCTGCCGTCTTCGAGCGGCCCGGCCGGAGGTGTCTATGACTAAAGGGATGATTATTGAATTCGATCGTAAAGGCGGGTGGGCGACTTACATCATTCCCATGCCGCCCATGCCACCCATGCCGCCGCCCATGCCACCCATACCGCCCATGCCGCCG
>JANXSY010000194.1 GCA_025356435.1 Isosphaeraceae bacterium | reverse complement strand
TCCTGGATGTTGACCATTGGGCGACGTTCTGGGGTCGGGGAGTCGGGATCAGCGGGGCGGACCGATCGTCCGATCGAAGAGACCGATTGTAACGACTGGGAACCCCTTGCGGACCACCACCCCGGAATCCATCATGAGCGTTTTATATTTGGCCTTTCATGACCAAAAATTGAGCGAATGATAGCGATTCGCGATGTCCCCGAGAATATGGGGCCACTGGGAAGGCAAAGGTTTGACCTTTGCGCGGATCGTGTGCAGATCGTTAAAGCCGAAGACCGCGTCGTCTTCACGGGTGACTTGCTCGACGCGGTCGAAATCGTGGCGGAACGGAGGCTCTTCGAGGAAGTGGTAAATTTCGGCGAGGGTCGTCTCGGGCGAGGCCGTCAGATCTTCGAATCGGACGAAATGCAGGCGGTCGTGGAAGCCGCGATGGAGGGCGTCCTTGATCCGGTTGTAAGCGAGTCCGACCGGCTGGTCGGGCCGCATCCAGACGTTGCAGCGCCCTTCAAGGGTCTGGAAATCGAAGTAATGGCTCGCCTCTTGGGCGACCTGTCGGGTGGCCGACGTGGCGCGCCAGAGCTTCTCGAAGCTGGCGAGAACGTCGCGGACGTCGCGAACCGGGACAAGCACCTTGGCGTGGTGTCCGAGGATCTTCTCGGCCATCTCCAGGTGGGCGAGCCAACTCCGGGACTTGTCGAAGATGACCGGGCGGGTCGCCTCGTCGAAGTACGAAGCGAGAATTCCCCGGAGTACCCTAACCTTCGCCGCGTCGCTTTCGGATCGATCCGGCACGGATTGGAACTCGAGCACCGAGTCCCACCGGTTGCGGACCAAAAAGAGGATCTCGATGATGCCGCTGGTGGCCGTGGCCTCGAACCTCGGATTCCGATTGAGGATGTTGGCGAGGAGCGTCGACCCGCTGCGCGGCAGGCCGGAGAGGAAATGAACCGTGCTCGGCATGACGACCCTCGGGGGGAAGGCAAGAGGACGTTCTCCGTTTTTCGCTAAAACGCCCCAAAAGTAGACTGTCCCCTTTCTACTTCCGCCCCTTCCCGCCGGATCAATCCGGAATACGACAGAGGACGCAATTCCGTCGGGGGATTTGCTGCGGGGGGATCACCTCGATCGGGTAGCGATCTAATCCTAGCCAGGGGATCAGCCAGGCCGCTTGGGTCTCGTACTGATCGTAGACGCTGCGGAGCACGACCTGCCGCGCCATGAAACGTGAGGCCGGCTTGCCGATGCGGATCAGCGGATAGTGGCCCCGGCCGAAGATGGGGTCGACTGAGGCGACGGCATGGATGCAGTCGCTCATCACCAGGTCTCTTTGCGAGCTGATAGCCCGATACTGGATCGCGCCGCTGTCGAGGGACTCCTTGACTCGCAACGACCGCTCGTAGGCTTCCGGTTCAATCTGAAAAGGCCCCCAGATCGTCACACCCTCGCCGTGCTTGGCCACGACGTCGAGTGTCGCGTATAAGTCGAGGTTGACCCCCTTTTCCGCGACCGGGCTGAATGTTTTGACATTGAGCGAGGCCGGCATCCAACTGATCGTGTGCTGGTAGACCTGAAAACCGTTCGGGTCGTCGCCCTCGCCGACGACTCGGATGAAGGTTGCCCAGGTGTGACAATAGCGGAGGAGCTTGGGCGTCGATTGCGATCCGAAGACGATTGTGTAGTAGCGTGCGCCGGCCCTCGCCGAACTGGGCAAAAGGACAGAGGCCATCCCGAGAATCACAAACGTCCAGGCCAGAGTCGTTTTCCGCATGTCAACCTTCTATTCGAGGCGAGCGTCGGCGATGCCACCCGTACGCGGTGGCGGATCGCCTGCCTTCTCGAAGCGACTGCGCCCCGGGGCCCTCGGCCGAACCGCCTGCCGAAGCACCGAAGTATAACACCTGCGACATCCGGCGAAGGTGGAAGCGACACCCGAGGACACAGTCGAGCGACAAAGCCAAGCCATAGCCATGCGAGAGTCGAGACGCGCACACGCTCGGGCCAACTTTGAGTCGTTGAGGAGCGGCTTCGGTTAGATCCTTCTCGATGGCCTTGACCCATGATGCCACGTCGACAACACCGGAGTCAGTGGCTCGCCGCCGACGCGGACCATCCTCCGAGCGGCTTGGCTTCGGCATCTCCCTCGCGGAGGAGATAACCGCGATCGGCCTTGAGGCCGGAGAAGATCACGACACGGCCGGAGGGCCAGCGGACTTCGAGCTTGTCGACCGTTTCTGATTGGCCCAGGCCGAAGTGGAGGCGGGGGTCGGACGCGGAGAGATAGCTGCCGCCGCCGAGACGCTGAGCAACCCTGGGACGGCCTCCGGCGGTGAGAGTGACGACGGCACCGACGGCGTCGCGGTTCGATCTGGTGCCTTCGAGCTTGAGCGTCAGCGAGCGGCCGCCCGTGGATCGATTGTGGAAGTAGGGGAGAGGAGCATCCTGGTCGACGAGAATCAGGTCGAGTCGGCCGTCGTTGTCGAGGTCGCCGACGGCGAGGCCTCGAGCGAGGCGAGGGACTCCCCAGGGGGGGCCGGCGCGGTCGGAGACGTCGACGAGGCGGCCGGATTCGGTGCCGAGCAAGAGCTGCGCGGGCATGGCGTGGGGGACGCTCGGGCGGTAGTCGTTGACGTGGCCGTTGGCGATCGCCACGTCGAGGCGGCCGTCGTTGTCGGCGTCGAGGAAGGCGATGCCGAATCCGAGCAGGAAGCGGGTCGGGGCGGCGAGGCCGATGGCGGCAGTGTGGTCGGCAAACTGGCCGCCGCCGAGTCCGTGGTAGAAGGTGGTCGACTCGCCGAAGAAGTTGGTGACGGCCAGGTCGATCAGGCCGTCGCCGTCGAGGTCTCCGCAGGCGATGCCCATGCCCGCGAGATAGCCGCCGCTGGCGTTCGCAGCCACGCCCGCCTCGGTTCCCTCCTCGCGAAATTTGAAGCCGCCGAGATTGCGGAAAAGCAGGTTGGCCGTAGTATCGTTGGCAACGAAGAGGTCGGTCTTGCCGTCGCCGTCGAGATCAGCGGCGACGACGCCCAGGCCCCGGCCGTCGCGATCAACGATCCCTGACTCAGCCGTCACGTCGACGAACCTAGCCCCGTCATTTCGAAAGACATGGTCGGGTAGGGCTTCGAAGTCGCGGGGGTCGCAGTAGGTGTTCGACTTGCCGTCGGGCGAGCGGCAGACCTTCGGCTTGGCGGGGTCCCAGGCGAGATAGTGGCAGACGTAGAGGTCGAGATCGCCGTCGCCGTCGAGGTCGGCCCACGCGGCAGAGGTCGGCCATTCGCGATCACCACCGAGGCCAAGTCTCGCGGTGGCGTCCTCGAAGGTGCCGTCGCCCCGGTTGTGGTAGATCGCGTAGGAACGCCAGCGGGTGATGAACAGATCGGGCTGGCCGTCGTTGTCATAGTCGCCGACCGCGACACCGTGGCCATATCCACCGGGCAATCTGGAGATTCCAGAGCGCTCGGAGACGTCCTCGAAGGTGCCGTCGCGTTTGTTGCGGAAGAGGCGATCTCTGTTCGGGGCACCGAGGACGGGCGGGAAGGGGCCGCCCTGGACGGCGTAAACGTCGAGCCAGCCGTCGCCGTCGAAGTCGAGCAGGCCGACGCCCCCGCTCATGGTCTCGGGGAGCTGACGTAGGTCCGACCGGCCACTCTCAAAGCGGAACCGGAGGCCCGACGTCTCGGCGTCGTCGACGAAGATGGGAAATGAATTCCGTTCGACCACGGCCCGCGTCGGTGAGATCGAGGGTGCCACCTCAGCTACGAGGCTGGCGAGTGTCCGACCGAGCTCAGGGGGCTCAGGGCGATCGAGCCGGGCGATCGCGGTGCGGGCCTCAGAGTCGTCTCCGCCTCGACGAGAGAGGATGGTCCACCAGCCCCTCGCCTCGAAACGACGGCCGAGCGACTCGGCGAGCCGGGCCAGTTCGGCGAAGTGGGAAGTGAGGTCGGCCTCGATTATCAGTTTGCGATAGCCCTCGCGTGTTCGGTCGACTTCCGCCTTGCGGCGGCGAAACTGCGCCGCGAGGTCGGCCTGACCGGCCTTGGAGGCCAATTCGGCGAGCCGTTCGAGCGGGGCCGAGTCGCCGGGGTCGAGGGCCAGCAGATTGGTGAGGGCGGCACGTTCGGCCGGTTCGTCGCCACGGCGCGAGGCGAACCAGGCGCGGAGAGCAACAACCTTTGCAGGCGTGAGTCGGTCGGCGGTCAGACGCGGCAAGGCCCGCGCGGCGATGTCGGGACGATTTGACGCCACGGCCCAATCGAGCCGCGCGAACGCGACTGCTGGATCTTTAGGGCGACGCTGCTCGCACCGCGTCAGCCAATCGTCGGCCTCCTGGAATCGGCCCGAGCGGGTCGCGAGGTCAGCACGGCCGAGCCAGACGCGGTCGTCATCGGGGGCTTCGGCAGCGGCACTGTCAAGACTCTCGCCGACCGCGACGACAGGGTGGGCGTCGGCGTCGAGTTGCCAGAGAAGCCGGAGCGTGGCAGCGGGGTCGGTCGATCGCGCCCAGCCTTCCCGCAAGAGACGGCGAAAATCGTCGCCCCGTCCCGAGAACCAGAGGAGTTTGCCAAGGAGTTGTCGCGCCTCGATGGCCCGACGATCTGTCGAACTCGCGGCGACTTTAAAACTCTCTTCGGCGATGGAGAACCGACCGTGATCAAACGCGAGCCGACCTCGCTGCATCGCACCGGCGATTGCTTCTGGCGCATCGGTCGGGATTCGCGACCAGGCGGCCAGGGCCTCGTCGACCCGTCCCTCTGCCGCTTCGCAGATCCCCAGCCCATATTCGAGCTCGCCGCGACCAGTCCATCGCGAGGTGAGGCGGACGAGGATCGATCTTGCCGATGCGAATTGGCCCGAGTTCAACTCGGCCTCGGCGCGACGGACGTCGACCCGAAACCGCCAACCCTCGACGGCCCGCACCATCGGCCAGGCTAGGAGGGCGGCCGTCAGCCCAAGGACGAGCAGGTTTCGACGCATGGGAATCGGGCTCGTGGAAACGCGAACGCCGGGCGTGCGATAGGCACACACCCGGCGTTCGCGGTGAGAACTCTACTGGATCAGTAGGAGTCTGAGCTGATGACTTCGCCGCCGGCCCGGGTGCCGAGGGCCATCCAGGTCTGCATGTTGATGGAATCTTTGATGAACTTGACGCTGCCGTCGGCCAGCAGGCAGTTTACGCCACCAGAGTGACTGCTCTGGGAGTTCGAGAAGATACCGTCATCCACACCGCAACCGCCACAGCCGACCCGGCAGGAGTTGAAGCCGTACTGGGTGTTTGGCGTCGCGACCGTGTTGAAGAGAGTGTGTGAGGTCGCACCCCAGCCCCAACGATTGCCGACATTGTTGCTAACGTTGGTACCGGACTTGTTGGCCGCACTACACGCCTGGAGGGCCGAGATGACCGCGACGTTGTTCGTCGAACCCTGTAGACCCGAAGCGTCGAGGAACTGGCCACCGCCGGCGCTGCCGACGCCGGTCACGCCGTTGCCCTTTTTACCGGCGAGAGTGGACGCGTCTCCGACCAGCGACTCGGCATAGGCGATGGTGTTCGACGATCCGTCGGTGATATCGCGGAGGCCGAAGCTGACAACATAGGCGAAGACGCCGGTCGAATTTCCGTTGTAGTACGAGTTGACATCGGTGGTCGTGCCGATGCTACCGCGATAGCTGTTGGTGTTGTTGCTGCCGGCACCGCTGCCGGCGTTGCCGTCGGACGGGCAGAGGAAACCGCTAATCTTGGTGTTCCAGGCCGTCGAGTTGATGTTCCCGGCGATGTCGTAACCACCAAGGAAGTTAAAATTGATCGAGTTGAAGAGGGGAGCCTGCTCCATGTACGGGAGCATCATCGCCTGGCTGCTCCAATCGGTCCATCCGCCGTAGCTGCCGACGTTGTTCATGCCCTTCGACTTGCCCAGGGGGAACTTGTCGATGGAGGAATGATAGTTGTGCATGCCCAACCCGAGCTGCTTCAGGTTGTTGACGCACTGGGCCCGACGGGCCGCCTCGCGGGCCGCCTGCACGGCCGGGAGGAGGAGGGCGATCAGGACGGCGATGATTGCGATAACCACCAGCAGTTCAATCAGCGTGAATCCACGCTTCAGGGACGTACGCATTCTCATACACCTCAATCGAAAGAAGAAAAAAATCATACCGATCAAAAAATCAGACACGGAAAAATGCGGCCTATCGGCCGTGGGGGAATTCTCCCGAGGTGTCTGGCTCGGGAGTCTCAATGTGCTATCACGATCACTTCTTGCTCTTGCCTGCGGCAGCTTCCTTCATGAACTTCTCTCGGGCGTCTTTCTCCACTTGAAGTTTGGCCGGGTCTGTCGCGGGCACAACCGTGTTCTCCTTCTTTCCGTCGTCGCATCCACTCGAGAGGGCGACAAAGCTTCCCGAGAGGGCCATGCTGAGGATGAATCCTCCCGCGTTGATCAACCGAAGAGCGCGCATTGACAAAACCTTCTGTCTGGACGTCTTTTTCACAGAAACGAAACATCACGACACGGGAGGGTGTGTCGATCGACTAAAAGCATTATCGTGCCTTTGAGAGGCAAGATAAGCTACTTAATGAAGACTACGGATTCGATCGCACGTATTGGACAGACAAAAGAGATGGAAGAGCAATGGGACTGTATCAAATTACTACTCTCTATGTAAAGAGCACGAATTCTTTCTCTTTTTATCGTCCTTTCACAAACGGTACGTGATTGATCCTGAACGCCGGTCGGGATAGGCCACAATTCGTCGGTCAAGCTTGCCTGCCCAGTTATCTCGAATCGTGGTGGGCACGTCACATCAATGAATTTTTGTCATCAACTATTCCTAATGACGTCAAACGAGCGTCAAAAGGGGCACGACGTTCCCCTCGGGCGTAAATCGGCCAATGAGGAATCGGGCGCGGGTCTGGTAGCCGAGCACGACCCGCAAGGCCGGGGGACCGAGGCTCCTATAGATGAGGAGACCATCGTCCCCACTTCCCCAAGCAACACGCGCGCCGAAAGCGACCTCCGGGCGGCACGTCTCCGACTTCTCGGTGACGGTGCAGGTCCGCCACTGGCTCGGTGGTTTTCCCCACGAAAGCAGCATCGGCAGCCATCGTCGACGACCGACCCCTGGCCCGCTTAGGACGGCTTCATCTCCCTCGATCGACAACGAACCTTTGTCGGTCTCGTAGGGCAGGGTGGGTAGGCCGAGCGGGATCAGTCGGGCCTTCGCGCGACCGCGTATGAGAGTCAGAGATCGCTGCTCGGCGACGGCAGCGGTCGTTGTTCCCGCCGCCAGGGGCAGCCGGAAGGCGGATGCCGGCGGGCCTTCCTCCTGTTGTGCAATCAGCGCTACCTTGCGATAGCGAAGCAAAACGACCGTCCGCATGATCTTCGTCGACCCCGCGCGAAAGGACCATTCCTGGGCGTCGGCATAGGCACCGGTCGTCCAGCTCGTCGGCCGGGCGGTTCCGGCGGTTCCGGCGGTTGACCAATCTCCCGAGATCCACGGACGGCCGTCTCCCGCCACTTCGACACGACAAGGTGACGCAGGACCGCGCTGGTCGATCGCGACCCAGTCTCCCTCCGCCGTCCAGTCGGGCCGGAGCATCGCGAGTACTTGGTCGGTCTCCGACCTTGCGGGCAAGGGGGGAGGGGAAGGCTGTCCTTTGAGGATCGCTGCGCTAGGGAACCAGCGGTCGACGACCGACGCTAGCGACGGGTCGCTCGCGATGGCGACACCTTCTTTGAGCCAGGCCGTGCGATCGCGGTCCTTGCCGCGCGGGCCAAACATTGTCGAGCCATCAGGTCGGGAGAAATGGATCAGCCGGGCGAACCAGCCTTCAACCCTTGTCCGCTCGGCCTCTGGCCAGCCCGGGCGGCGACCTTGGGACGCGTGCAGGCGGTGGATCGACGGCCCCCAGTCTTCAATCGCAAGGAGTTTCGGGCATCCATCTGTTGTCACTTGGCGTGAGAGCCATCGGGAAAGAGGATCAAAATTCCCCTCCGTCTCCCAGGCCAGGCATGCCCGTTCGAGACTCCCCGCGATTATCCCGATTGTCGCCAGGTTCATGGAATCTCTCGACTTTCGACAGGCTGCATAAGGGCTAGGCGTCGTTGCCCTTTTTATTGTCAGACAGGCCGAGCAAGATCAACGGTAACGGATGAAGATTGAGAGACGATCTACGATTGTTTCCAATAATTGGACTTACCTAAGATACTGACGTCTATCTACTTCGGGAAATAAACAGGTCTTGCAATCGCTCGTAAAAAGACTGCGGCATGACCTTTGCCTTATTGCTCTGGCGTCAGAATGAAATGCTGAACGATCTGACCAAAATCCTAAACAAGGGTCGTCGCGACGAGGTTCAGGTCGAATCGAGTGACGCCCCCAACAAGACATAGGAACCATCCCTCCGGCGACGGCCTTCCCGGGCAACCGGGTTGGACAACCGCCACAGGGCGAGCGGGTTGCCTCGCACGACCCCCCCGCTCGCCCTTCTTACACGGCGTCGCGTTCGATCCCAATCGCGGGTCGGCCCGACGACCTGATCTAAGCCGGTCGATTAGATAAACCAGGGCAGCCATGGGAGAGGTGGCTAGCCCCGGTGGACTCTAATCGACCGGCTTTTTCTTGCGCGCGTATTGTCTGACCGTTACAGACGTTGCGGCCGAAAAGTCCGCGTATTGTCTCAAGATCGTGACGATCTGAGAATTCGTCCGATCCCGTTCAGTTCGATGACGAATTGATCCGATACCATATGTGACTCAACCCCTTGACAACAACCTCCGATGCGGGGGTTCCAGGCAACGGGTCTGAGATCAGAGTGAATCCACTGGAAGAGTGGGTCAGTTCCGAAGGATTGGAACGGAGAATTTCAGGATGAAACGCATGAAAAGCCCCAATCGGCTTATAAGTTGGGTTGTTGCGCTAGTCGCGACGGTCACCTGCGTCGAGGCGCGGGCCCAGAGCAATTCCCCTTCGACGAGTGGCAACGCCCGAGGGACTTCGGCCCCTCGCGACGCAGTCCGTCGAGTCCAGGCCGCGCCTGGCGATCTCCAGCGACCGACACCGCCGACACCGCCGACACCGCCGACACCGCCGACACCGCCGACACCGCCCGTCGTGATCGCCCCTGTGCCCGTCGGCCCGGCCGCGTCCCTGCCGGTCCCCATCGGCGACGCCGGCAGTCCTTCCAGTGACGCGAATGCGACCGACCTCAGCCTTCCGCGAGCGGCCAGCGACAGCGGCGGCGGCGGCTCGAACGCTGAGGAAAAGAAGGAAGAAGCGGCGGCCCCCAAGACCGACCCTCTCTTCTTGACCAAGGTCCTCGGCCTCGAAGACTCGAAGCTCAAGATCTACGGATGGATCCAGAACAGCTACACCGGCAACACCAACGGCGTCCCGAAGAACGGCCAGAACTTCGGCGTCAACCCAAACTATACAGCCAACCAGTGGATGGGGAACCAGTATTACCTCATCTTCGAGCGTCCGCTCGAGCAGAACGACGAGGTGAACTTCGGCTTCCGGTTCGACAACCTCTACGGTAATGACTGGACGTTCAACCACACTCGGGGTATCGGCGACACTGAGAATCGCTCCGGCCGCTTCTCTGGGTATGACCCCGCCCAGTTCTACGGCGAGGTTCACCTCCCGATCATCACCAAGGGCGGCCTCGACATCAAGGGTGGCCGTTTCTACACCCTGGCCGGCTATGAACAGGTCCCGGCGATCTCTCGCCCACTCCTCTCCGTGCCGCTCATGTTCAACTACGGCCAACCGTTCACCCACTTCGGGGCGCTCAGCACGCTCCACGTGACCGACAAGCTCAACGTCTACAACGGCGTGATCAACGGCTGGGACCGCATCTTCGATCAGCGGTATAACTACGGTTATATTGGCGGTGTTAACTATACCTTCAATGAAGACAAGACAAACCTCGCCGTCACCTTCATCAGCGGCCCGGACCAGTTCCCCAGCTTCGTCCCGACCGTCCAGAACATCCAGCCGACCGGCACCCCCATCACCCCTCCGCAGTTCTCCGGACGCCGGAACACAGAGTATGGCCGCGACTGGCGGTCGCTCTTCACGACCGTAATCACCCACAAGTGGAGCGACAAGCTCACCCAGGTCTTCGAGACTGACCAGAGCTGGGAAAAGGGTGTCCCGTTCGTCAACGGCAAGCTCCGCCGTCAAGACGTGGGCTGGTACAGTGTCGGCACCTGGCTGCTCTACAGCTTCAACGACAAGTTGACCGGCGTCTATCGGACCGAAGTCTTCTTCGACGGCTCCGGCATCCGTACCGGGACCACCGGTGGTAACTTCTACGAGCACACCGTCGGCCTGATCTACAAGCCGAAGCCTTGGCTCTGGATTCGCCCCGAAGCTCGATACGACTATTCGCAATTCGTCAAGCCGTACAACGACGGCACCCGCAACAGCCAGCTCACCCTGGCATTCGACGTGATCCTCCTCTTCTGAGGACGACCCGACCCGCCGAAATTCGACTCCACTCTCCCGGCCGCCGACCCCCTTCGAGGGGCCGGCGGTTGTTCGTTGCGCACGGTCAGACTGCACGATAAATCATGCGTCTTGCCTCGATTTTGGGCAAGAAAAGCCTGCGTCTCATCGAAGCGGCTCAAGAAACTTTTCTCATAACTCATGTCAACACAATGGTTAATGCAAATCGAACGAAGTGGTGTGTCAACATTGCACGTTCAGGCACACCAATTCCTTTAGTGAAAAGGACAATTGCATCCTCTGTTGCTCGTCAACCCGTGTTGATCGTGCCTCGGTGTGATCCTCATTATTTGTCTTCGACAGAGACGCGCTCAGGAGTGTCACCATGTTGGCTCGCTTACTTTGCTGGCTCGGATGTTCGACGATAGGCGGCCTCGCCGTGACCCTCTCGTTCATGAACGGTCTGCCCGATGACGCGAGAGCGACCGTCAAACGCCCCCCGGTCGCTAAGGCCGACGAGAAGAAGGCCGAGCCTGCGGCTAAGGTCACTCCCCCCTCGATCGAGAAGCGGACCGTCGCAAAGCCCGTGATGTAATCGAAGCCGGATCACGAGCCGACATCGGTTCAATTCGTATCAAGCAGACTGCGGTAACGCCCCGTCCGTCCCTCTCCCCTTGTTTGGGCGAGGGAAAGGATGAGGGGTTCAGACCGGCTGACCTACCCACACAAGTGGTGGGGGCTGGGATTGCTTTAGATTCGAGACCCGACCCACCTGCCTGCGACCTGTCTGACCATAAGCAAAGTGTCAGCTACGGATCGTGTCCCAACGAGCAACGGCGATGGTCCCGCAGCCGATCAGCGGAATCCAGGCGGCGAGCTCGGGACTGATGGCCCCGCTCGTTCCGAAATATTGGGACATGAACGATACGGCGTAGAACAGGCCCGATGTCGCGAGCGAGAAGCCCAAATTGATAAACATGTTCCGGCCCTGCCCGCCGAGCACGAGCGGCAGGCTGAGTCCCAGAAGGGCGAGGCTGGCGAGAGGTCGGATCATCCGGGTGTGGAGGAAGACTTCAATGTCGGTCCACTCAGGCTTGTTGTAAGGTTCACGTAGGGCAACGACCAGGTCGCGAGAGTTGGCGAATTGATACCACTGGCGGCTGCGAGTGACGGCATCGAAGGTGAGGTCGGTCTTGAGGAAGTAGATATCTCCCGGGAGCGGCCCGGCCGCGTCGATCACTTGCTTGGCTTCGTTGATGACCATCGGCAACTGGAAGCCTTTGAGGCTATCAAGCTTGGTAAGCACTCGCTTGTATTCTCCACTCGTCGGCTGAGTGACGAGTCGGGCCCCGTGCATTAGCCAGCCGCCTTTGAGAGGGGTGTTGGCGGTGGGGGGGATGTAGCGGGCCTGGTTTGCCTGGACTTCGAGCAGTTCTTCAGCGACGCTCACAGGGATCGTTGCGCTGAAGTTGATGACCGTCTTGTACGACCGGTCGGCCATCCCTCCGCCCGAGAGCGTCACGTCTTTGGTGTCGCGGCGAGTGGTCACCATCACCGCGCGGACGCCGTCGTCGTCGGGGGACTTCTGGAGGTCCTCGGCGATCCGAGGCATGATCCATTCCTGATTGACCACAGCAAGCCCGCTGACCAGCACCGACGAGATCAGGACTGGCCGGATCACCCGCATGGTGCTGACACCGGCCGCGAGCATGGCGAGAAGCTCGTTGTTCTTCTGCATCCAGGTCACGGTGAAGATTGCGGCCATCATCGTGATAACGCCGCAGAGCCGATCGTAGAACATGCTCATCTTGATGAGGTAATACCAGCCCATGTTTTTGAACAGCTCGACGGTGCTCTCAGAGACCTCGGCGAATTCGTCGACGTTGGTGAAGGCGTCGATCACCACGTAGAGGCCGACGAGCGCGACGAAGCAGATGCAATAAGCCTTGGCGAAGGCCCAGAATCGCTCTCTGTCGAGGATACGCATCATCGGCTCCGTCGGTCGGGATCAGTGCTTGAACACGGGCCGCAAGGTCAAAAGGGCGAGCAGCAGCAAGACAAGGTTGCCGATCCAAAGGGCAAGGATCGGGTTCATGAGCCCGTCCTTACCGAGATTCACGCTGCCGAGCATCAGCGGATAGTAAATGAGAATAATCGGCACGAAGCAGGTGATGAATGCAGACAAAAAGTCGCGCCGCGCAAATCGGATCCCGACGGGGCTGCCGAGGAAGACGAAGAAGAAGCTGCCGCAGGCCATCGCAGTCCGCATCTGCCGCTCGGTCTCATATTCGTTGCTCTTCTGCTCCCAAGATTGGTAGTCGATGAAAGCGATCTGGAAGCCCGGCCAGTCAACCCGCGAGGGGAGGCCCGAGCCGATCCAAAGGCTGGCGGAATAGGCCTGCCGCTTCCGCTCGAGCCGGATCTTGTCGCGATTGTCGGCCAGCCTCACCTCGAGCTCGGCATCGGTCATCTGCTGGATGCGCTTCTCTAGCGGCTTCTTGAAGTCTTCGGGCAGAGGAATGTCGAACTGACTGTCGTTGATAACGAAGACCGACCCCGGCGAGGCCTCCACATCGACTGCCCCCCCGGCGCGATCGTCCTTCGATTTCTTCTCCAGATTCGCCATCTGCTGAATGTCAGCCCCATCGAGATAGACATGCGCCAGGTCATGGAGCACATCAAACTCGATCGTCGCGCGCTTGGCCTGAATGATCGTGTCGAAAATCGGATCGACCGGATCTCCGGGCTCGGGCGGCTTGATCCGTTTCGCGGCGCGGTGCTTGAAGGTGGCCCCGATCATCACCCGACCTTCAAGATCCTTGATCTGGATCAGGAACGGCCACTTTTGGTTGTTGAACTCTCGTTCCTTCTTCAGATATTTATAAAAGCCGTCTTCATAGTTCTTGATCATCACCCGAAAGGCCAGGGTGTTGGCCATCGGGATCACAGTTCGCGACCCGACCACGAGAGCCATGCTCACGGCGAGCCCGAGCGAGATCGACGGCCAGAGCACGGTCCAGACGCTGAGGCCGGCCGTCTTGACCGCGATCACCTCGTTGTCTCCCGCGAGCCGGCCGTAGACGACCGTGACCGCGAACAGCAACGAGACCGGGACCGTGTAAGGCAAACTGCCGGGGATCACGTAAGGGATCAGCGCGACGATATCGCGTGGGGAAAGGCCATTGCGGGTCGCCTCGGTCATCACGATAAAGAGCACGAACACGATCACGATCGTCGTGAGCGAAAGTAGGAACGCGCGGAGCACCTCGCCCATCACGTAGCGCTGGAGGATTCCGAACCGCACCCGAACCTCCTCGGCATCCCTGCCAACCGCCCACCCCTCACCCGTCGGCCGGTTCCGTCCGGTTCGACAATGACCCGTCAGGCGACCGGGTCAAGACACTCGGCCAGAGCCGTCGCCAGGCGGCGGACCCCTTCATAAAGATCGGTCTCTTCGGGAACCCCAAAACAGAGTCGAGCGTGATTGGTCTCGGGGGCCATCGGCTCGTTCGCGAAGGCATATTGACCTGGCACGTAGAGGACGCCTTCCTCCTGACACCTCGCCCAGACCGAGCCGAGCGGGCCGAGGTCGACCCCTTCGGGCACGCTGAACCAGACGAACAGCCCCCCCGCCGGCACCGTCCAGCGCACCGTACTGTCGGTCCCGCCGAAGTGCGTTTCAAGGGCCGCCAGCATGACGTCTCGCTTGGCCCGATACAGTCCCTTAAGCCGCTCAACCTGGCGGGCATAAGACCCGTCGGCGAGCAGTCTGGCGAGGACCATCTGATTGAGATTAGACGACCCGAAGTCGTGGTTCCCCTTCAACCCCAGGATCGGCCGCACGAGCGCTTCGGGAAGGACGCCGAAGCCGGTCTTCATCCCCGGGCTGAATGTCTTGCTAAACGTCCGCGCCAGGATGACGGTGTCGCCGGTCGCGTCAAAGCTCCAGACGCTGTGCGGTTCGGGGGCGTCGATATAGCTCAGGCCGCGATAGGCAGCGTCTTCGAGGATGTAGATCGGCCGATGCTTCGACCAGCGTTTGGCTAGTTCGACCAGCGGCCCTCTCCGATCCTCGGCCAGACTCAGGCCGGTCGGGTTCGAGTGCTCGGAGATTGTGTAGATCAGCTTGACGCGGTCGAGCTCGCCCCGAGCCTCGATCTCTGCGAGAGTCGCTTCAAGGGCGTCGAGCCGCATCCCGCCGTCGTCGACCGGCACGCCGATCGCGCGGGCACCCCGGGTTTCGAGCACGCCCAGGAAGACGAAGTAAGTCGGAGACTCGACGAGGACGATATCGCCCGGGTCGAGAAGGGCTTCGGCGACGAGGTAGAGAAGCTGCTGCGATCCCTGAGTTACGACCACTCGCGGCATGACGTGCTCATACGCCCCGCGAGCCACCCCTTCGCCGTGTTCGAGCAGGCGGATGATCTCGGATCGGAGCGAAGCGTCTCCCCCGGTCGTCCCATACTGAAGCGCGCGACGGCCATCAACCGGATGGGCCAGCACCTCGGCCACGGCCCGCGCGGTTGCCTCTGCGGGCAGGCTCTCCTGGTCGACAAACCCTGCGGCGAGCGAGATCAAGGCCGGATTCGCCAGCGCAGCCTGCATGAGGCTGCTGATGACAGGGGGGCTAGTCCGTCGCGAGGCCGCGCTCAGGGAAGAGGTTGTCGGGGTCATAGGAAGGGGGCCGAGGTAACGGGATTGAGGTCGGCTAGAGACGCCGGACAACTCTAGCGATCGCTGCCAGAGTGTCAAGGTCGTCGGGCACGCGTCCAGGCTGACACCCCCGGACGTCTCGACGTTCGCGATGACTCGGGTCATGGTCGTCTCGGGGCATCACCCACTCGCGAGAGCGTGGACGCCTTGCGGGGAGGATAGGGGACCAACGCCACCCCGTGCGCGCAGGCCCTCAACAGCGTCGCGGTCGGGTCGGCCCGATAACGCTCGGCGGCCCTGGGCTCAAGCACGCGGTTGTAGAGAAGCGTGATCGACGCCTTCGGCCGGTAGCCGCGATGGACCTCGATCTCCCGGAGAATCTCGTCGAGCGGACGTCCCTGTACGACGAACCGATAGATCCCCATCCAGCCGGGAGACCGGTCCATGCTGCCGTGGCAGTGGAGCAGGATCGGCCAGGAATCGGGGTCGCGGGCGATCCCGAGGCACATCTCGAGGAACTCGTCGGAGTCGTTGTCCCGCGCTGAGGCTTCGATGTACCGAATGCCGTGCTCGCGGACAAACCGGTGCTCGTCAGGCAGGATCTCGCTCCGTTGCGAGGTGTCTTCGGGGAAGATGTTAATGATGGTCTTGAAGTGGTGCCGGTCGTGGGCAAGCTCCAGCCCGCGATAGGTCGGCATCGCCGAGATATAGAGCCGATCCTTGTCGACCTCGCGCAGTCGGTCGAGTGGCCGGTGGTACCACGAGACCCAGACGCCTCCAATCAGCAGCACGGCCGTAGTTACCGCACCGGCGAGCGTCCAGGCCAGCCGTCGACGGATCGTTAACTGTCTCTGACTCGCCACGCACCGCAGCAGGGCAAGGTCAAAGGCGAGCACGCCCCAGACGAACGACCAGCGTGGCCAGTAGCCCACCGGCTCGACTCCGGGGACCTCGAACTGACGGGCGATCACAAGGCAAGCCGCAAGACCGAGCAGGGCACGCACCTTCAACGCCCGGGCACGGCTCCACAATCCTCGGGGACCACGCACCAGGTTTGCGATCACGACCGCAGCCAGGCCGATCGCAGCGACTGAGAGGGCGAGCCGCTCTCGACTTGGGACGCGACCATCCCAGATCGCCCGCCAGCCGAGACCGTGCCAACCGTCAAAGGTCGGGCCGGGGGTCGAGGCGTACCAGAGCGAAGCGAGCGCGAGCGCCCCGGCGGCAGGCCAGAGGGCAAGACGTCCCCGCGACCTGAGCAGGCCGATCGCGGCGAGCGAGGCTCCGATGGCGGAGAGATAGATCGCGACCCGGTCGATCGTGTCGCCCGGCTCGGCGAGTCGATAGGCGGGCGGCGGCATCCGGTTGAAGGTCGGCCGCTCGACCATCGGGAATTCGGGGTCGAGGTCGTTGGGAAAGACCGCGACGTGCCAGACGGCGGGGAAGACCGTGAGGAGGATTACCAACCAGGGCCACCACGTCCGCCATCGGGCTGAGGGAGCGTGGTCCAGTAGATCCAGTTCAGCCATCCGTTCGTCCTCAAGACCTGAGGCGGCATCCCTTCCGCTTGGACGGAGGTCTACACCGTAATTTCCGACGGGGCAAGCCCAATCGATCAAGCGACTTGCTCTTCAACCTCACCCCAGAAGAAGTAGTCGTTGCTCTGCTCGGGATAGTGCTTGACCCGATCCTCGACCACATTCAGGGCGTTCTGCACCCACCACGAATCCTGGCCGGTCCGTCCCACCTCTTTCGGGACGTGGTAGCTCGGGAGGAATTCGAGGTGGTAGATCCCGTCCTCTTCGATCCGGCAGAAGACCGGCAAGACGGCCGCGCCCGACATCGCCGCGAGGCTGACCCAGGTCTTCGAGAAGCTGAGCGGACGGCCCAGGAACGAGGCGTTGGCGGTGTGGGTGCCGCACCATCGCACGTCGCAGGCGACCTTGACGAGCAGCCCCGCGTTCAGGGCTCGCCCAGCGCGGAGGATCGACGACGCGGCGTCGGCAGGGGTCGAACGTCGCGAGATAAACATCCGGGCCTGGCCGAGCGGGCCGTCGGTCTGAAATTGCTTGGTCATGTATTTCGAGACGTTGCGCGGCCTCTCGGAAAACCACCGGAGTGGATACCCCTGGCGGAAGAGCCAGTGCGACGTGAGTAAGTGCGATCCGAAGTGGTTTGCGAGCAGCACCACGCCCTGGCCCTTGGCGACGGCGGCATCGAGATGCTCGCGGCCGATCACTTTGAACCAGGGTGCGATCTGGCGGTCGGACCGGCCGTCGAGGAGGAAGTCGCGGGCCCGCCAGCGGTAAGTATGGCGGGAGAGCTTGCGGCTTACGTCCTTGACGTCCCACGAGCAACCGAGCCGCTCGGCCGCCTCGGCGACGGCCGTCTCATACTTCTTGGCCTGATTCGGGACGAGCAGCAGGTCGAGCCGGCCCATCGCCCCCAGCAGCGCCACGGAGACGCGGTGCGGCAAGCGCCGAAGGACGGGTAAAACCGTCTTCAGCACGACCTTGTGCACGATCATCCAGCGTTGCCACATGGTTCCGTCCTTGGCCAGGCCCGCCCCACATCCTGTGGGACGCCGTGGATTCTCGCGGCGATGCCGCGATACTTAAACTCAACTATCATCGGTCGGAGAGGCCCCCCGACTTCGGTCAAGCCGCCGCTGCATTCCGTCGGCGGTCGACATACACGACCAGGTCGGCCATCGTCCGAAGTTCGGCCACGTCGTCTTCGTCGATCGCGACGCCGTAGGTCTCCTGTGCGGTCAGGACGATGCTCACGAGGTCGAGCGAGTCGATCCCGAGGTCTTCGACGAGCCGACTTTCCGCCGTTACCGGCACATTCGACGGAATTCGCGCGATGGCCCGCACAGAGTCGGCGAGTTCGGACTGCAAGATCGGGTTAATCATGGTCCCCTCTCTTAAAGAGCAAGGCGTTATTGGTGCCGCCGAATCCGAAAGAGGCGCTCATCACGACCTCCAGCGGTGCCGGTCGGGCGTGATTGGGTATGAAATCGAGGTCAAGCGTGGGATCGGGTAAGTAATTGATCGTGGGAGGCATCACCTGGTCGAGCAGCGAGCGGACACAAGCCGCAGCCTCGATCGCCGACGCCGCCCCGAGGGCATGTCCTACCGCCCCCTTGATCGAACTGACCGGCATCCGCCGGGCATGGTCGCCGAAAACCTCCTTGACGACCTCGGTCTCCACCTTGTCATTCACAACCGTGCTCGTGCCGTGCGCGTTGTAATAATCAACCTGGTCAGGGCGAACCCCGGCCGTCGCGAGCGTCCGACGCAACAGGTGCACGATCCGGTCGCGATTCGGGGACGTCATGTGGTGCCCGTCAGAGTTCATCCCCCAGCCTATGAGTTCGGCCTGAACGGGCAACCCCAACCGCCGCGCCGCCGTTTCGGTCGCCAGGACGAGGATCGCCGCACCCTCACTCATTACGAACCCACCGCGATCGACGCTGAACGGCCGGCTCGCCAGCGAGGCATCCTCGTGCGACCTGTCGCCGAGTCGTCGATGGGCGAGGGCCTTCATTGTCGCAAACCCGTTCATGATCGGTGGGGTGAAGGCACTCTCAGCCCCGCCGCAGACGGCGAAGTCGGCCTCGCCTGAGCGGAGGAACATCGCCCCCATGGCGATCGCGTGGCCCCCCGCCGCGCAGGCGTTAGCCGGCGAGACGCTCGGACCGAACAGCCCAAGGCCCTGCGAGACCTGCCCGGAGGATTGATTGATGATCAACCCAGGAACCAGATACGGCCCGTAGGCGAGCGACTTTCGCCTCGCCGCTCGGCCGATCTCCAGTTCCAATAGGTCTTGCCCGCCAAACGCTGAGCCGATCGACACGGCGACGCGATGCGGATCATAGGCCACGCCTGACTCGAGCGCATCGAGGCCCGAGTCGGCCCAGGCCATCCGTGCGGCGGCCATCGCGAGGTGGATCGACTTCGCTTCGAGCTTCGAGACTGACGCCTCTTCGTCGGGTGTGCCGGGGTTGAAGCCCTCGACCATGCCGCCGACATCACGGAGGAAGCGGTCGAGGTCGAGCGAGTCGTGCCTCTTGAGGCCCGATCGGCCCGCGAGCAGGCCGCTCCAGGTCGCGTCCATGTCGCGTCCCAGGCAAGTCACCGCTCCGTGTCCGATCACCACAACCCGCTCTAGCATCCCTCGCTCCCCCAGCATCCCGCGCCCGTCCAGCTGGCCGCCAGCGATCGCTATTCCTCCCATTGATCGACCGGCGGGCATGCAAAACTTGAGGCAGACTCTTGGGGCGCTCGCGAGGTCTCGGGGCGTTTCGGCCCTTCGCAATCTAATGAACAATAAAGCGTCCCGCTTGACCAGACCGACTCAGGGGATTATCCACAAGGGGCTTCGAACTCGACCCTCTCGTCCTGGAGATCGTCCTACCATGCGGCTTTGTAAGTTTTCCACGCTTTCCGACCCCAGGCCGCGCGTCGGCGAACTCACCGATCTCGGCGTCCGCCCGATCGGGCCGTCGGGGGCGGTCCTTGAAGAACTGCTCCACGCCGAAGACCCGGGCCGGATGGCGAAAGATTGGGCCTCGCAGGCAGGGGAGACGCTCCCGCTCGCGTCGGTCAGCCTCTTCGCGCCGATCGACCGGCAGGAAGTCTGGGGGGCGGGCGTCACGTATGAGCGCAGTAAGGTCGCCCGGGTCGAGGAATCGGAGTCGGGAGGGTCGTTCTACGACCTCGTCTACAGCGCCCCGCGCCCCGAACTGTTCTTCAAAGCGACCCCTTCACGCGTGGTCGGCCCCGGGGCCGCAATCCGGGTCCGTCGCGACACACTTTGGTGTGTGCCCGAGCCCGAGCTTGCGCTGGTGATCTCGCCGAGGATGAGACTCGTCGGCTTCACAATCGGCAACGACGTGAGTGCCCGCGACATTGAGGGTCAGAACCCGCTCTATCTTCCCCAGGCCAAAGTCTACGACGCCTGCTGCGCCCTCGGCCCAGCCGTCACGCTCGCCGAGGCGATGCCGCCGATCCAAGAGATCAACATCCGCCTTGAAATCGACCGCGCGGAGGCGACGATCTTCGAAGGCTCGACCTCCCTCGCCCGGATGGCCCGCAAGCTCCAAGACCTGATCGACTGGCTCGGCCGGGACAACCTCTTCCCGAATGGCGTTGTCCTGCTGACCGGCACCGGGATCGTTCCGCCCGACGAGTTTAGCCTCCGCGAGGGAGATCTCGTCCGGATCACGATCGACGGGATTGGCACCCTTGCGAACACCGTCGTTCAGGGATCGCCGCTGCCCATCTGATCGCCAAAAAGCCGGACGGCCGCGCCCTATCGATTAGAGAGGCGCGACCGTCCGATTGTCACCAACGAGCTTACTTCGTTTTTGCAGCTTCTTTGGCAGCGGCCGGGGCCTCAAGCGACGGCTTGGCATCGACCGGCTTGGGGAGTTCCAGCTTCGGCGTCTCGGCGGGCTTTACCTCGGCGGGCTTCGCTTCGACCGGCTTCGTCTCGGCGGGCTTCGCTTCGACCGGCTTCATGTCCTTGATGTCTTTGTTGTCGGCCGAGGGCTTCACGACAGCGGGCTTCGTGTCGACGGGCTTCGTGTCAACGGGCTTCGTGTCGACGGGCTTCACGACAACGGGCGGCGTGTCGACGGACTTCGGCTCGTCGCCGCAGCCGATGAACGTGGAGGCGAGCGCGAGGCCGCCGAAGAGGGTGAAAGCGTGAAGGGGGCTTCTCACGATGGCGACTCCAGGAAAAAGCCTCGACGTGGCCGTCGACCCGCCCACCAGGGCGAGAATTCACCGACGCCCGGCCCGTGCGTTCCCGAAGGAGACACGGACGGCGTCCGCGTTCCACGAAGAGGGACGACAAGAAGTATAGTGCCCGCGTGAGACCGTCGCAATTGGCTGGCACCCCAGCCCTGGCCCTGCAAGTTGGCCCTGTCGATTGTAACAATGGTCAGAGAGATCTCTCTTCTTTTTACAACCTACTAACACCACGTCTCGAGACCGAACTATCGATCAAGACTTGACCTCCAAAGGGTTTATGGCGGCGAATGGGCGAATCGAATGAAACAGGCATGCCGCTTGCCTTGATCGCCCCGCGAAATCCCGTCTTTCTCTTCACATCGCCTTAGCAAGCCGCTATGATCCCGCGGCCTTGGGCTCCCTTGCCGACGCCAGGATGGTGTCGGTCGATCAAACGGAACAGGAGGTTCGGATGACCGCCATGAAGACTCTTGCGCTGGGCGTGCTGGTCATGGGAGCGGCAACGCAGGCGGCGTCGGGGGGGCCGTATTCCGGCTCCTTCACATGGACCTCCTGGAACGCGGGGACCGGTGTCGTCCAGAGCAGCGGGATGTCTGACCCCTTCCAGTGGGGCAGATTCGCCGCGAACTCGACGGATCTGGGATCAACCTCGCCCGCTTCCACCCCAGCACCCGCCCCCGCCGCCGTGACGATCAGCTCCGTACCCACTCTTCCGACCGCCAGCCCCGTGCCCGCTGCCGTCTCCTCGGCCCCCGCGCCAGCCACTTATGACGCCTTTGTCAACCTCTCCAACGGCAACTTCGCCGATTCCGGCACCCTGACGAATGGGAGCCCGCAGCCCTGGTATAACAGCCCGGTCGTGAGCCAGGCCTTCAGTGGGACGCCAAACGGCCAGCAGCAGGCTGCTTTCACCCAGACCGTCCTCGCCGACGTTCAGCGCGTCTTCGACCTCTCGAACGTCCCCATCCACCTCACGAGCAACCCGTCGGCCCCCGCCGCACACACGCTAAGCGTTGTCTCAGGTACGTCGTATGCCCAAAATCCTGATGCCATTGGGATCACCAACGTCGGCGCTGACGGATTTGATTTCATCGACAAATTCGGCGGTTACAAGACGCCCGAGAGCCTCGCGATTGCGATTTCCCACAACATCGCCCACGAGTTGATGCACGCCTTCGGGATCTCCACGCATCACGATACGACCGGCACATACATCGACTCGGGAACAGCGTCGAGCACGCTCCTTACCGATCCCAACGCCACATTCAGCCCGGCGGCCGTGAAAGACCTGCTGTCAAGGAACTTCACTAACGGCTATTTCGGCAACCTGCTTGGCGGCCAGATCGGTGCCCCGACGGGGCAGATTGATGGCGATCAGGTGTTCGCGTTCCAGACCGTTCCCGAACCCTCGACGGTCGCCGTTTGGGCCGTGATCGCCGTCGGACTCCTCCGTGCTAAGGCCCGCCGGGGCCGTCGAAACGCCTGACGGGCTCGCGGGCGGTTTCCGATCCTACCCGGGCGTGTTATTCTGTCATCCCCATGATAAATCGCCGCCCCGTCAACCGTCGGAACTCAGCGTGACCGCCTTGATCGCCGCTTCGGCTCTCCTCCTGTTCACGCCCTGGCTGCTCCTCCCCTCACGGCCTCGGGCCGGCGACCGTCCGGAAATCCGGGGCGTCTATCGCATCCTCTGGTGGATCAACCGGGGCTATTGTGTGGCCACGCATCGGCTCGTCCTCTTCAACGAGGCCCCGCTCCCCGCTCACGGTCCTGCGATCCTCGTCGCCAACCACACAAGCGGTGTCGACAACTTCCTGCTCCAGGCGGGTTGCCGACGGACGCTCGGATTCATGATCGCCGAGCAGTTCTATCATCTCTGGCCACTGAGCATCCTCAACCGACTGATCGGATGCATCCCCGTCCGTCGCGACGGCCGCGACATCTCCGCGACCCGCGACGCCCTCCGCGCGCTCAAGCAAGGCCGGATCTTGCCGATCTTCCCCGAAGGCCGGATCACCCCCGAGTCGGGCGAACTCTTCGGCGAGGGCAAGTCTGGGGCCGCATTCCTGACCCTGCACGCCAACGTCCCCGTGATCCCGGCCTACATCCGAGGCACGCCCAGGACCAACAACGTCTTCAGGGCTGGGGTCACCCTCTCTCGCTCCCGCGTGATCTTCGGCGAGCCGCTCGACCTCTCCGAGTTCGCGATCGATCTCCACGATCGGGGACTGGAGAAAGCCAAGCTCGCGGCGCTCACCGAACGACTCATGGATGCGATCAAAGCTCTTAGACAACGCTCGCTGGAACTTGAAGCCACGTTATAGAGACTTGTTGAAGAGGCCCGTCTTGCTCGACGCTCTCCTCTCCCTCTATCCGGTACACGCCCGGCCGATCAGCGCGATCGTCCCGATCGGCAACGCGGGCGGGGCGAGCGGCGCAAGCCTCTGGCGGTTCGAATCGGGGCTGGGACCGCTGGTCGCCCGCGCATGGCCGGTCGACGGCCCCGGACTCACGATCCTGACTCGCATTCATACCTGGATCGGTCGTCTCGCCGGACTCCCGTTCATTCCGACCCCGATCACCGCCCAGGACGGCCGGACGCTCATCCCGCTCGATGGCCGGTTCTGGGAGGTCACGCCCTGGATGCCCGGAACGGCTGACCTTGCCCGGCCCCCAGCGTCGGCTCGGCTTCATGCTGCGTTCTCGGCGTTGGCGACCTTGCATGGACGATGGGCACGTCACGCACGGGTCGGAGAGAGTCCTGGACTTCGGTCTCGGCTTGATGAGATCGAAGCCTTGCAGTCGATGGAACTGCGGTTGATGGCCTTCGCCGTCTCGCACGCCCCCGCCGACCCGATCCGCGACCTCTCCCAGCGCTGGCTCGACCTGGCCCCTGACGGCCTCGCCCGGCTCGTGCCCAGGCTCGAACGCGCGGCGGCGGTCGGAATCTCCCTCCAGCCGATCCTCCGCGACGCCCGCCCCGATCACTTCCTCTTCGAGGCCGACCGCCTGACCGGCCTCGTCGACTTCGGCGCAATGGGGGTCGACACCCCCTCGGCCGACCTCGCCCGCTTGCTCACCGAATGGGTTGGCAACGACCGACCAGCGCGGACCGTCGCCCTCGACGCCTACACCGCGATCCGTCCCCTTTCGGCCCGAGAGATCGAGCTGATCGACCTCTACGCCGAGTCTGCGGCGTGGCTCGGTCCGGCGCGTTGGGTCCGCTGGCACTACATCGAGCGGCGATCGTTCGACGACCCCGACGCCGTGCGATTCGGCCTCGATCGCAGCCTCTCAAGGCTCATCGACCGCCTCACGTCATCAACGCCCTGACATCCTCGCCAGTGAGCCGGACCCGCTCGATCGCAATCGCCCGGCCTGTCACCGGGTCGGCCTCGACCAACGCCCCGCAGAGTCTCGGGTCTTGATTGGCCACGTCGAAATGATTCGGGACGCCTGTCAGGGTCGCGGCGAGGACGCGGTCGTAACGCCGTCCGAGGATCGAGTCGTAAGGCCCCGTCATGCCCACGTCGGCTTGAAACGCGGTGCCTCGGGGCATGATATGCTCATCAGCGGTCGGCACATGCGTATGCGTTCCGAGCACGGCGGTGACGCGGCCGTCGAGGTAGCGGCCGAGCAGTTGCTTGTCGCTCGTCGCCTCGGCGTGGATATCGACAAGGATGACCTTTGCCGTGATCTCCATCTGTGCGAGAATTCGGTCTGCCGCGCGGAACGGGCAATCGACCGGCTTCATGAACGTCCGCCCCATCAGGGTAAAGACCCCGACGAGCGTGCCATCCCTGGCTGGAACGATCACGGATTCGCCCCCAGGTGCATTGGGCGGATAGTTCGCGGCCCGCAACAACCGGTCAGACCGCTCGAAGAGGGTGAAGACTTCATCCTTGCGATAGGCATGGTCGCCAAGCGTGAAGACATCAACCCCCGCATCGACCAGTTCCTCATGACACTTGATCGTCAGCCCCGACCCGCCCGCCGAGTTCTCGGCGTTGCAGACCACGAGGCCGATCCCCCACCTCGGGATCAGTCTCGGCAACGCCTGGCTGATGATCTTCCGTCCGGGAGCGCCGACGACATCGCCGATGAAGAGAATCTTGAGTGGCATCGGACTCGGGGTTCCTGGCGAGGGCAGGGATCAAAGAAACAATGTATCGAATGACTTGAGATTAGACCAATCGTGTGCGGTTCCATAGCTCAAAGTGATCGCTCGCAACGATAAGCAGGCTCAATCCGGTCTCCGAGAAACCATAAGCTCGGAACTCGAAGCTCTCCGCGATTCTTACGCACCCCTCGGTGTAGCCTTCGTAGAGACCGATGATCCGGGGGGATTGATGACGACCGACTCCGAGGGCCAATCAGGTGCGATCCGCGTGACGGACCAACCGTCGTCAGTGCAAGCCGACAAGCCGCCCCCATGAATCCCCAAGAGACATAACAATTCGTCGCGGAGTGGCCCGATGCCAAAGGCGGTGAGGAGGACATGGCCATACCATTCGTCACATTCGGAGGCTCTGCGTCTCTCGCGACGCGAACTCCTCACCCGGCCCTTTACCGCGCGAACTCGACGTTCCTGGTCTCGCGAAGAACGGTCACCTTCACTTCGCCCGGATAGGTCAGTTGTTCCTGGATCGCCTTGGCGATGTCTCGGGCGAGCTTGGCGGCGAGTTCGTCGCTGAGCTTGTGGCTATCGGCGATGACGCGGATCTCGCGACCGGCCTGGATGGCATACGCCTGGTCGACGCCGGGGAAGCCGCACGCCACGCCTTCGAGTTCTTCGAGGCGGCGGACGTACTTCTCCAAGGTCTCTCGGCGAGCCCCCGGGCGGCTGGCACTCACGGCGTCAGCGGCGGCGACGAGCATCGTGAAGGGGGTCTCAGGGCGAAGGTCGTCGTGGTGTCCAAGTGCGGCGTGGACGACTTCCTTGCCTTCGCCATAGCGCTTCGTGAGTTCGGCACCGATCAGCGGGTGCCCGCCTTCCATCTCGTGATCGGCGGCCTTGCCGATATCGTGCAAAAGCCCGCAACGACGGCCGATCGCGCCGTCCATCCCGAGCTCTTCGGCAAGCAGGCCGGTCAGATATGAGACTTCGAGCGAGTGCTGAAGCACGTTCTGCGAATAGCTGGTGCGGAACTTGAGCCGGCCGAGCAGGTCGTGAAGTTTCTCGTGCAGGCCCGGCACGTTCGCCTCTTGAGCGGCGGCGCGGCCGATCTGGCGGATGTGCCGCTCCATCTCTTCCTGGGTCTCGGCGACCACTTCCTCGATCCGGCTGGGGTGGATTCGGCCATCCTGAATCAGCTTCTCCAGCGCGAGCTTGGCGGTCTCTCGGCGCACGTTGTCGAAGGCCGAGACGATGACGACGCCGGGGGTGTCGTCAACGATCACGTCGACGCCGGTCGCCTTTTCGAACGCGCGGATGTTCCTGCCTTCGCGGCCGATGATCCGGCCCTTCATGTCGTCGGAGGGAATGTCGACCGTGCTGGTGGTCGTCTCAGCGGTGTGGCCCGAGGCATAGCGCTGGATCGTCGTGATGAGGATCTCACGCGCCTTCGCCTGGCAAGTCTCTTTGAGCTGCTGCTCGTGCTTGAGAATCAGGCCACCGACCTCGTGCGCGAGTTCAGAATCGAGGCGGCGGAGCAATTGCTCACGGGCCTCTTCGCG
>JANXSY010000154.1 GCA_025356435.1 Isosphaeraceae bacterium | reverse complement strand
CGCGATCATCACGATCAGCATGATGGCACCCAGGAACGGTTCGAGCCGGACGGTTCCGAGCCCGACGGCGATCACCGCCACCAGGACCATCAGCGGCCCGAGGCCAAACTTCCTCGGCAAGGCACTCGCCGGCCCGATATAGACCGTCAGCCCCTTGGAACAGGCCAGGCAGGTCTCCCCCGCCCAGGGGTTCTCGCTCCCGCAATGGGGACAGTTGACGACCTCACGTGACCGTCGCTCCATGCCAACCTCCTTCATCTGCAGCATTGCCGATGCCTTGATTATCGCGGAGATGCCCCGCCGTGTCCAAGCACTCGGGGTGACTTCGGGCAAAATCACTCTGGCCAGTCCGACCGCTTGACGCGGATGTGTCGGCGAGGGCAGTTTAGATGCGGCCCCAGTCCTCCGGAACCAACCTCTGGTCCCCTCTCCCAACGAGTTTTCGACCGAGACCGGCGTGAGGCGGTTCGGAGTGCTTTGTATAGACAAGTTAACGAAAGCGACACATGGTAAATCGACATAAATCTATCGTCATCCTCGCGATCCTGGGCCTCTCGGGCTGTTCTCCGACACCGCGCACGACGGGGGTCGCGGTCTCGGGCCATGTCACCTATCAAGGCGTACCGATCGCCGATGGTATGATTATCTTCAGTCCGCCGCCCGAACTGGAGGGGAAGGGTGGGATGAGTCGGATCACGAATGGGAACTACTCGATCGGGCGCGAAGACGGCCCCATGCCGGGCGAGCAAGTCGTCCGCATCCACGGGCTTCAGGTCATGAAGGGAGAGGGCAACGCGAAGGTCTTGACATCGGTAAAGATCCCCAAGACGTACAACGATGAGACGACGCTTCGGATCAAAATCCCCAAACGCAACTCAATGGAGTATTCCTTCAACCTCGAATGAAGACACGGAGCGGATTGTCGAGATCGACGCGGGCGACTAACATAAGGTTTCGATGAAGACGTGATCCGGAAGAGGCTGGGGGGAACTCGTGGCGAAGTGCGAGGTCGAAACGGACGCGACAGGGCGGCGGACGCTCGGCTCGGCGGCCGGGCAGTGGGTCGGGATCGCGGCGAACGCGGGGTCGGGCCGGGGTGCAGGGCGTCGGTCGGTCGAGCGGCTTGCGAAGGCCCTCGATCGCGCCGGGATTCCTTGCCGGATCGGCTGGACGGCTGAAGGACGTGCCGCGATGGTCGGCGATGCCGAACGCGAGGAGAGTTGCCGTTGCCTGGTGGCAGCGGGTGGAGACGGGACTGTCGCCGCGCTCATCAATGATCGTCCCGGCGTGCCGATCGCGGTCTTGCCCGCTGGCACCGAAAACCTGTTCGCTCGCCATTTTCGGATCGATCGCAGGCCCGAACGGCTCGCTAACGCGATCATCCAGGGGCGTGTCGTTCCCCTCGACCTTGGCGTCGCGGGCAACCGGCGATTCTCTCTGATGGCGGGCTTTGGCTTCGATGCCGACGTCGTCACCCACCACCATCGCGCCCGGACCGCGCTCACCGGCATGGCTCGACCGACCAATCGCGCGGCGTATGTCGAGCCGGTGCTCCGGTCGAGCCTCACCTACCGGTTCCCGCCGCTCACGATCTCGATCGACGAGCCGGGCCGCGAGGAGACGTTGGTCGGGACCACGGCCTTTCTGTTCAACCTCCCGCGCTATGCCCTCGGCCTGCCGTTTGCCCCAGCCGCACGCGGCGATGACGGGCTGCTCGACCTCGTTGTCTTCCGGGATGCCGGGCCGTTCCGGGCCTTGCATTATCTCTGGCTCGTCCTCCGGGGCCTCCATCTCCGTCGCGACGACGTCTATCACCGCCTTGTCCGCAAGGTGACGGTCAGCAGCCCCGTTCCCGTGCCGTTCCAGCTCGACGGCGATCCCGGCGGCCATCTCCCTGAAGACGTGACGATGGGCCTGACGATCGAGGTCTTGCCGCGAGCGGTCGAGGTGATCCTCCCTTGAGTCTCGCGACGACACGGGTTAGATTCGCCGCGATCCGAACCAGCCATCGATAGAGGGTCATCCGCATGAGCGTCGCGAATCTCGTTAGCGTCGGGCCGGTCACGATCGGTCGGGGGCGTCCCCTGGCCCTCATCTGCGGGCCTTGCGTGATGGAGCCAGACGACCTGACCCTCGTGATCGCGCGTCGGCTGGTTGAGATCTGCGGCGATCTGAACGTCCCGCTGATCTTCAAGGCGTCGTTCGATAAGGCGAACCGCACCTCGAAGTCGAGCTATCGAGGTCCGGGGATCGTCGAGGGATTGAAGGTGTTCGAGCGAGTGAAGGCCGAGACGGGCCTGCCGGTGACGACCGACGTCCACGAGTCGCAGCAGGCCGCGCCGATCGCTGAGGTGGTCGACCTGCTCCAGATTCCTGCGTTCCTTGCGAGGCAGACCGATCTCCTCGAAGCAGCCGCGGCGACCGGACGGCCGCTCAACGTCAAGAAGGGGCAGTTTCTCGCCCCGTGGGACATGGCAAACGTCGTCGCCAAGGTCGCCAGCGCGGGCACCGGCGGGATCATGCTGACCGAGCGCGGGACAACCTTCGGCTATGGCCGGCTGGTGAACGACTTCCGGGCGATTCCCCAGATGCAGGCGACAGGTGCCCCAGTCGTCTTCGACGCCACACACTCGGTGCAACTCCCGGGCGCGGGGGCGGGCGGGCTCGTCACGTCGGGCGAGCGTGAGATGGTGCCATATCTGGCCAAGGCGGCCGTTGCGGCAGGCTGTGACGCCCTCTTCCTTGAAGTTCACCCCCGCCCTGACGAGGCCCTCTCGGACGGCCCCAATGCCCTGAGGCTCGACGACCTCGCCGGGTTGCTCCGGGTCTGCCTACGGATTCGCGAGGCAATTTCCGAGGGCCAGTGATCGCTCCGACCGAACAAAAGACCGCCCCCGATCGTAGCCGGTGGTAGGCCCCTCGTGGCTTTCGCCAGGAAGTGACCCATCCTTGCGGACGTCACCCCATACCGATTCCAGGGTCGGTGCCACCCGAGAGATCCCAAAAATTTCTGACTTGGCGATCCACCGGATCGTCCTTCGTCCTTCATTTCGATATCCCGGCGATCGTTGCGGCCTGACCGTCCCATAGGAGTCTCCCCTTGAATCGGCGTCTTCGTCTCCGGCCGCTCCTCCTCTTCATCGGCCTCGCCTCGCTCCCGGTCGGCTGTGAATACGCCAAGCAGAACCGCCCCGCCCCGCGCAACGTCCTGGCGGGCCAACTGCCGACATCCAACCTCTCGAAAACGGCCCAGGGGACGGTCACCAGCCTGACGCAAGCGACCCTGAGCGCCGCTGATACCACCGACCAGAGAGAGAAGCGCGAGGCGATCCTCTCGAACGTGCTCCGCCTGATCGAGACGGCCGGGATCACGCCGGGCGGTGACAACTTCCTGATCGCGACCCAGAACCTCAACCAATATTTCGAGCAGGGGACCGCCCCCGCCGATTATGTCCTGAGCCCCGAGTCGCGTCAGTTCGTGTCGTCGGCCTTCAATGAGGCGTTCATCAAGGAGTTGGAGTCGAAGTCGTTCGAGAAGATCGACGCCCGCCACATCGAAGACTGCATGCTCTACCACGCGATCGCGTCGCGGGTTGGGGGCGAAGGGGACGACCTCACCCAGGCCAGGCGGATCTTCGACTGGATGGTCCGACACGTCCAACTCGTGCCGCCCCAGGCGCTCGCCGGACCAGAGATGGAGCAGGCCCAGGCGAGACCCTATGACGTGCTCGTCAGAGGGATGGCGACCGAGGCCAATCAGGGCTATTGGACCGAGCGCGGCTGGGTCTTCATGGCGCTCTGTCGCCAGATAGGCATCGACGTCGGCCTGGTCTCCTACACGCCGAACCGCCCCCCTGCCTTTCTCTCGAATCGGCCCGAGTTGCCCGGTCAAGACCAGCCGGTCGTCTGGGTCTGTGCCGCGCTGATCGACGGCAAGGCGTATCTCTTCGACCACCGGCTTGGGATCGCGGTCCCCGACGCCAAGGGCGATGGCGTCGCGACCCTTGACGCCGCGATGACCAACCCAGAAATCCTCGCCCGGCTCGACATGCCGGGCCAGTCGAACTACGGGACGACCCGCGCTGACCTGGCCTCCGCGACGAGCAAGCTCGCGATTCTCCTCGATTCGAGCCGGGGTTATGCCTCGCCCAAGATGCAGCTGCTGCAGTCGCGGCTCGTGGGCAAGAATCGCACGGTTCTCTTCCGCGACCCGGCCGAGGTGAGGGCGCATTTCAATCAGGTGATCGGTCCCAAGCTGACCGCTGTCAACCTCTGGCAGTTGCCGCTGATCGTCGAGATGAACCTGTTCAACAACCCCCAATTCGTCGCCTCGACGCTGTACGCCCGCCGTCTCTTCGACGGCCGCCTTCCCCTGCTCTACGCCCGGATGGCCCAGCTCAAGGGAGACCTTCCTGACGCCATCCAGCAATATGTGGCGATCCGGTTCGTCAGCGGGGCCATCATGAGGGACAAGAAGACGCCGATCGTGCCGATCGTGCAGCGAGAACTCGACGTCTACGCGACCTACTTCCTCGGCCTCTGCCACCTCGAACAGAAGAACAACGCGCAGGCCGAGCGATTCTTCAAGCAGACGCTCTCGATCACCCCGACACCGGCCCCGAACCGCGAGTTCTGCTTCATGTTCCGCTGGGGCGCGAACACGAACCTTGGTCTCCTCAATCTCGACAGAGGAGACCTCCCGAACGCGACGCGCTATCTCTCCCAGCCCGACGTGCCGCTCTCCCCGACTCCGCAGAGCATCGGCAATATCTGGCTCGCCCGCGAGGCCCTCTGGCGCAACCCCATCGCCCCCGTCGGCGACCTACTCCCCCCCGCCCCGATCCGCGAAGACCTCTCAAGCAAGACGGTATCGAAGCCGTAAAAGGCTTGCAGGCTTGAGCTTCCGCAGGGTCCTCTGTGCGGACCCTGCGGGGCTGGACCGATTTTCCAATCAAAACTGGGGCTTGCCGACAGCCAGTTCTTCTTCCCACTCGTCAAGCAGCGGCCAATCGACCGCGCAGGTGCCGAAGTCAGCCATATGGGTGTAGCCTTCGAGCCGGGCGATGGTCCGGTCGAGCAAGGCGTCGTCCTTGCGGAAGATCGGCCCGTGCGAGGGCAAGAGATACTCGGCGTCGCACTCGCGTATGCGTTTGAGGCTGGCGATGTACTCGACGAGGTTCGACCCGTGGTGGGCGTCGATCACCCCGACGCAGCCGTCACGGAAGATGTTGTCGCCTGAGAACAGCAGGCTTCCCATCCGGAAGGCGAGCTGGCCCGCCGTGTGGCCCGGCGTGCTCCAGACTTCGAGCTTCTTGTCGCCGATCGTGATCACGTCGCCTTCGTTGATCTGCGTATCCACCTTGCACTTGGGCATGTCGATGTGGATGTTCTGCGCGTCGATCCGCGCATAGGTCATGATCTCGTCGCCGTCCTGGAGCGGTGCCACGCTCTTGGGGTGCGCCGCGACCTTGCACTTCAAGACCTCCCGCGCGCGGGCAAGGCCCTGGGTATGGTCGGCATCGGCGTGGGTCGCCAGGATCACCTTGCAGGCGGAGAGGCTGAAATTCATCTGGCGGATCAATTCAAGCACAAACGGCAATTCATCGAGGAAACCGACGTCGATCAGGGCGTATTCGGTCCCCCCGTCGATCAGGTAGATATTGACCCCCAGCCGTCGACGAGACTGTACGTTCAGCTCGATGACGCCGGGAAAGATGTAGTTACGCTCGACCATACTGGGGGAAAGCTCCCGGACCGGGAAGAACCACGCGGGTGCGCGGGGCGATAGGCGACACGCCGATTCTACGGGCCAAGCCCCTCGGCGGCAACGTCGGCCGGAAGATTGCACCTTGCGAATCCCTTGGGCGCACCCGTTCTTCAACGTGTGAGGACCGACCTCGTTCGTCTCGCCTTACCACCCCGGTTCGAGAACCGGGGCCACCCACGCCCCCCGTCAAGCTCGACAGGGCCAGAGTCTCTCTGATCGGCTCAGTCGGGCGCGACGTGGGACTCCTCCTCGGTCTTGAAATCTTTGATCAAGAGCTGAACGTTGCGCCGGCCGTTGTATTCGTTGACCTGGGGAGTCGCCACGATCGAGCACGTCATCCCCTGGCTCAGCTTCCGCCACCGCTCGGGCATGTTGAATGCGACCCCCTGGACGACTGTCTGGTCCTGCCCAAACCGCACCTGCACGGTCTTGCCGTCCTGGCCGACGAATTTCGGGTCGGCGATCAAGCGGACGTTTGAGATCGAGATGAGCGGGTTAGGATTTCCCATCCCGAACGGCTGCATCTTCTCGATGTCCTCGACAGCGCGGATGGTCACGGCCGCGAGCGGGACTTCGGCGTCGATCATGATCGACTTCTGCCGCTGCTCGGCGGTGAGCGACGACCGGCATTGGGCGTCGAACCGCTCGGCGAAGGCCTCGAATGAGGTGTGCAACATCTTCAGGCCCGCCGCCGCCGAGTGGCCACCGAACGCCAGCAGCCCTTCGGAGCAGGCCGAGATCGCGTCGTAGAGGTTGAACCCCGGAACGCTGCGTGCCGAACCTTGCGACGCCCCGTCGTTGAGGGCAACAACGACCGTCGGTCGGTGATAAATCTCGGCGATCCGGCTCGCGACGATCCCGATCACCCCCGGATGCCATCCCGCCTTGCCGACCACGATCCCCCCGCGCTCTCCCAACCCGCCTTGCGCGTCGATGATCGCGTGTGCCTCGGCGACGATCGACTTCTCGGTGACTTGCCTCTGGGTGTTGTATTCGTCAAGGCTCAACGCGATCTCGTCAGCGCGCAACTGGTCGTCGGTCGTGAGCAACTCGACAGCGAGCATCGCGCGTTCGAGCCGGCCCGCCGCGTTGATTCGAGGCCCGAGCTTGAACCCGACCTGCCCCGTGTTCACGCCTCGGCTGGCGTCGATACCTGACGTCTTCAAGAGCGCCTTGAGGCCGATCGAGGAGGAGTTGCCGATCCCGATCAGCCCGTGCTTGACCAGGAGCCGATTCTCGCCCGCGAGCGGCACGACGTCGGCCACGGTCGCCATTGCGACGAACGTGAGCGATTGCATGAGGAAGTCACGAAGGTGGGGCGACGCCCTCTTGCCGTCGCCGAAGTTCTTGCAGACCTGCCACGCCACCTTGAACGCGACGCCGCAGCCGCAGAGGTCTCCGAACGGATAGGTGCTGCCGGGAAGGCGAGGATGGACCAGCACATCGGCCTCAGGCAGGTCTTTGCCGATCGTATGATGATCCGTGATGATCAACTCGACGCCCAGCGACTTCGCCAGCTTCGCCTCTGCGACGGCCGAGATCCCGCAGTCGACGGTAATCACTAGCTCAGCCCCGCGCTCGTTGACGAGCATGGTCAGGGCCTCGGCATTGACCCCATAGCCCTCTTCGACCCGGTGCGGGATGTAGTAGGAAACATCCTTCGCCCCGGCGAGTTTCAAGCACGACCAGAGCAGGCTCGTGCCGCAGACGCCATCGACGTCATAGTCTCCATAGACGACGATCTTTCGCCCCTTGAGGATCGCCGCGCTGAGCCGTTCCGCCGCGTCGGTCGCCCCCGGAAGCGTCGATGGGTCGTGAAGTCCCGCGAGTTTGCCTTCGAGGAACGACTTCGCCTCGCACGCCTCGTTGACTCCCCTGTTGAGCAGCAACTGCGCGACCATCGGCGAAAGCCCCGCCTCGCGCGCCAGCGTCTGGACGCGATCGCGATCGAACGGGCGAGTCATCCATCGAGTCGACATCAGTAGCCTTCAGTCCGGAAAGAATGGATAAACGGACATTTTGTTTTGATACATCTGGTCCCCTCTCCACCTGTGGGGGAGGGTTAGGGTGGGGGGTTCTGGGTTAGGTCGGGCTAAGGTGGCGTCGGGTCATGAACATGATTCGACCCCTCACCCTAAACCCTTCCCAACACGTAGGGAGGGGACCAGATGTTGTCTCACAGAACCCGCGTCCCGCCCTTTCGACCGTA
>JANXSY010000113.1 GCA_025356435.1 Isosphaeraceae bacterium | reverse complement strand
CTTGGCGGGCCTGTTGGGAGCAGAAGAAGAGCCGGGCGGATTGACGCGAGATGCCCTTCTCGGCGATCATCCCATCTCAAAATACCGCCTACCGGAAGGAGTCTCGGCGTTCATGCCTATCGACATTAACAGCTATGAGACTCTCTCCGCGATGGTCGCGCCTGCGATCTTCCTCACGGCCAACGGGTCGCTCATCATCTCGACCTCGAACCGGATGTCGCGCGTCGTCGACCGCATCCGGGTCTTGAACGACCTCGGCGATAAGCTCTGTCGGGGCGGGTCCGATCTCGACTTTCCGCGAGACCGGATGGACCACGTCCAGGATCAGCTCCGTCACCTCCTCGTCCGCAGCGATCGAATTCGGCTCGCGCTGACTCTGCTCTACCTTGCCTTCGGGGCGTTCGTCTGCACGAGTCTGGCGCTGGCGGTCGACGTCATACTCGGTAGCATCTCGATCGCCGCTGTGCCGACGGGCTTCGCGGTCCTCGGCGTCTCCCTGATGCTCGCCGCGTGCGTGAATCTCGTCCGTGAGGCCCGCGAAGCCCTCAAGAGCAATCGGCTCGAAATCCACTTCTATCGAGACCTCCACCAGCGCCGGATGACCGAAGGAAGCGGGTGTCAGTTCTGATCGAGGTAAGGCATGCGCTAAGACATGAATGGATCGGCCTGATCGGCGAGTGCGGATTCAGCGGCGGCGAGAGAGAAGGCGGGGGTGATCGGTATGGACGGGACCGCGGGTCGGAGCCGGGTGGCGAGATAGAGGCTGAACAGCGTGAACACGACAGCGACGCCGCCTCCCCAGGAATAGTGGGTGAGCGAACCATCGGCGGCGGTGCCGAGGATCAGGCCGCCGAGATAGGTGCCGAGGCCGCACGAGATGTGCTGGACCGATGAATAGACGCTCATGAATCCGCCCCGACGCCTCGGCTCGACGCTCGCGATAATCATCGCCATCGCCGCCACCATCCGGCCCGAGTTGCCGACCATGATGAGTCCGACCGTCAGCGCCGCGACCCAGAGCGGCACCCGCGGCAGGACTGTCACCGCGAACATCATCGCCGCCGAGAGAGGCGCGATGATGAAGTACAACAAGAGCCGCCCATAACGGTCCGCCAACCGGCCGATCACCGGCGAGGAGACCAGCGAAAGTACCCCGCCGACGACGTAGACCCACGGCAGCTCCGCCTCAGTGATTCCGACGTTCTTCACGAGGTAGGTGCTGATATAAGGGATCACTGCGAACGCGCCGAGCATCAGCACGACGATCAGCGCGAAGGCCGGGACGTGGTTCGGATGCGTCGCTGTCTCCCAGATCTGCGCCAGCGGGTGAGCGGTCGGCCGGTCGTGATGGAGATGGCCTTTAAGGGTCGGCAAGGTCCAGGCCGCGTAGGCGAGGATGAGAGTTCCCATCGCGGCAAGGATCAGGAAGGGGGTCGCCCAGCCGTATCGGGTACCGATCGCCAGGCCGAACGGGACGCCGAAGACGGATGCGAGCGAGAAGGCGGACATCAGCGAACCCGTGGCCGTCGCGTGGCGGTTGGGGGGGAAGACGTCGCCGACGATCGTCATCGCCATTCCGCCGAGCACACCGCCGAACGCTCCGGTAAGCAGCCTTGCGGCGAGCAGCATGCCGTAATCGCCCGCGAGGCCGCAGCAGAGGGTGCCGACGAGGAAGCCGACGAAGAGGGTGAGGAACGCCGCCTTACGGCCGAACCGATCGATGATCGGCATCGCCACCAGCCCCGCCACCCCGGCGGCGATCGTGTAGGCCGAGACGATCAGGCCGAACTGTGCGGCGTTGATCTTCAAGGTCCGCATCAGTTGCGGGCCGAGCGGCATAATGAGCATAAAATCAATAATGCTTGTGAACTGCACACTTCCTAACACGATCAAGACGCCCCGCTCACGCCTCCGCGCCTCGTCGACCCCCTTCAATCCATGCTCCATCATCGATGCATTGCCCCTGGCCATCGACGCCCTGACCCAGCCAAGCCCGAGGGCCGACGCCGGGGCATCAAGGCCTCTCATCCTAGCGGAGACCCACCCGGGACCGCCATCCGAGAACCGGGGCGGTCGCAGCGGATTGACCTTGACGAGAACGGCGCAATTCGAGAGCAGACTTGAACAGATTCGTCCGCGCGTACCGCGATCCCGGCCACTCTTTTAGATATCCACGTTTGCATATATTATCAGAGTGAGCGGGGGTCGTCAGACCCCGGCTCGCTCGTGACCAGCGGCCAGACCCGACTCTCGCGGTCGCGCTCAGGCTGCGGAATCGGCACGACCGATGTAACCGTGTTGGGTTCGTTCGGCGCGGCGGCAGAGGACGGCTTCGACTCATCGACAGGG
>JANXSY010000082.1 GCA_025356435.1 Isosphaeraceae bacterium | reverse complement strand
GCATCGCCGAGCGCCTTGCGGCTGACGGAGGGCGGTAGTCGAAATTTGGACAATCCCATGCGACCAGGTCCCGGACAGAGGGCATCGGGTGGACGGAGACGAGGACGGACGCGATTCAGGTCGTTTCACGCCAGACTTCGGGATTCAGTAAGTTCGGGGGCTTACACCCCGAGAGTACCGCCACCAGGTTCTCGGCCGCGATCCGGCTCATCGCAGCCCGTGTCCCTTGGGTCGCACTGCCGAGGTGAGGCAGGAGCAACGCGTTCGGGCAATCTGCAAGGCCGGGTGCCATGGCCGGCTCGTCCTCATAGACGTCCAGCCCTGCCCCGGCGATCCCGCCTTCTCTAAGTATCTTAACAAGCGCCTTCTCGTCGACCACGGGTCCCCGCGCCGTATTGATGAGATAGGACGACGGTTTCATTCTAGCCAACGCCTTGGCGTCGATCAGGTGATGCGTTTCCGAAGTGAGCGGGACGTGCAGGCTGACAAAATCGCTCTCGGCTAGCAAACGAAACAGGTCGACCGCCTCGGCCCCGATTGCATCCAGTGAGGGACTTGATCGACGGCCGTGGTAGAGAATCTTCATGTCGAACCCCCTCGCTCGCATGGCGACGGCCGTGGCGATTCGTCCAGGACCGATCAGGCCGAGCGTCTTGCCCGTCACGTCTCCGCCGAGCATGTAGAGCGGCCCCCAACCGGGGAACCGGCCGGCCCGCATCTCGACGTCGCCCTCCGCGACACGCCTCGCGACACCGAGAATGAGCGCCCACGTTAAGTCGGCGGTGCATTCTGTCAGCACGCCTGGAGTATTCGTGACCAAGATACCCCGCGCTGTCGCCGCCGCGAGATCAATATTGTTGTATCCGACCGCCATGTTGGCGACAATCTTGCAGCCCTTCGCGGCGTCGAGGACGTCGGAGTCGATCGTGTCGGTCAAAAGGCAGAGAACAGCGTCGCAGCCGGAGACCAGCGACAGAAGTTCGTCGCGAGTGAGCGGCCGATCGTCATGATTCGCGACGACTTCGCCCGCGACCGCCGCGACCAGGCTCGGCCCCGGCTCAGGTATCCGTCGAGTGATCGCTACGCGGTGAGACACGATCGATGCCCCGATTTGATGACCGAATTCAAACTCTCAACGAAGAATAGCCGCAAACTCATGCTGCACGCCAGACTCAAGCATTCCGGGCGAGTCACTTAGGCGGGCGCACATCTTATCTTGACTCTAGTTGTCGGCATTTCGTGACGCCAACGATGGCGATAATCTGGTCGGATCGTGCCGATTGTCTCGATTTCGGCTACGGCATGGAGTGTGCAAAAATCTCATGTCCACCGACTACAACCTCTTCCCTACCTGGAGTGCCGGGCTGCGACCGCTCATCAACCGCTCGATCCCGTCCTCGCCCCGGAAGGCACCCGACCTGGCTTGAGGTTATTGAGGACGGGTCGCTCTCGCAAGCGACCCGACTCGCGTCATGTCGTCCCAATCAATCATCGGCCCGAAATCTGGACAGACTTGTTTAAGCACGATAGTCCGACGCCCCGTAGAAATCGAACGTGCCAGACCCGAGCGACGAGAGGTTCGTCGGCTGGTAGGCGGCGGCGAAAAACTGGAAGATGCCGAGGGTGTCGTAGGCATGACCCCACTCGCCGAGCGACCGACCGCGAATCAGCGCCGTGTAGTTGTCTTCGGAATTCGTCCCGCCGATGCTCTGGTAGAAGCTGCCGATGTCGGCGGTCTTGTTGAGATACTGGGGTGCCGTCGAGATCGAAGTCGACTCGGCCCCTCCCATCGCGGCCGTCCATCCTGCCAGAGTCAGCTCGTCGTTGCCGATCTGCGTCACGCGGTCGCGGCTTGCGGTCGCATTGAGTACATTCTGCCCGGCCTTGTAGAAGCTCTTACTGGTGACGGATGGGGCCTTGTAGAGCAATCCCGCACCGACGTCGAGGATGTTGTGAGTGCTCAACAGCGACCGGATCGACGGTGTGCTCACCTTGGACTTGTATTCGACCAACCCGGCATTCACGATCGTGTTATGTGTGATGTTGATATAGTTAATTGCGTTTATTCCCACTTGTTGGACCGTGATCGCTTCGTTCTGATGGCCGGCGGAGTTGACGAGAATGTTGAAGGCGACGACCTGCGAGATGCTGTCGTTGTAGGTTGAGGTGATCTGAAGCCCGAAGCCTCTAGGCAGGGCCGATGAGATGTCTTCGGCCTTCTCGATCACGTTCTTGTACTGGGTTCCTCCGGGACCGTCGACGAAAGCTGCCAGCGCATTGCGGCCGAAGTAGTTGTAGGCGAGCACCCCGCCCGACCGCATCTCGATCCCGTAAGACCCTCCCCTGCGGATGACGTTTCCCCAGACCACGGCCGGCCCGCAGTCTTCCTTGATGTAGATGTTGTGAGAATAGAGATCGCGGCCGGTCCGGTCGGCCGAGACCCGGCCGTTGTTGTCGAGAGTGCATTGCGAGATCAAGATGCCGGTCACGCCCGAGAGGAATAGCCCCTGCGAATGTGCGGAGACCACCGCGTTGTCGTAGCGCGAATCGAGGATCGTGTCTCTGAGCATCGTCACGTCGTGGAAGGCCCCCCAGTAACCCTGGAAGACGACGCCGGTGCCGAAGTTTTTGATCACGCAGTCGTCGATCGTCCAGTTCGAGCCGCCTCTGAGGAAGTCGAGGCCGTAACGGCTTTTGAAGTTCCCGGTCCAGTTTATGGCCTCGAAGTCGATGCGCCTGATGACGACGTTGTCGACCGTGGCAGGGGTCTGTCCGCCGCTCGTGGTGTCGAGAACGTCGCTCATCTGTGTGTTGCTCTCGTCAATCGCGATCGTCGGCCGGGTCCCGGGGTCAATCGAATTTCTGCCGTAGTTGTACCAGTAGTCTTCGATCACAAAAGGATGCGCCGGGTCTTGGCCGCTCGTCTTGATCCCACCACCCGAGGCAAAGGTGTCGCCCCGTAGCAGCCTGATGTCGGCCCCCTTACCGCTCATGCCGTTCGACCAGACCTGCTTCAGCGCAGCGGTCAGCGAGCGAAGAGGGGTCGCAGGGTCTTCCGCCTGGAGGAACGACCGGGAGTCGTTACCGAAAGTCGACGAGACGTAAATCGTCGCCCCACCGGTGCCCCGGGTGAACGACTGCGTGGTGAACCCTGTCGAGTCGACCAGCGAATGGTTGACGACCGGGAACGCCGAGAATCTCGAGGTGAAATTTCCGGCACCATCCTGGAGCAGGTTCGATCCGGCCGAGAGTGTCAGGCCGGTCTGGCCAAATTGAATCACGGCCGACGGGTCGTCTACCAGATACGTCGCGGTCCAGGTAAGGGTGGTGGAGTCGGCCGTGGCGTAATTGCCGATCTGCTCGAGCACGACGCCGCCGTCGGTCCTGAGGCGGACGCCGCCCTGATAGCCGGGCATCCAGTCAGGACCGCCCTGATCGGCGGGAAGCGGTTCGGTGAAGGTCAATTGAACGGTGCGACCGTCCGCGAGCGCGATTGCGGATGCCAGCGTCATTCCCGACGGGAGATCTCTGTGTTCCATCGATTCGATGGCAGGTCGAAACCTTCGGGCACGATGAGGTTGCGGGCGATGCATCAGATCTCCGTTCGCGACGAGGATAGAACGGGAAACATCGGGGGGTTTGGCAGATCGGTCTGCACAATCGATCATAGGTCGACATTGGCGTGCGAGCCTGCGTGATCTCAAATGGAGTCCGTGTCGAAGACATACGCGTTGGGTCTGAGTCCACCCCAACCCCCGCGGCACACGCGGATCGTCGGTTTGACCGTTCGCGACTCGCTCGCGTAGGATGAGAGGGGGCCGCCAATGGTCGCGGTCGTTGGAAACCGAGCGGTTTATGAGGGTTTCGAGGAGATGAGATCGGTACGATGGGGCACGCCCGGGGTCATCGTCCTCGCGGTGATTTTCGGCGGATGTGGATCGCCGGTGGCGGAGAAATCGGGCCCTCCCAAGCAGCCTTTCCGGGGAGCGAAACTCGTCGCCGCCTTAATCGGCGATCAGGCGCTTTTGCCGGGCCTTAAATCTCAACAAGGGGAATGGTCTGCGACGTCTGGGGCCGAGTTGAGCTTCCGCGAGGCCGATCTCACTTCGCTCCAAGGCGTCGACGTGGTGATTTTCAGCGGCGACCGTCTGGGTGACCTCGTCGACGCCTCCGCGTTACTGGTCCTGCGAGACGCCGGCACCACGCCCTCGTCGACGGTGAAGGGCGGAGACGACGCCACACCAGAGGCGGTCGACACCTTCAATCTCGGCGACATTGCCCCGGCCTTTCGCGACCAGGTGGCGAAATATGGCGACGATCGTTACGCCTTTTCCGTTGGCGGATCGGCGCTCGTGCTCGCCTATCGTCGCGACGCGTTCGAGAGGGAGCCGAACAAGGCCGCCGCGAAGATCGCAGGGCTCACCCTCGATCCGCCGAAAACGTGGGCCGACCTCGATGCGTTGGTGAGGTTCTTCCACGGCCGAGACTGGGACGGGGACGGCAAGCTCGACGCCGGTATCGCTCTCGCGTGGGGGGTGGACGCGGAAGGAGTCGCCGACGCGACATATCTGGCAAGGGCGGCGGGTCCGGGCCAGCATCGCGACCAGTATTCGTTCCTATTCTCCGACAAGATGGATCCGCGCATCGCCTCTCCCCCGTTTGTCGAGGCGCTTCGGGGGCTGGTCGCCCTGACGAAGTTCGCCCCGCCCGACGCGGCTCGATATGATATCGTTGACGCCCGCGCGGCGTTCCGATCGGGCAAGGTCGCCTTCCTGATCGATCGGGCCGAGCGTGCCGCGACCTGGAGCGAGGGGAAATCGATTGGGGTCGCCCCCCTGCCCGGCTCGGAGCGGGTCTACAACCCCGATCGCAAGGAATGGGAGACGCCGGCCAGGCCAAACGCCCCCGCCTTTCTCCCGCGCGGCGGAGGATGGGTCGTCGGCGTCGTCGCATCGACCTCGAACCGCGAGGCGGCGATCGACCTCGCCAGATATCTCGCCGGCCCCGACGTGACGAACCGCCTTCGGTCCGATCGTGCCTTCCCCATGCTCGCCACTCGGAACACCCAGCTTGGCCAAGGGCTGGGCGACCCGCGCTCGGCTCCAGACGTCGAGGTGCGGCCGTGGTCCGACGCCGTGTCACGGACGATCAATGCCGAGCGTGTCATCGTTGGCCCGCGCATTCCCGACGCCGAGGGTTATCTCGCCGACCTGTCCAAAGGTCGGATCGCCGCGACGAATGGCGAGCCCGCCGAGGCCGCCCTGAAGACGGTCGCAGACGCCTGGACCACGCGGACGAAAGCCCATGGCCTCGCTCGTCAGACGTGGCACTATCGGCGAAGCCTGAACCGATTCGTCACCGCGCCCGAACCCCCTCCGCGAGGAGAATAAGACCTGCGGAAGGCAGGCGAAGACGATGGACAACTCCGAAGAAACAACACTGATGATGGGCACTGATGCCGAGATGAAAGAGATTCTCGGTCTCTATGACGTCCCCGCATTCGCCCGGCGCGGCCAGGAACTTGACTACGCCCTCGATCGCTTCCATGCCCGCTTCGCCCGCGAGCGATTGGGAATGCTCGACATGGTCCGCCTGCGGCTCAAGCAGTGGGCCGCCATCGCCGAGGGGCCGCTGACCGCCTCCGGCATCTTCAGTTCCGCCATCGACCCTCTCTGGTCGCTTGCCGACGCCCCCTGTCCTGTCTGGTCGGGCGGACCCGGGCCGACGCGAAAGCTTGGAGTTGCCGCGAAGGAGTTGGTTGCCAGCGTCGAGCGTTTTAATCGCCGCTGGACGCGGTTCGTCGCCCAGACGAATGCCGATCTTATCAATGCGCAGATTGATGGATACAATCGCTACTATGTTCTTGAAAAGGAATGTTCGCTCAACTCGGCTCGACTGGCCGCCCGCAGCTTCGTCCCGAAACCAAAGCTCTCCGCCTCCGCTCTCGAAGCGATCTACCCGCCGCTGCCCGTCCCCGAGTTGAGGTCCTGAATAACTCTCAAGTTGGAGCCGCCGGTGCATCACCCCCGATCGACGATGATTCCAGTGCTCGTGTCGGCCATTGCATCGGTCACGCTCTCGGGCGGTCTTACGTTCGCGAAGGAACCATTCCGCTTTGAGGTGACGTATACCGAAGCCGTCAGCCCGGGGCCGATCTCGGCTCGAGTCTACGTGATATTCGGCCCCCCGATCGGTCTTGTCGAGCCTCGTACTGGCCCCGACTGGTTCAAGCCGCAGCCCTTATTTGCCGTCGACGCCAGGGACTGGAAGCCCGGCCAACCTCTGACGATTGACGCCAAAGCCGTCGGGTTTCCCACCACTCTCGATAGGCTAACGCCCGGACCTTTTCGGGTGCAAGCGGTCGTCCGGCTCAATCCCGATACCCACGCCCTTGATGGCGATGGCAACGGCTATTCCGCGACCCAGGTCATTAACGTCGACCCGGCCGTCGGCGGAGTGACGAAGTTCACCGTCGACAAGGTCTCGCGCTCGAAGCCGTTCCAGGAGACTGACCGGATCAAGCTCATCGAGCTTCCCAGCCCGATCCTCTCCGCGTTCTACAAGCGGCCCATCAAGCACCGCGCGGGGGTCCATCTGCCGGAGGGGGATCGGTCGATCAGGCGGCCGACACTCTACATTGTGCCCGGCTTCGGCGGTGACCATACGATGATCCGGATGGTTGCTCGCGATCGCCGATTCGGTTTCGGGGCCGACATGATTCGCGTCGTCCTTGACCCCGATTGCGGCACGGGCCATCACGTCTTCGCCGACTCGGCCACGAACGGTCCTCGAGGAGAGGCCCTGGTCAAGGAGTTCATTCCTTACCTCGAAAAGACATTCAACGCCATTCCTGAACCGGGCGCACGCCTCCTGAACGGACACTCCTCCGGCGGCTGGAGCAGCCTCTGGCTTCAGGTGACCTACCCTGACTTCTTCGGGGGAACGTGGTCGACCAGCCCCGATCCCGTCGACTTCCGCGACTTTCAGCGCATCGATCTCGGCTCGCCCGGCGTGAATTTTTACAGACAGGCCGACGGCTCTCCCCGCCCAGTCGCCCGGATGGACGGCCAGGCTGCTCTCTTCGTCGAGCCCTTCGTGAGGATGGAAGAAGTCATTGGCGATGGCGGTCAACTCACCTCGTTCGAGGCCGTTTTCTCTCCCCTCGATCCTGCCGGTCGCCCCCGCAAGCTCTGGGATCGCGCCTCGGGTGCCGTTGACCTCGAAACCGCAAGGGCCTGGGATGTTTATGACATCAGGCTCATTCTCGAACGCAACTGGCCCAAGCTCGGCCCGAAGCTGAAGGGCAAGATTCACGTCATCATCGGAGACGACGACACCTTCTACCTCGAAGGGGCCACAAGGCTACTCAAGGAGTCATTGACCAAACTCGGCAGCGACGCCGAGATCACGCTGATGCCCGATAAGGACCACTTCAACCTCATGACCGCAGACCTCGCCAGGCGGATCAACGGCGAGATGATGTCGAAGGTGAAGGCTTACCTTCCAGAGCCGATGAAAGTCCCGAAGTAATCGGCCGATGTCAGGCGATCTCTTTGGACGCTTCCAAGTCTGACGCGAAGACCAACATGTGGACGAGTACGTTACCGTTATAGTCCATCCGACACTCGCATAACTCGGCTACCTGGTCTGGCGCCGATTGAATCCGGTCCCGACACAGTACGGCCCGCCGTCCCTAGCTCGTTCGCTCGTCCATACCCATCATCATTGACCATTGATGGTAGGATCAGTCAAACTTTTCATCACCCCGCGGACGAGGGGTTGGCGTGAGGCGGAGGCGATCCGTCGCCCCCGCCCAACTCGGTGCGGTGGCGCTCAGGCCCCGACAGCGGCGGTGATGGCCGCGAGGGCAGCGTCGTAATTTGGCTCGATGATGATCTCGGGGACGATCTCTACATATTGAATCGTGTTTGAGGCGTCGACCACGAAGATCGCCCGGGCGAGCAGTGGGATTGGCAGGCCCTGAATCAAGACCCCGTAGTGCTCGCCGAAGCTGTGGTTATGCGTGTCGGACAGGTTGGTGATGTTCTGGATCTTGTTGTCGGCGCAGAATCGCTTCATGGCAAAGGGCAGGTCGAGGCTGATCGTGTAGGCCGCGACCTTCTCGCCAAAGGCGTTGAGGCTGTCGGCGAACCGCTTCGTCTGGATCGAGCAGATCGGGGTGTCGAGAGAAGGGACGACACTGAACAGGCGGATCTTGTTGCCGGTCTCCTTGAGGGTGACGGCCTCAAGACCCTCGTTTACCACCTTGAAGTCCGGCGCGGCGTCGCCCGGCTTGAGCTTCGGGCCGACCAGTTCGACCGGATTGCCCTTCATCGTCACTTCGCCTTTGCGCACGTCGGCCATCTCGATGAGCCCTCATTAGCAGCGGGGTAGAGACGTGATTTCGTCCCGGGAATTGGCGTCGGCGAGGGTTAGATTAGCCTGCCACACCCCATCCCGCAAGCGGTTGGTCTTATCCGGCCAACTCAATTCAGATCAGAAGTCATCCGTCGACGAATCCGGAGAGCTCGCTATTAATCGAAGAGACGCATCTGCTCGTCGCCCGGACGCCGGAAATGCGCTGCGGAAAGACGAGGCCCGTGAGTGTTCAAGCCATATCGAGCGGCGGAGGTGTCGAACAGCCTGCGGATGAGCTCGGCAAATGGCCCTGAGCCCCGCATCCGCTCGCCAAAACGAGGATCATTAAGGCTGCCGTCGCGCATGTCGCGGATGCGGTTGAGGATCTTCTCCTTGCTCAACGCAGCGTGGCGATCGAGCCATTGTGCGAAGAGGTCGGCCACGCCGAGCGGGAGCCGGACGATCGTGAAGCCCGCGAACGTCGCCCCGGCCTCGGCCGAAGCCCGGAGAATGGCAGGGATCTCATGCTCCGTGAGGCCCGGGATGACCGGGGCCACCATCACCCCGACCGGCACTCCCGCCGCCCTGAGCGCGGAGATCGCGGCGAGCCTGGCGATCGGAGATGATGCGCGCGGTTCAAGCGACCGGGCGAGATCCGGGTCGAGCGTGGTGATTGAGAGGAAGACTGCCGAAGCGTCGTGGGTGGCGAGATCGGCCAGCAGATCGGCGTCGCGACCAACGAGCTTGCTTTTGGTAATAATCGCGACGGGGTTGCGGAACTCGGCCAAGACTTCCAGGCAGTTCCGAGTGAGCTTGAGCTTCCGCTCGGCCGGCTGGTAGGCGTCGGTCACTCCGCTGATCGCGATCGTACGCGGGACCCATCCCGGTTTCGATAACGTCTTGCGGAGCAACGCCGGGGCGTCGTGTTTGACGAGAATCTTGCTCTCGAAGTCGAGCCCCGCCGAGAACCCGAGGAACTCATGGGTAGGTCGGGCATAACAATAAATACAACCGTGCTCACATCCGCGATACGGGTTGATACTGGCGTCAAAGCCGATGTCCGGGCTATCGTTCGTGGCGATGATCGTCCGTGAGACGTCTGACAGAAGCTCAGTTGTCGGCGAGGGGCTGAGGTCGTCGGGGTCGATCGACTCCGGGTCGCGCTCGAAGTGGAGGATGTCGAACCGATTTCGGGGGTTGTCGGCCGACCCTCTTCCTTTCAGGTTCGATGGCATCGCTCAACTCCTGAGATGGCTGATAGGTGGTCAAAATAACACGTATTCGAGGGTTCAGCAAGCGAGACATCTTGCGCAGCGGACGGGCGGATGGCTATGATGTAAGAAGCTATCATCGAGCAACGACCCGAAACGACCTTGTAACTCCATGAATCAGACCAAGAACGATCCCTATCGCTACGACGTCGTCGTAATTGGTGCTGGCCACGCGGGCCTGGAGGCCGGTCTTGCCTCGGCACGGATGGGCCTGCGGACCGCGCTCTTGACGATCAATTGCGACAGCGTCGGCCAGATGAGCTGCAACCCCGCCATCGGTGGTGTCGCCAAGGGCCAGATCGTCCGCGAGATCGATGCGTTGGGCGGAGCGATGGGCTTGCTCACCGACGCAACGGCGATCCAGTTCCGGCTTCTCAATCGGGGCAAAGGCCCCGCCATGCACAGCCCGCGTGCTCAGTGTGACAAGAAGGCGTACCAGTTCCTTGCCAAGTTGACGGTCGAACGTCAGACGAACCTCAGCCTCCGGCAAGAGATGGTCGAGGCGATCGTCGTCGAAGGGGGACGAGTCGCGGGTGTCCGCTGCAAGGGCGGGGCGATCTATCACGCCAGGGCGGTCGTAGTCACGACGGGGACGTTTCTCCAGGCGCTGATGCACACTGGAGAGGTCAAGACGGTTGGAGGTCGGGCGGGGGATGCGTCGGCCGAGGGCCTTTCGGGAAGTCTGCGGTCGCTCGGCTTTGAACTGCGACGATTTAAGACCGGGACCCCTCCTCGTCTCAATGGCCGCACCATTGACTTCTCGAAGCTCGAACCTCAGCCCGGCGATCCCGACCCGGCCCCGTTCTCGTTTCTGACCGAACGGATCACGCAGCCGCAGATGGACTGCCACATCACCTTTACGAATTCGGCGGTTCACGACCAGATCCGTGCCAATCTCGATCGCGCTCCGATGTATACGGGCCAGATCCAGAGCACCGGCCCGCGTTATTGTCCGTCGATTGAGGACAAGGTCGTCCGGTTCGCCGACCGCGATTCGCACCAGATCTTCCTGGAGCCTGAAGGGCGGAATACGCTCGAATACTACTGCAATGGTATCTCGACCAGCCTGCCTCGCGACGTCCAGGAGACGATCCTGCCGATGATCGTCGGCCTCGAAAACGCCGAGATCATGCGGTATGGCTACGCTGTCGAATACGACTTCGCCCCGCCCACGCAGCTTGGGCCGACCCTCGAAACCAAGGCGGTGCCCGGCCTCTTCTTCGCGGGACAGCTCAACGGAACGACGGGTTACGAAGAGGCGGCTGCCCAGGGGCTCGTCGCCGGGATTAACGCCGCTAGGCTTGTCCTCGACGCCGAACCGCTCGTCATCGATCGGTCGCAGGCTTATATCGGGGTCCTGGTCGACGACCTGGTGACGCGAGGGGTCGATGAGCCCTATCGGATGTTCACGAGTCGTGCCGAATATCGGCTCCTACTTCGGAGCGACAACGCCGACTTGCGCCTGACTGAGATCGGTCGCGCAATCGGACTTGTCGACGACGAGCGATGGGGGCGTTATGAACGCCGAAGTTCGCAGATCGGCCGCCTCACCGCCTATCTCCGCAGCGAACGTGTCGAAGGGACAACGCTCGGACACATCCTCGGCCGTCCGCCGACGACCTGGGACGAACTTGTCGCAATGAGACCGGGTCTCGCCGACCTCGCCGACGACCCGACCGCAATCGAACAGGTGACGATCGAGGCGAAGTATGGTGGATACATCGCCCGGCAGGCGGCGCAGGTCGAGCGGTTCCGCCGCCTCGAAGACAAGCCGATCCCGACCGACCTCGACTATCTCGCGATCCCCCAGCTTCGGGCCGAGGCGAAGGAGAAGTTCACGACGGTCCGGCCCCGATCATTGGGCCAGGCGGGTCGGATCAGCGGGGTGAATCCCGCCGACATCGCAACGCTGCTCGTCCACCTTAAACGCTCGCACCCCTCGGCCCCGGCGACCGGGGTCGGTACGACTTGAATCGCCCGATCCGCCCCGAGGAGAGACGTCCCATGACGGTGTCGCGACCTGTCTTCGCCCTGACGATGGCGTGCTCGATCTTCGGAGGCTTCTGGCTCGCGGTCCATGGGCCGACGCAGGCTCAAGACCCCTCGCCTGAGCCCCGGAAAGGCCGCCCGTCGAACATTGCCGACGCGATGCTCCAGCCGACGAGGTTGCCGTTTGCGAAGGAGACGACACTCGACGAGGTTGCCGTTTACCTCCGTAGAGAGTTGAAGGTGAACGTCGTGCTCGACCTCGCCGCGCTGAGCCGACATGACCTCAAATCATCAAGCAAGGTTCGGCTCGAACTCGACGACGTCCGCCTCAAGACGGGGCTCAAACTCCTGCTCGATCAGGTCGGGCTGACGACGAAGATCATCCCCGAAGATAACCTGCTCATCATCACCGACAAATCTGAAGCGGACGAGCCAATCCACCGCGTGCTCGACGAGATCAAGGCCCTGCATCGAGACATCCACACACTCCAAGACGATGTGCGAGACGTCCGGACGATGCTTGAAACCCCGGCCGAAGTCGACGAACCGGTTGGGCGGGTCCGGAACCCGACGATCATCGAGGAAATGCCCGCCGAGGGTGATGGCGGTAAGGCCGACGGAAACGGCAAGAGAGACAAGGGTGTCCGCACCCGTCCCGGCCTCTGATTTTCGACCGAGCCAGTCGGCAAGCTTGCTCCCCGTTCTCCCCTCCAGAGGATCTTCCCGAATGGGTGGCCTGGCTCTCGCGATCGTCGTCCTGTCCGCACTCGCCGACGCCCCTCAGACTCCCGTCAACCCGTCGACGCCGGTTCGACGCCCCGCGAAGGGTCAGACCGGGCGGTGGGACTGGGTCGCCGATCCGAGGAGTGCCGTCCTGCTGACTTTGGGATCAATTTTGGTCATCGGCGGCGGCCGGAAGTGGCTCAAGACGTTAAATGGCCGACGGGCCGTATCCCGGCTGAGTGAGCCGAACGTCACGGCCGAAGAAATCGCCAGGGCGGGCTCTTACGGCCGAGAGGGGCTTCTCGACTTCTTCCGGTTGCTTGGCACGGACGTTGATGCCCTGCGACGCGAGGCGGCGGGACGGACCGTCGCAGCTCTCTGGAAGCGCGACGACCTGATTGCCGAGGAGGAGAAGGCGCTCGTGCGACGCGGCTACGTCGTCGATTGGAAGGCCCGCCGCCGCTATCCCCGTGCCCTGACCGTCGCCGTGCCGATCCGGGTCGACTTCGGCGTCCCCTTTCTCCGCGACGAGAAAGGCGAAGTCGGCCCGAAAAACCTCTGGTGGTCCTACAGGATCACGGGGGCCGAGCGGGCGAGCCTGGAAGACTATTCCCCGTGGAGACAGGGGCAGGGGCATGCCGTCTTCGAGATCAATCCGACCGATTTTGCGACGAACGGCCCTCACCGTTTGGTCTTCCAGGCGAGGGTGAGGACCGAAGGGCTTACCGACCCCTGGGAGATCGAGCTGCCGCATGTCCCGTTCAACTTCGAACTCGACCCGCTGCTCGCCGTCGACGCCCTCCACACACTTCCCGACGAGTCGCGTGCCGTCCACTTCGCCGAGGGGATAAGGCTCGGAGGCGTCCCGGATAACGTCGAGCCTGTTTACATGGACCTGACCGAGACGCTCGTGCTCCGCGATCCGCCCTGGTTCTTGATCCGTACTCCGTTGCCGTGCGACCTGGCCCATACCGTCCGGATCGAATTCGCAGATGTCCCGGGCCAATTCCCGGCGGGAAAGATCGTCATGAGTGGGCAAACCGCTGGGGTCGTTCCTGGGTTGTACTCGACGCCGCTCCTTCTGGAGGGGAACCTGCCCCCCGGATCAATCGAGCGTCCTGGCGAGGTCCGCTTGCGGGCAATCCTTTCGGCCGACCCCCAGCGCGGCTGGGCTGACCCCGACGTCCGGTCGATCTGGCCCGGGACGATCGTGACGGATTGGATGACAGCCCGCGTCGTCCGTCGATGACCGGCAGGTGTCAGGGCATCGTTGCATAGATCACAATGTTTGAGGCGATCCGCAGAGCGCTCTCGTGAACATAGCCCTTGCAATCGATACCCGCATGGCGTTCGAGGGCGCAGCCGAGGTCATATTTGGAGTAGATGATGGCCCAGTGGCCGTCGATCCGAACCCCTTCGAGCTGAGGGAATCCCTTTTTGCCTCCGGCCGACTTGTTGAGCTGAACGTCACCCAGATCGAAGCCGACTTTGCGGCTGTAGAACTCGTCTTGCTCGGGGATCGGTTCGAGTTTCTTGTCGGGATAGAGTTCCGCGACGAATTTGCGGAACGAGGCATCGAACGGGGCGCTTCCGCACGCGGCGTCGGCGAAGAGGGTGCCCCCTCCCGGGAAGAGATGGCGACGGATATTGGCCTGCTGCTGCTCGTTGAAACTCACGACCCCCCGCCCGTGGATGTAGATCAGCGGGTAATTGACGATGTTCGGGTCTTCGGGACCGAGTTCCTTGTGGTTGATGATGACGTCAAACTTGAGTTTGTCGCGAAGCATCGTTGTGAGGTTGGGGATCGCGAGCGGGGCGATATTCCAGTCGCCGCCGTGCTTGAGCTTGCCGATCTGGAGCGCCCCGCGCTTTGGTATGTCAACGGCGATGGCCCCGACCTCGCGCGCCGCAAGCTTGTCGGCCGGAAGCTCGCGGCCTGTCGCGTAGTCGACGATGTTCTGACCGAGCCGCGCGGAGAGGTCGACACGAGGATGGTTTGGCTCGGCCTCCATCTGATTCCAGTAGCACGAGAGGTCGTCGGGCGAGTAGATCACGACGGTCCGGCAGCCGTGCTCGATCCCCCAGAGGGGATGGACGTCGGCGTCAATCTGATAGCGGGCGCGCCAGACCGGATGCTCAGGGCTGAGCGGATGAAGCTCGTTCTCCTGCTCGGGGAAGACCTCTTTCATCAGGGCCCTGAAGCCCTTATCGAAGCCGGGCCGGCCGCAGCAAGCCTCGGCCAGAATGAGTCCACCGTTCTCGACGTAATCGCGAAGCGTCTTCTTTGCCCCGTCGGTGAAGACCGGGGCCTCGTGGCCGCTGATATACCCGATCTGGGCCTGGAGCAAGTCTTCAACCTTGGCCCAGGACGGGTCAACGACCTGCCAGGTGACGAGCTGTTTCCAGTCGCGTGAGATGAGTCCGGTAAGGTTCGACACGTCGTCCGGGTCGTTGTTCCAGTCGCGACCTGGGCCGTGCTTCAACTTGTTAATGAGGACGGGCGAGCGGCCTTTTGCGAGAAAGAGGAGGGCAAAGCTCGTCGCGAGGACCGGGTCAGCCTCCTGACCGACCCCCTGCCAGGAGCCTTGGATCGTGTCCTGGAGCCTGACGAGTTCCTCGGCACCTTCGCGATACCAGTCGTGCTGGCCGAAATAGCGAAGACCGCTGAGTCGACCGACGCGCTCGATGCCATAGAGATAATAGTATTTCCACTGGGTGCCGTAGTTGATGTTAGCCCGCGCGTCGAAGTGGACCGAGAGCCAGTCGATCCCGTGCTGAAGCGCGGGGTCGGTCGTCCGCTCGCCGCAATGTTCGACGTGGTTGCCCACCAGCTTCTCGAGCGATTCATGGTGCTTGAGCCCGGTCATCAGCAGGCTGGAGATCCCCGCGCACGACATACTGCCAGTCCCCCCGCCTGGCTGTCCCGTGTTGTAGGCGAAGCTGCCGTCGCGGCACTGGGCGTCTTCCCAGTAGCGCCTCGCCCGCCTCCAGACGATGGGCGAGACCCGGATTCCCGCCTCGCTCGCAGCGTAGAGGCCGAGCACGGCATATTGCGAGTTCGAATTATCTCCCGATCCGCCGCCGCCCCCCATGTTCTGATATCCCCAGGCACCGGCCTGGCGATTCCGAGCGCCGCCCTGGATCTGGCTCTGCTCGAGCCGCGAGGCGTACGACTCGATGGCCCGTCGATATTTCACGGGGTTGGCGCCGAGTGCCATCGCCTTGAGCGCGATGGTGTAGGTCTCGTGGTGGATGTGGTCTTCGGACCGGATCAGCAACGAGTGGGCGGCCGTGACCGCAAGGGAGTCGACCGGCACGCCTGCCGTCGTCAGCGCGAGCGCCGCGAGTGCGGTCATCCCCGGCTCGCCGGGCCAAGAACCGTCGCCTCGCTGGCGTGATTTGAGGTAGTCCACGCCTCGGCGAATGGCCCGTTCGACCTGGGCACTCGTGACGTCGGCCCGAGCGACTCCGACGGACCACAGACCGGCGAATGCGAGCGATAGCCAGACTAGACAAGCCGAGGATTTCATGGGAGGAGCCGCCCTGATTGACGTCTGACCTTTGTCACACTCAACCTAGCAACGGCCGCCCGAAGTCGCAATCCGCAGACTTAACGATTTCGCTGAGCGTCCCTCTCGACCGAACGAACAAGGCCCATCGGTTTCCCGACGGGCCTTGTTCGTTTTGGTCTCAAACTCTCGCTGCTCTGGTCAGTTTTTCTTCGGCTTGGCCAGCGGCACGAACCTGCCGGTATCGGACGGACTCTGGACATAGAAAGTCAACTCGTCCGACTTCGAGGTCAGTTCCTCGAATTGTTTCGCAGACTCGACGGGCCGGGACTGCTTATCCTTCACCACGGTGGTGATGAGCAACCCCGCCTTGAGACCCGCAGCTTCGGCCGGGCTGTCGGCCTTGACCTTGCTGATAAGGAGGCCCTTGAGCTCGCTGCGATAGCCGAATGTCTTGCCGAGTTCGGGGGTCAGCTCTTGGACTTCGATGCCGAAGTCGCCGAGGTCGACCTTGGCCGTGACTTCTTCCGGCTTCTTCGGTTCGGGCTTGGCCTTTGGTCCGAACCGCTCTTCAGCCTTGGCGAGCACCGTCTCGGCCGACCCGAGAGTGATCTGCGCGGTCTTGATCTGACCGTCACGCACGTAGGTCAGGGTGTGCGGCTTGTCCACGTCGCTCGTCGCGACATAGTTGCGGAAGGCGGCGACATTCACGGCGAGGATGTCGTCGAACTTCGTCAGGATGTCGCCCTTCTTGAGGCCCGCCTTAGCGGCCGGTGTGTCGTCAAACACCTCTCCCACGATGACGCCCTTCGTCTTCGTATCGATTCCGAACTGGCGGGCGAGTGCAGAGGTCAACGGCTGGAGAGCGACGCCAATTGCGGCACGCTTGACCTTACCGTCTTTGATAAGCCGGTCGGCAATGTTCGACGCCATGTCAATCGGGATCGCGAAGCCGACGCCCGAGTTCGATCGCGAAGATGTGGCGATCGCCGAGTTAATTCCGATCACGCGGCCGTCCATGTCGACGAGCGGCCCGCCGGAGTTGCCCGGATTGATCGCGGCGTCGGTCTGGATGAAGTCTTCGTAAGCCTGTGGGGTTTCGAGAATCCCCGCACTACTGCGGCCGAGGGCCGACACGATACCGGTCGTGACCGTCTGATCGAAACCGAACGGAGACCCGACCGCCAGGACCAGTTCGCCAACCTTGAGGCGACTACTCTGACCCTTGGGCAAGGGATGGTAGACAGTCGTCTCGACCTGGATCACGGCGACGTCTGTCTTCGGATCGGTCCCGACGACCTTGGCGATGGCTTCTTCACCGTCGTGGAAGGTGACGACGATCTTGTCTGCGCCCTCAACGACGTGGTTATTGGTCAGGATGTGGCCACGTTCATCATAGACGAAACCCGAACCGGTCCCCTGAGCCCCACCGAACTGTTCCTTCTCGAAACCCGGGCCGTCCGGGTTGAAGAACTTCTTGAGCATGTCTTCGAAGTCTTTAGGATCGATGTTGTTGTGCGGGTTACCGTTGCGCGGAGCTCCTCCGAACGGGTTGGTCGCGCGGGCCTTCATCTTCTTCGACACGCTGATCTGAACGACCGACGGCTTGACAAAGTCAGCGACGCCGACAAAAGCATCGGAAAGAGCGCGGGCCGTCTTTTGGCTATCACCCACGAACTGCGGGGCGGCCGGCACGGTGCGCATGATCGCTTGTGAACTGACGAGGGCGGTGGTCGAAACAACCAGTGCAGCCCATGCGACGATGTTTCTTTTCATCGAGGGATCATCTCCTGAGTGTTGGCTTCGTGAATCAACCCGCCCTCATCCTGACCAGCAGACTACGTAGCCCACAGGCCCAATCGGCGGATCATGCTCTTCACTATTACGTCGCGATCTGAGACTTGGTTTATCAGGAACTTCATAAAACCACAAATCCCGCCCGGTCTTACTCCGAGACGAGATGCGACCGACTGAACTGGCGGATGGGTCACGATCGGGCTATGCTGGGATATCATCAAAGCTCTTCGCTCGTGTCACGGGTCTATTGTGGGATTCGTCGCCCTTTCGACAATCGCCTTCCCCAAAGTTTTCTCGCCGATGATCGACCCACGCGACGGAGCACCAGAAGACTTGCTCACATTCGCCCGGGGCCTGGGCGTAGGCGACCATGCCGTGCGACGGCTCCTGACGGCGATCGTCGGCCGGGGTATCGATGATCGAGGGGAGTGGGGACGATCCTTCCAGGTCCCACGCCGACTTTCTGACCACTTCGCCGACTTGCCTCGCTTGCGGCTTGATCGGGTCGTGACCTCGGCAACCGATGGATTCCAGAAGCTGCGATTTCTTACGAGCGACAATCTCGCGCTCGAAACGGTGATTATCCCCCTCCACAAGCCTGGAGCGGTAAGTCTCTGCCTATCGTCCCAGATCGGTTGCGTGATGGGCTGCGTCTTCTGCGCGACCGCGAGGATGACGGCTCGCCGAAACCTGTCGACGTGGGAAATCGTCGATCAGTGGGTGCAAGCCCGTGATCTCGCACGACAGGGAGGACGCCGAGCGACCGGCGCGGTCTTTATGGGAATGGGCGAACCCTTCCTCAATTACGACCGGGTGATTGCCGCCGCAGAGATCCTCCGATGCCCCTACGCGGGCCAGACCGCAGCGGCGGGGATCACGATCAGCACTGTCGGACTCGTCCCCGAGATCGATCGCTTCACGAACGAGGGACACCGGTTCCGCCTCTCGATTAGCCTCGGGGCCGCGACCGACGAAAAACGTCAGCGACTTGTGCCTGTCGCCGCAAGAACCAATGTGGCGGAGGTCATGGCCGCAGCGCGGCGGCATGCACTCTCGCGGCGTGACCGGGTCATGCTCTCTTACGTCTGCATCTCGGGCGAAAACGTCGGAGAAGACGACGCCTTGGCCTTGGGGCGTCTCATTGGCGACACACCAGTGCGTCTCGATCTGATCGACGTGACCGACCCGACCGGTCACTTCCTTCCCCCCTCCGACGCGGAAATGAGTGCCTTCCGCGACGCCCTCACTCGTCACCTTGGCCAACCCGTCGTCCGTCGTTATTCGGGCGGCAAGGATATTCAGGCCGCCTGCGGGACCCTCGCGGGTCTGGTCTAGCGACGGCTACTTCGAGAGCCTCGCGCGGGCGCGATCGACGACATCGCGGAGCGACTTATCATTCACCTTCGCGGCGATTCGGGATGCTTCGTCGAGTCGATTCGTGACCTCGGATGGACGCTTGAGGCCGCCTTCAAGCTCGGCCGAGAGCACCAACAAGCGGACCTGTTCGGCCGGCGAGTCGCGGAATGTCGTCTCGCCGAAACCGATCGCTTGCTTGACCGTCGCCGACGCCGCTTCGAGACCGCCTTTTCCGAGCGATTGCGCCTGAGCCAGGACGACCATCGCGTCAATCCGTGACCTCTGGTCGCCCTGTGCCGCGAAGGAGTCCCGCGCGAGCGAGGCTTCATTGATCGCGAGTGCGAAATCTCCCAGTTCGAGAAGTATCGAGGCGAGATCGAGTCGATCGTCGGCCTCGGCACCTCGATCGCCGAGCTTCGCGTGGAGAGTGATCGCCTCCTTGAACCGGCGTGCGGCACGGTCGGGGCGGCCGAGTCGATACGAGAGGTCCGCGAGGTGGCGGGTCGCGACTGCCTCGTCCGATGGCCGACTCTGGTCGCGGTAGGCGTCTCGTGCGTCCTGGATTCGTTCGGCTGCGAGCCCGTACCGACCGAGTTCATGGTCGATGAGACCCGACCCCAGCCAGGCGTCGGCCAGACGGCGGGGATCGTCCAATTCCTCGGCCAATGACATCGATCGGGCGGCGTCTCCCTGTGCTTTATCGGCCTGACCCAGGCGAAGTTTCGCGGTCAACAGGCAGATCCGCGCGTCGCATTCGTGGTCCCGGTCGATCGCCTGGTCGAGCTTGGGTATTGCCTGCTCCAGGGCGGCAACCGCCTCGGCCGGTCGACCCTTGCGGAGGTGGACCTTCGCGAGCAAGAGGCCATCGAAGCCCTCAAATCCCTTGTCGTCGCGATTCGCGTCGAGTTCCCGAGCCGCGAGGAACGCCTCGACGGCCTCGTCTTCCGCCCCGAGTTCGCTCAGGCAACAACCAATACCCCGGAGGGCGAAGGCTTCGTAGCGGGCATCGCCCAGAGTCTTGCGCGACTCTCGCTCGGCGCGATAGATTTTCAGGGCGGCGGCATGTTGGCCGGCCTTGAACAACTTATCGGCCTGGGCGGCTTGCCCCGCCGCCTCGCGTTCGAGCCGGACCCGCGCTGGATCCTGTCCGAGGACGATCGACGATAGCAGGGCCATCGCGAGAATGACGGAGATCGAGATGAGCCTCGACATCGAACGGCTCCAGAGGATCGTTTGCCTCAGGGCGTGGTTGCAGTCGGCTCGCGATCAACGGCCGAGACATCGGCAAGCGGCGCGGCCGCGCGATCGAAGTTGCGATGGATGAGCACAAGGAACGCCGGGACAAGAATCGGTCGGACGATGAAGGTGTCGAGCAGCACGCCAAGCCCGAGGGCGAAGCCTAACTCACGCAGCGCGGTCAGGCTGCCGGTGAGCATCGAGCCGAAGGTCCCGGCCATGATCAGTCCGCACGAGCTAATGATCCCGCCCGTATGCGACACGGCGAGCCGCGTTCCCTCGATGGGGCCGTGCTTCTTCTCCTCCTCGATAACTCGGGACATCAGGAAGATATTGTAGTCTTCGCCGATCGCCACAAGGATCACGAACAGGAAGAATCCGACCTTCCAGTCGAGCCCGACCCAAGGTCCGGGGCCATTGTGCAGCGACTTGAAGACAAGTTCCGTGACCCCCAGGGAAGCGAGATAGCCGAGGACGACGGTCGCGATCAGATAGAGGCAAATGATGGGCCTGCGGATCAAGGCCCAGAGTATCAGGAAGACCCCCCCCGTCACGAGGACGTACATCTTGTGCTGGTCTCGCACGGTCACGGAGCGGAGGTCGTTCACCATCGCTGTCGAGCCCGACAATCCTTTGCGAATCGCCCCCGCGAGCGGACCGCCCGGCATCATGGCGTCCCCAACGATCTTGCTCACCTTCTCGAGACCGTTCAGGCTCGTTTCCGAGAAAGGGTCATTCCTGAAGACGACGTCGATCTTCGTGATGTGGTCAATATCGGCCGGGTTGACGGGTGAGATGCTGACGTAACGCGGGGCGATCAGGGGGCGTCCCATCGTCTCGGTCAGGCGCTCTTGAAGACTCTGATTCGCGCCGGGCGACTTACCCAGCGGCTGCGAGATCGACCGAACTTCCGCAATATCGGACATCGTGAGAATCGAGCGGCAGACCTTGTCGATGGCTGCCCTGCCTTCCTCCGACCGGAAATTGAGACCGGGATGCTCGATCAGGATCGAGGCGGGGGCCAGCTCGCCAGCCGCGAAGTAGCGCTGAACCATGTTCGCGCCCTGGATGCTTGGCTGATTGGGGCTGAGGTCAGAGAGCTGACTGTAATTCTCTTTGAGTTGCGTCCCGAAGACCGCAAACGGGATGAGAATAGCCAGGCTGATCCCCAGGATGATCCCGGGTTTGGCGACGACCAGCGACGCGACACGGCTCCAGAAGCCCGACATCGGTGACTGTTGGAGCATTTCCTGTTCGAGGTCTGCACCGCGAATGTGGTGGGGCGGCTTGAACGGGAAGAAGACCGCCCCCCGGAGCCAGTGGAGCATGACCGGCGCGAGTGTGAGCGACGCGACCAGACCGATCGCGAGGCTGAGGGCGATGGCCGGTCCCGTATATTGAATCTTGGCGAAGCTCGAGAACCAGAGCATTCCCAGGCCGATGATGACTGTTCCCGCGCTGGCGACTAACGCCCCGCCGACCTGCTTGATCGCCTCACGGAGTGCATCCGGCCCGGACCGGCCGCGCACCAATTCCTCGCGATAACGGGCGATCAGGAACAGGCAATAATCGGTCCCGGCCCCGAAGAGCACGACGATCACGAAGATGTTCGTGATATTGATGACCTGGAAGTTGATCAGCGGCAGTTTCGTCAGCAAGGCGATCGCCTTGAGCGAAGCCCAGGCTGAGAAGGCGATCGTTACCAGCGGGATGAGCGCCAGGAGGGGCGACCGGTAGACGATCAGTAAGATCGCGACGACCAAGGCGATCGTTGCCGTAGTGGTGTTCGAGACGCTCTCGGTCGAGGCCGTGTTCATGTCGCGACCGACCGCCGCTGACCCGGTGATCCCCTTTGAGAGGCCAGCGGGGGGAGGTTCGAATGCGTCGACAACTTGGCTGATCTTGTCGACAGCTTCTCGCGACTGCTTCGCCAGATAGGTGCCCTTGAGCATGACGACCGTCAGGGCGGCTTGGCTCTTGCCGTCAGGGCTCGTGCCAATCAGCCTCGGTCCGATCACCATCGCGCGGTGATCAAGAACTTGCTTGATCCCGGGCGTGGGCTGCGTCCCTCCAGCCTCGGCCGACTCGACGAGGGTCGAGAGCTGCGCAGAGAGGCGGTCGATCCACTTGAAATCGGCAGGGGTAAGTTTGCCGTCGCGACGCTCGGCGATTACCACAGCCTGCGAACTCGCCACGTCGCGCGGGAAGCCCCGCTGGAGAATCCCCTGCCCGACAACCGTCGGCGAACCGGGCGGAAAGAAGCTGACGTCGTCGTCGCGGCTCACCGAATCCCAGCTCGGTGCCGTAGCCCAGAGGGCGGCCGCGAACGCGAGCCAGCCGGCCACGATCAACCAACTCCGCCGCTCGACCGTCCTGGCGATCAGTTCAAACATGAGACGGATTGCATCCGTTGAGAAAGGACCGATCGCGGCCCGTGGGGCACACTCGACGTCGCGTAGCCACGCGGACGGTTCAAGCTACGCTCGCGCGAGCACAGACGATACCGGGGCACGATAAGGCAAATCCGATCGCCCTGTCAAAGCCTTTTATCGACCGGGCTACCGGCCGCGTGATCGGGGGCATCGATCTTGATCTTGAAGTGCGTGTTGCCGCTCCGTCTGGCCGGGGCCACTCGGTCCTGACTTCGTCCGTTTGGATCGCTCTCAGGGTGTTTCTGGGTTTTTTGAGAATTCCGCGTGGGGGACCTTGTTCGATCGTCTATGATGTAAGGGTATGGAGGCTTCAGGCTCATGGCCTATGGCCGTCGCGTTACCCGGAGGACGATCTACGCCGTGCCCGTTTCATCCGTTCGTGATCTCTCGCGCCAGTGGTCCGGCCGTCTGGCCCACTTCCGCCGCCACCGCAACGACGAACACCTCTCTGCCCTCTTTGAAGAGGCTGTCCGCTATTCCGGCCTGCACCTCGAGAACGACCTCTCGGATTCCGATTACTGGTCGAAAGTCCCTTTGGCAAGACGTGTCGCCGTGCTTCTCTATCTCGTCGATCGCGGCGTGATCGTCCGAGGGGTACGACAGGGCAAGGTCGTCTATCTCCCGACCGACGACGCCGAATCCTGGGTCGCGGCCCAGACTAGCCTCGCTGCTTATCGCTCGCCCACACTCGAACTCATCGCCTCGATCCGAGCCGACCTCGCTCGGCGTTCACGCTGTAGGCCCTTCTGAGCCGAGCCCCAACTCGTTTCTTCTGCTCGTCTCCCCGCCTGTTCCGGCCATCCCCCCCTCACACGACACACCGGGACCATCTCGATTCCAGGCTTGCTAAATGGGCATGCCTGGAGACGCTCCGTCGCGGGCTGCCGACGAATCGGCGAAAGCCCGCGTCCGGCTTGAATCGCGCGTTCAATCGAGCGGCTTGATCCAGATGTTGCGATACTGGACCGCGTTGCCGTGATCTTGGAGCAGGATAGGGCCTTTGTCGCCCTCCTTGACGCCGTCGACTCCACCAGGAGTCGGGCTGATTTCCTTGTCGTCGATGATCTTGACGCCATTCTGCACCACGGTCAGTCGCGCCTTCTGGGTCTTGCCTTCCTTCACCTTCGCTGAATGCAAGGTGATATCGTAGGTCTGCCACTGCAGCGGGGGTTTGCAGGCGTTGACGCTCGGGATGATTTGCTTGTAGATCGCGCCGCAGTCGTTGTCCTGGAGCTTGAGGCCGTACGAGTCGAGGACCTGGAGTTCGTAGATTCCTCCAAGGTAGACGCCGCTATTTCCTCGGGCCTGTCCGGTCTTGTCGGGCATGTATGGGATGTTGAATTCAACGTGCATCTGGAAGTCGCCGTAACGAGGCCGCGTCTGGATGTCGCCGCCTTTGACGGTAAGAATGCGGTCCTGAACGGGCCAGGTCGCCGGGGTATCGCTACCCTTCTTTACCCAGTTCGAAAGACTGTCGCTGAAGAGATAGGTCGCCCCTTCGGGCGGCTTCGCTCCCATCGAGTCGTCGTTGAGAGCGACCCCCTGTGCCAAGCTCTGTGAGGCAATGGCAAACGAGAAGGTCAAGGCGGACAAACAGAGTCGGGTCACGTTCAGATCCCTTGTGCATGAGGACGAGCGAAGTTGCTCATGTGGAGATGGCGCTCAGTCTAACGAGATCATTTCGACAAGCAAGCCGCCGGTCGGCCACATGCTGCGGCACCGGATTGGAATCGTAAGGACATACGCTCCGCCAATTGCCCATCCGACGAGACCTTCGCTTTTACCCTCCACGGATAGCGACCTTGGGCCGTTTGACGAGAGATCGGGGGCTCCGTGTTTTGGGTGCCTAAAGGCTATAGCTTTTAGGTTGACAGGATGGGCAGGTGCATTATAATTCGTCGTGTTGGCAATTCTGGTAAACCTGTTAGGTTCCGTAAGCTTTGCCGGTTCTTCTGGAAGCAGATCATTGATACGGTTGTACTCGGAGAGAGTTGGCCGTGAGGTGGTCGTCCGGAGCGGGATCATTACGGAGGATGACCGGGCACCCGGCGATCGACCTTAGCGCGTAAGGTCCGCCGGCAAGGGCTACAGGAGCGACCTAGCCCAGGCGCTCGTTTGATAGGGCGTACACGACCATGAAGACCGTGTTCACGACCGGTGAAGCCGCTAAGATCTGCAAAGTCAGTCAGCAGACGATTATTCGCTGCTTCGACTCAGGTCAGCTCAAGGGCTTCCGGGTTCCCGGTTCGCGGTTCCGGCGAATTCCTCGTGAAGCGCTCTACCGCTTCATGAAAGAGAATAGCATCCCGACTGACGCCCTCGAGAGCGGCAAGCGACGGATCTTGATCGTCGACGACGACCAGGCAGTCGTCGACCTGATCTCAGACGTCCTCGCCAGCGACGCTCGATTCGAGACGCGGGTGGTCAACAACGGTTTCGGAGCCGGGATGCTCGCGAAGGAATACCATCCTGACCTCATCATCCTTGACGTCATGCTTCCCGACATTAACGGTCAGGCAGTCTGCGAGCTGATTCGTCAAGATCCGACGATGGCGGACATCAAGATCATCTGCATCTCGGGGCTCATCGAAGAGGACAAGATCGCTGACCTCAAGACCTCGGGCGCGGATGAATTCCTCAACAAGCCGCTCGACATCGATGAACTCATTCGACGAGTTTGCCGATTGTTAGATATAGAGACCGGCCCGACCGGCTGAGCGGGCACCTGTCGGTTCGTTCTCATCGGCGAGAAATCGCTGAGGAAGACGGACCTGCCCCGCCCCGGATCGTTTTGGCCGTGACCGACGGGAAGGAGCCCGACTCGGTGCGTCCCATGTCCGTCCGTTCCATACGTTCGCCCGACCTGCGCCGCCAATTCGAGCGGCTGGGGGGGCTACCGGTCCGTCCAACGTCGGCCCGAGCGACCCTCGAAGCTCCCGTCGCAGACGGCGACGACTCTTCGGACTCGGGTCCGCCTCATCCCTCAACCGACTTTGACCCGGGCTGGGCTCTCGCCTGGCTCCGGGGCGGATCCAATGACCTCGCGATTGTCGCTGAGTCAACTTGGTGGAAGGGACTTTCCGTCGAGGCGACGGAAGCGATGGATCGGCTCTGGCGGAATGCCGTCGCGGTCTCCTTCGCGGCACGCCGACTCGCACGCGAGGCGAAGGACCCAGATCCAAACGTCATCGCACGGGTCGGACTCTTGCACCGATTGGGATTATGGGCGCTCGCCGCCGTCGATCCCGAGTCGCTCGTGTGCTGGCTCGCGGCGACCGACGCCGATCGCCGCCGTGAGCTCGAAACCGCCTGGATGGGTACCGACCTCAGTTCGTTCTCCCAGACCCTGGCCTCCCGATGGAGTTGCAACCCACTCCTCGGAGACGCGGCTTGGCTCTTCGACGATTTGACGGGTGAACTCGCCGCCTGCGCAGTCGATCCGGTCCGGCTCCGTTTCATCCAGCAGGCCCACTCGCAGGCCGAGCAGACGCCGTGGTCGCTCGCCTGTCGGCCCGGACGCGACCCCGGCCCGCTCGACCCGCGAATCCGGTTGCTCATGGCCGAAGTCCAGTCCCGCTGCGGAGGGACATTCGTCGAGCCGGACGCGACCGGGCGTGAGGAACGGCTCACACGCGAGATCGCGTCACTCCGGCTCGAAACCGCGAGGCACCGCGCTCAGGATGAAGGCCGCGATCGGTTGATCGCCGCACTCGCCGATTCCGACCCGAACGAGCGGCCCGAAATTTGGGCCGAACGAGCGGGGCTCTCTTGGTGCGACACGCCCGGGGTCTCCGCAGCCCGCGTGGTCTGGCTTGACGCATCGTCCGCCTCCGAACGGTTGATCGATCCCCTGCCCGATCAGACCCTGCGGATACCCAACAAGGTGCTACCCATTGGCGACTCGGCGCGGCCGGTGGCCGAAGTTCAACTCTGGAATACGGACCTCTGCGACCCGTCTCCATTAAATCTTGCGGCCTGGAGTGCCTGGGCCGAACTGGTCGCCGACAGGACTCGTCTACGCTATAAGCTCGACGCCGCTATCAACGCGTTTCGTCGTCGCGTCGAGGGAGAAAACGTCGAACGCAATAAGGCAAAGCTTGCTGCTCTCGGTGAATTCGCTGCAGGAGCTGGTCACGAGCTGAACAACCCTCTCGCGGTCATCCTGGGGCGGGCTCAACTCCTGCTTGGCCGCTCTGATGATCCCGAGACTCTGCGTTCGCTCCGCGCGATCATCGTCCAGGCTCAGCGAGCACATAGGATCTTGCGCGATCTGATGTATGTCGCCCGGCCTCCCGAACCCCGGCCTAGGCTTTGTTTGGTCGACGATATCCTCCGATCCTCGGTTCGCGACGCACAGATCGAGGCCGAGGCGCGAAGCGTCCGGCTCGTGGGCGACCCTCGTCCCGGCCCGTCTGTCAAGGTTTGGGCTGACCCGGATTCGCTCCGACACGTCGCTGATGTCCTCGTGCGTAACGCGCTCGAAGCCACTCCGAGCGGGGGGACGGTCTGCGTCCGATCGAGCGGCGATGAGAATGCTTTCCGCTGGACGGTGAAAGACAACGGTCGTGGACTTTCGGCGCATGAGGCAACTCACCTCTTCGACCCCTTCTTCTGCGGTCGACAGGCAGGCCGAGGACTGGGCCTCGGATTGCCTCGGGCAACGCGCATTGTCGAACGTGCCGGGGGCGAGCTGACATGGCAGTCGACCCCCGGCCAGGGGACATCATTTCAACTCAAAATGCCAATGACTATGCCACCACCCCTTCCAGATGGGATTGTCGGCGAATTGCCAAAACCCCCGCGCGAATAGCGGGCAAGATCGCTTGATTACTAGGACGACTACAGCCGCTCAGGCTGAATTCGCATGTGACACCATCGAATTAGCGATGGCGTGACATTCCTGGCACAGGAAGGTCACGTTCAGGGGTTCCTCGTAATCCCAGTGATGTCGCTCGAGCCATTGCCTCTGACGACACCAAGTGCAACCACGCGGCCGCTCGATCAGACCAAGTTGCTCGCCGAGCGAGGCAGCATATCGGGCAGATCGGGTGCGGATTCGTCGCGGTTTGGTAAGGTCAAAGCTAATTTCGAGGTGACGTTCGAGGCAGGACAACTTGGCGTGCATTCGGAATCGCTTGACCTTTTTCATGAGTGATGACCCATGGAAAGTGGTTGCCACCCGAGCCCATCAAGGCGAAACGGCGGTTTCTACTCCGTCAGAGGAGCCCCGCGAGGGTCATCCAACCGATTCCTGCTCATTCTGTCTGAAGAATCAGGCAAACCCGGTACCAATAAGAATTGCGTCTGAGGTTTTTTCAAATAAGTCGTGATGGATTTCGGGGTGGTGGCCAGCTCGGTCTGAAAAGACAGCATTTCGGACGGCGAAGGATGTCCGTAGGTGTTCGTCAGAATTTGTGTCTGTCCAAAGCCTTGATCCAGCGATCACGCTTGGAATCGCTCGTGGGCAAAGAGCGCGGCACCAAGAACGCCCGCATCATCGCCGAGCGAGGCAGGCTCGACCTTGATCTGCTCGTTGGGATCGACCAGGACGGTCTTGCGGATCGTCGTGCGGACTAGGTCGACGAAAGGAGCGCCGAGGGCCTCGGTGACGCCGCCGCCGATGATGACGATTTCGGGGCCGAAGACGTTGACGAGGCCGCCGAGCCCGAGTCCGAGATAGTGGGCGGCCCGGTGGACCTCTTTGAGGGCGATCGGGTCGTTCGCGGCGACGGCGGCTGCGAGGTCGCCGCTCTTGATTCGCCCCGACTTCTTGTCGACTTTGCTCGCTAGGAGCGTCGAATGGCCCTTGCGCACCTCTTTCAAGACGCGTCGGGCAATCGCCGTCCGGCTGGAGAAGGCTTCCATGCAGCCGCGGTTGCCGCAATTGCATTGCGGACCGCCGACTTTGAGCACGATATGCCCCAACTCGCCGGCATTGCCGGTGGCCCCTTCGACGATCTTGCCGTCGAAGATGAGGCAGCCGCCGATCCCGGTCCCCACGAATGCCGCAAGAATGTTCTTGTACCCCTGCCCCGCACCGAGCCGAAACTCGCCGTAGCCGCCTACCCGAACGTCATTCTGGAGCAAGGTAGGCTTGCCGATTCGCTTCGAGATCTCGGGAGCGAGCGGGAAGTCGCGGACGTTTAGGTTGGCACTAAACAGGACCACTCCGGTGTCAACGTCGAGCGGACCGGGGGAACCGATGCCGATCCCCGCAACGTCGTCCCGATTGAGCCCGGACGCAGCGAGCGCCTCGTCGATGCTCGCGACGATCGCGACAAGAATGGCCTCGGCACCGTCTTTCGCGGGCGTCGGTTTCTTCGACCGGCCGAGGATCGTCTTGCCGTCACCGACAATAGCCGTAAGAATTTTCGTCCCGCCGAGATCGACGCCCACCACCGGCCGACCGTCCGTCTGTCCCGACATAGCAATACGAACTCCATTGGACGACCGGTACGCGAGTCCGACCCGAGTCGGGTGGACGACCAGGTCCACTTCATTTCAAGTCTATACGATACGCGAGCCTCCCGGAACCAGACTTCCGAGATTCACGAATTTGGGTCAGGATTGACGATCGGCGATAACCCGTCCCATCTCGCCTCTCAGCTTACGGGCGAGTCCGGCCCTGTCTCGCAACAGGCCTGCGCTCACGTCGCTAAGTCCATCGAGTTCTTTGTGCCAGGCTGTAATTCTGTCAAGTTCGGTGAGGCCCGACTTGACCAGCCAGTAGGCGACGCGGTCGATGTCGAGTGCGGAGGGGTCGTCGAGCTTGAAGATCAGCCACGCGACGAGCCGATAGCGATCGTCTTCGTGAATGCCCGAGAGGGGCAGTTTGTCTCGGGTCCAGTCGAGGATGCTGAACCGACGACCTAGGTCCGTTGCGCCCTTGCGATAGATCTCTCTGGTCAACTGGTCGAGGCAGGTCCAGCGGGCCAATCCGAGCATCGAGAGCCACGGCTTGGTCCCCTTCGGCGCGGCCTCGTACCCGCGAGGCCGCTCCATCCAGTTCTGGACGGCCGACAACCGGTCTTCATCGAGCGGGACGAAGGGGATGAGCCGCGTGAAGGCGTCTCGAAGGTCGTCGATCGCATCAGGGTGACGAGCATGATCCCACCACGAGAGCGACCCGAGCGACTGTAAATCGTCCGCGCGGGCCTGGACGACCATCGACAGGCGAAGGCCGTCGCAGACATTGAGCACGACCTCCCAGAATCGCGAGGGATGGCGCTGGTAAAGGCCCTTGTCCCACCTCCCAACTACGGCCGGCGCATCGGCCGTTTTAACGGCTTCGAGGTCGAGACGGAGCGATCGGGCGATTGTCTTCCAGCCCGCCTCACTATTCAGGAGATGAGCGAGGATCGCCCATCGAGCCTGAGCGTTCTCGATGCCCTTGGTCGCGCTGGCCACGACGCACGCCATTAATCCTTCGGGGCCGGACGCCGCCGAATCTGACATAGATGGGTCGAGCCGCCGACAGATTTCGGTGAGACGATGGAACCAGGTCGGGGGATCAGACCAGGTCGAGGCAAGCAATGGCGACTCGGCGACAGCCAAAGCTAACGATTCGAGATCGGGAGAGTCGTTGGAGAAACTGTCAGACCAGCTTTTGCCGCACCATTCGAGGATTGCGGTCGGGTCGGGCCTCCCCTGGTCGAGCCATCGGGCGAGAAACTCGCCGCGATCTCGGCCTGGGATGCGTGCCAGGTCAATCGAGTCGACCGGCCCCGGATCGCGGGGTTTGAGGGACCGGGCGAGGGCTTCGACGCGGACAAGTCGCCCTCTCTGGTCTTCACTTAATCGTCCGCTCTGGTCGGCGGATTTCAGCCAGATCCGTAGCGTCGAGCCTCTTGGCCCTCGGGCATAAAGCCTGTGGATTAGCGCGAAGTCGGACGGGGAGCGGTCGAGATACCGGCCGGGCCATGCACCGTCCTCGGGCCGGTCAGTGTCAGGGAGGCTCAGCAACCGGCGATCCACAGCTTCGGTGAACACATCTTCGGGCAAGCCTTCATCGGAGGCCACCTCAATGATAACCCGAGCCAGCATCGGTCGTAGTTCGGCCGGACATCCGTCGAGCAGGGCCTGAAATCTGGCATCGGGCTCCGGGGTCGCGAGATGTTCGCGAAAGAAAGCGTGCAACCAACCGATTGCATCCTCTTTCTGCGAGAGCGCCCATTGAAAAGCCTGGAGGCGACCGAAAAGCGATTTGAGACCGATGCCGATTGGCCCGATTGGTCGGTTCTTCGCTTCGGCCTTCGCGAGTTCGAGGAGGAGGATCGCGGACGCGCCCGATCGATCGAATCCTCGCGCGAGCGCGAGGAGCGGCTTGACATCGCCAGTCAGGGCCGACGTGATCGCCTCGGGCACCGCGAGGGCTAAGAGGAACTTCGAGTCGGCCGGATGGTCCGATCGGAGTCGGCGACAGATCGAGGTCCAGACGCCCGTCGGCAAAGCCGGTCGTGCGGCGAGCAGGAATTCGAGGCGGTCCCGGTCGGTCGGCGCGGATTGGGCAAACGCGAGCGCCGTCGCCACGATTTCGGACGGGGTCGCAGAGGAGAATCGGTGTCCGACGGCCCGTCCCCAAGCCGCCGCCTTTTCGCCTTTCCAGATCGCCGGCCAGCCCGAGAGGGTGCGAAGTTCTGGGCGACCTTCTGAGGCTTCGGAGGGCGTTACGTCCCACCATTCCGGGCCATGACTCGCGACCCATTTATCGTCGAGATTCGACTTTGCGGCCCACGCCATGAGGGGGAGCATCGACGACCAATCGGCCGAACCCGGTCCGGACCGGACTTCCCGACCGAATGCGACCAAGTTGTCGAAAGAGTTATCCTCCCAGCGACCGGGACCGTCCCATATCGCGACGTGCCGAGCGAAGTCGAGCCATGGAACCTCGGCACCGGACCGGAGCCAATCGACGACGGCGATCGACCAGGGGGCGGTCTTGATCGGAGGCTCGATCGTGCGGATCTTCGCGTCGGCGATCCGTCCTTGCGTGAGCAAGACCGGCCGGTTGGGCCGCGCGGCAGAGGTCGTTCCGTGAAGCCGGTAGCCGGGAAGTTCCTCGGGCCGGTCGTGATAGGTCGAGAAGGTCAACTCGGCACGTAGCGGGGCAGGGAAGAGAAATGTCAGGAGGTAGACCATCGTGCCGAGGACGTCGGGCTCGTCGATCAGAAAGAGGGTCCGACCCTCGCGGGCGGCGGCGGCGAGTGCGGTGAGGAGTAGAGCCAGCCAATCCAGGTCCAGCCCCCTTCCGAGCGAGATCATCGACTCGAAGTTCACGTGGCAGGCAGGGTTGAGGTCGGCGAGTTCCAGCGGTTCGGGTGGCCTGCCCCGACTCGGCTCGGGGTCGGACCGTCGCCAGAAAGGGCGGTTGATTAGGCCGGCGGGCCAGTCGTCGATCGTGGCGAGTTCCGTGGGCGAGAGGGTGAGGCCGTGCGAGAAGTGGCCTCCGGGACGCCCCCACAGGCCCCGCTCGGTCTCGTACTCGTAGAGGCGAGGGGTGAGCAAGGCGATCTCGGCCCTGTTTTCAACTCGCCTGTATCGGAGCGACGCCGGGGCCAAGGTGCGACCACCAGCAGGAAAAGCACGGAGGCTGAAATGACGGAAGTCCGACGATACGGGATAGCCGAGCGTGATCCGTTTTACCTGGAAGCCATTACTCGCCCCGATGCCGTATCCGATCGGACATTGCGTGTAATAAATCTGCTCCATAAGGGCCACCAATCCGGGTGCGTGACGCTCAGAAGTCGATCAGATCGAATGGGACCGACGCCCGGCCGTCGGCCGTATGATTGGGGTCGGACCAGGAGATCGAGTCGCGAAGCTTCGTCAAACCGGACACCGCCGCCCTCAAGCGAGTGTTGAGGTCGGTCACGGCGGCCGGTCCCGAGGGGAAGGCATGTCGGCGTTTGACCTGGTCCTCGGCGGAGAGGGATCGACGGTCGGCGTTGAGGAAATTGAGCTCGCCGGAAGCCGTGGCATTCACGATCGCTCGAAGGTCATCGGCATCGCGGGGCATCGCCGAGAGCCTGGTGATCAGGGTGTCGAGTTCATCACGCGAGAGCAAGATCTCGACCGTCACGAACTGGGTGTCGCCCAAACGCTCGGCTAGCCAGCCGGTCCGGAGCGAGGGAACCTGCCGCCGTGTTCGCTTCGGGGCGGGGTTGGCCCTGCGAAGCTCATCGAGGAAAGGGGCCGCTTGGGTTCGGGTCAGGTTACGGCCTCGGAGATAATCGTCGAGCCGCCCGTCGTCCTCGGCGGCGGCAAGCTCGGCAAGCTGTCTCGCCCGCTCGACCCGGTCTTCGATGAGGGCCTGGAGCCTCGCGGGAAGGTCTGTGGACCCGTCGATGCGGATCGACAAGGGGGGAGTCGGGCCGGCGAATTGGTTAGGTCGATCGGGCGGGCGATAGGCCCCTTCGGCGAGGGCACGCCACTGGGCTTCGAGACGGACCCGATCGTCGGTCGAGAGATTGCCCGGCCGGTCGAGTGCGACGGTGGCGATCGAGATCCCCGCAGCCCTCGCCCTTGCCGCGAGTGCGGAGGTCCGATCGAGGTCGCGGGCGTGGTCGGGCGCGTCGCCGAGCAAGACGACCAACTTGGTCGCGAGTTCGCCGACCCGGCCGTTTGGCCAGTCGAGGCCTCCCGGCGTCCCGGGCAAGGCAAGGGCGAGCCCTTCGAGCACCGATTCGCCCGGTATGACGTCTTCGCGGAGGGCCGCCTCCAGGGAGTTGATGACCGCGCGAAATCCGGCGGCGTCGGTGAACGGAGTGGCGACCCTCGCCCGAAATCCGAGCCCGGGCGCGTCGTCGCGATATTCGATCAGTCCGAGATGCAAGGTCACATCACCGAACTGTTTAGTGACGGCCGTCGTCAGTCCCGTCGCGAGCGTCCGCGCGGCGTCGATCGTCGCCCTCATTGAGGCCGTCGTGTCGATCACAAAGACGACGTAGACTTGGCGGAGCGCGGGGCGGAGGGGAGCGAGACGTTCTGACTCGGTCGGGACGGCTTCGGTGACGAGCGGGACGACCTCGTCGATTTGGCGGGCCGAACCGTCGCTCGCCGTCATCGACCCGAATCGAAGGATCGGCCAACCGATGCGCGGGTCTGCCTCTCCTCCGTCACCGTTCTCGATCTCGCTCGGGCATCGGCCGCCGTGGCGAGCACAGGTCCGCCCGTTCCAGGCCGAGGTGAGGCACGCCTGTTCCGCGAAGATTTCGATGCCGGGGCGGCTCGATCGGTTCGTCGGACGCGCGACGAGTCGGGTGTCCCACTCCACGACGTCGTCGCGGAAGACCCACCCCTCCGGCTCGCCCGCGGCCATGCCGACTTGGAACATCGACGACGTCTCGGCGAAGACGAACCGAATCGCCAAGGGAGAGAGTTCCTTCCCTTTCGGCTCGCCTTCGGGCGTCTTTCGCGGGATGACCTTCCGGCCGGTCACGAGCACCTTGCGACGGAGCGAGTCGGGGTCGAGGAGGACGGCACCGTTCGCCCTCGTGACAGGGACTTCGGTCGGCTCTTGCGACGGCGACTGCGACAGGACGCTGACGTTCGCGTCAATGGCAGGAGGGAGAGAGGGTGGCCCCACGAGAGTCAGTACCGATCGTTGCGGGGCCAGCCATCCCGAGGCGTAGAGACTCCCGGCGAGAACCGCAGCCGCCAGATACGCGGCCGGCATCCGATAAATTGCCGGAAAACGTCTCACGCCGAGTCCCCCACTTGCCCTTACTTCGAGGCACCCCGATCAAGGAAGCCCTGGCCCTTCAGCCACGTCGCGCACAGACCGGGCCACGGTTCGAACGAAGGCTCGGGAGGAATGTGCCCCTTCCATCCTGACCCGAGGCCGAGGCCATGCACACCCTTTTCAAACAGGTGTAACTCAACCGGCACCTTATTCTTGCGGAGCGCCATGGCGAAGAAGAGGCTATTCTCGGCCGGCACACCGGCATCGGCATTGGTGTGGGCGAGAAACGTTGGCGGGGTGTCCGTCGTCACTTGGGTCTCGTTCGAGAGGCTCTCCACCAGCTCCTTCGGCGCGTTCTTGCCGAGTAGGTTGTCACGCGACCCTGTGTGGCCGAACGGCGTCGCGATTGCGATCACGGGATAGACCAGGATCATCCGGTCGGGACGCGAGCTAACTCGCTCGATCGGGTCATCCGAGTCGGGCTTGCCAGCGTCGTAATGAGTGCCGGCCGTCGATGCGAGGTGGCCACCCGCGGAGAAGCCGAGTATCGCGACCTTCTTCGGGTCGAGGCCCCATTCCAAGGCGCGGGCGCGGACGGTACGCACCGCGCGGTTGGCGTCGTTAATCATCGCGGGGTGATGATATTTGGGGGCGAGCCGATACTTGAGCATCACCCCCGTGACGCCAAGCGAATTGAGCCACTTCGCGACCTCTGCCCCCTCATGCTCGACGGCGAGGAAGCCATAACCTCCACCCGGGCATATGACCACGGCCGCGCCGGTCGACTTGGCCGGATCGGGCCGGAAGATCGTCAACGTGGGGACGTCGACTGCCTCCTTGCCGAGTGCCCCGGGAGCACCGTTCGGCCAGAGTGGGATCACCTCGGGGTCTGCGGCTCTCGCGATGGCAGGGGCTGTCGCGACGATCAGACCCAGAACGAAGGATCGCAACGGGAAGCGGCGGGACGTTTTGAGGTCGCGGCTCATGCGAAGTGGCCCTGTAGGCTTGAAGTGAGTCGCGCGGCGGCGTCTCAGGACGCGGGCCGGCGAGAATCCATGGTCGAGAGCAAGCCCAGCCACCGCGCCTGGATGGCCAGCCCCGCCAGCATACACGTCACGATGAACACGGTGAACAACATTCGAAGCAGGAGATATCTGCCGGGGCTGTTGAAAACCCACTCAGTGTTGAATCCGTTCGAGAATGGCAGCGCGAGTGAAGCGGGAATTGTGCCAACGAAGGTATACCCTTGCTTCAACGCCCCGGTGTAGAGCCCCAATAAGGGCGAGTCGTCCGCCGACCGATAATCGAACGGCCCGAGATAGGGAATACCCTGGAAGACCCGGAGACCGTCAGGCTGGGGGAAGAGGTCGAGCGTGAAGTAGCCGAAGGAGCCGTGATAACGGGTCATCGTGAACAGAGACCACTCGATCGCGATCAGGGATAGCGGCAAGAGAAGCAGCGACGCGAGGACCGCGACCGGATGCCTAGCCAACATCGACCCAACCACCCTCATTCGATCGCCGAGCGGACCCCGCGCCCCGTAAGTTGCCAGCATGACGAGGGGGACGATCAGGATTAATCCCGAGGCGAGCGCCAGGCCCGATCGCGTCACCCTGGGGGCAGCTTGGGTGTACTGTGCCAAGAAGAGCGGGAGCGCGAGTGCCCCCCCCGCGCCAAGACAGAGGAAGAGCCTCCAGGCCCGCTCGGACAGGGAGCCGCGAGGCCGCGCTGTCCAGTCTCCCTGACTGCCGCGCCGGAGCAATTCGCCGTATCCTGTCATCACAAGGGCCAACGCGCCCGCTGCGCCTATAACCCCCCTGCCCGGTATCCTCAATGCGAGTGTGACGACGATCGCACCGATCATCATCAGCGTGAACGTACGCGCTTCAAGAACCTGCCTCGCCCCCATCCGGAGCAAACGCGCGACCCAGTTGCCAGGTGCCACGGGTATCGGTACCGGGACAGAGGCATGACAATCCCAGCATGTGATCGCCGATCCGACCTGATCCGGCTTCGCCCGGAGCCTACGTCCGCAGCCACAGTTCACGGTCAAATGATGACGTGCGGAGACGCGATCGTCGAAAGATATCGACATGTGTTCATCTCCATAGCCGGTACGCGGTTGTTTCGAAGTTATTTCGTCGAAAGGGGTCGATCCGAATTTTGTGCGAACGGCTTCGGCCGATTCGAACTGACCGCTAAGGTGTCGATCGTTCAATGCGATGGTCTTTAAGTTCCGAACGTAACAGGACGGTCGCTGTGACGCCTCCCCCCAGATCCTCGAATTCCCTCGCCATCCAGCTTTTTCGTCTGGAGTAATACCACTCATGTATGGCGATGCGACTGCCTTCGCGAATACGTTTCCTCCCCTCCTGACCAATCTCCGAACTGACAGTCCGAACTCGAATCTGCCAAATAGGCAGCGACCCGGACATGCAATACTCCTGTGTTAGTGCACAAATAATGCAATTGTAAGGACTTGCGAGCGAAAAAAACCTACGGCACGGGGCTTGCTTGGTAGCGTTGCGAAATCCTCGGGGGTCCGGAATGCATCGTGGGAGCCCCCGGACCGCCTCTCGTCTTTGAGCGAGGGCGGCGAGAGAAGACCGAGTCGCAGGAGATTCCACCGTGGCGAAGTTGATGGCCTATGACGAGGAGGCACGCCAGAAGCTGGCGAGCGGCGTGTCCAAGCTGGCACGTGCCGTGCGGAGCACCTTGGGTCCTCGCGGGCGTAACGCGGTGATTGATAAGGGGTGGGGCAGCCCGACCATCACCAAGGACGGCGTCACCGTCGCCGAGGACATCGAGCTGAGCGACCCCTTCGAGAACATGGGCGCGCAGCTCGTCAAAGAAGCGGCCTCGAAGACTTCCGACGCGGCGGGCGATGGTACCACTACCGCCACCGTCCTGGCCGAGGCGATCTTCAAAGAGGGCCTCAAGGCTCTGGCCGCCGGAGCCGACGCCATGGCCCTGAAGCGTGGCATCGATAAGGCGGTTACGGCCGTCATCGAGCACGTCAAGGGGCAGTCGAAGTCGGTCGGCGAGAAGGAGATCCACGAGGTCGCCTCGATCGCCGCCAACAACGACAAGACGATCGGCGAGAAGCTGGCTGACGCCTTCAAGCGGGTCGGCAAAGACGGCGTTATCACCGTCGAAGAGGGCAAGGGCGCGGAGACTACGGTCGACGTCGTCGAGGGGATGCAGTTCGATCGCGGCTACCTCTCGTCGCATTTCGTCACCGACCAGGACCGCTCGGAAGTTATCCTCGAAGATCCCTATATCCTCATCTATGAAGAGAAGATCAGCACTCCCAAGACGCTGATCCCGCTCCTCGAGAAGATCGCCAAGGCGAACAAGCCGCTGTTCGTCATCGCCGAAGACATCGACGGTGAGGCGCTCGCGACCTTGGTCGTGAATAAGCTGCGGGGTATCCTCAACGTCGCCGCCGTGAAGGCCCCCGGCTACGGCGACCGTCGCAAGGCTATGCTCGGCGACATCGCCGTGCTGACCGGTGGCAAGGCGATCTTCAAAGACCTTGGCATCGAGCTGGAGAGCGTCGAGCTTTCCGACCTCGGCCGCGCCCGCAAGGTGACGATCACCAGCGAAAACACCACGATCATCGAGGGCATCGGCACCCACGAAGAGATCAAGGGCCGGACCGAGCAGATCCGCCGCGAGATCACGCAGACCGATAGCGAATACGACCGCGAAAAGCTCCAAGAGCGACTCGCCAAGCTGGCCGGTGGCGTTGCCCAGATCAACGTCGGCGCGGCGACTGAGACCGAGATGAAAGAGCGGAAGGCGCTCGTCGAGGACGCCCTCCACGCCACCCGCGCCGCGATCGAAGAAGGAATCGTCCCCGGCGGCGGCACGGCCCTCATCCGCGCGTCGAAGGCGCTCGAGAATTTTGACGCTAAGGGTGACGAGGCCCTCGGGGCAGCGATCATCCGCAAGGCTATCGAGCAGCCCGCCCGCTCGATCGCCGAGAACGCCGGCATCGACGGGGCCGTCGTTGTCGCTAAGATCCGCAACTCGACCGACCCTCACTTCGGCTACAACGCCGACAACAACACCTGGGGTGACATGTTCACCTTCGGGATCGTCGACCCGACCAAGGTCACTCGCTCAGCCCTCCAGAACGCTGCATCGGTTGCCGGACTTCTCCTGACGACGGAAGCGATCATCGTCGAGAAGAAGGAAAAGAAGGCGGCAGGCGGCGGTGATCATCACGATCACGGCGGCGGCATGGGCGGTATGGGTGGCATGGGCGGCGGCATGGGTGGCATGG
>JANXSY010000062.1 GCA_025356435.1 Isosphaeraceae bacterium | reverse complement strand
CGAGATTCTCGAACTCCTGACCAAGGGCATCGGCCCGCTCGCTGCCGCGACCGATCAAGACCCCCGCGCCCCAGCGCTCGATTACCAGTATGCCGACGGTCGAGGACGAGTCGGCATGATCGCCTCGGTGAGCCGACCGTTCTGCATGAGTTGCAATCGGGTTCGTCTCACCGCCGACGGCAAGATTCGTAACTGCCTCTTTGCTCTCGACGAGACCGACGTGCGGACGCTCCTCCGCGAGGGTGCGAGCGAAGACGTGCTCGCGCGGGCCCTGAAAGACTCCGTGGCCGCGAAGTGGGAGGGACACGAAATTAACACCGCGCGATTCATCAAGCCGGAACGGCTGATGCACTCGATCGGAGGGTGAGGGCCATGTCTCGGGTCGATTTTGCCGCGAAGCGTGACTTGAGGCGGAGGAATCGCGCCTCGAACAGGTGATAGCTCAACATGGCAACGCCGAGGTTAACCGCCAGTCCCACGCCGATCATCCCGACCGAGGCACCAAACGGCCCGGCCCAACGGAGATGGGGGGCAATGACCTCGACGAGCTTCCGGCCGAAAAGTTGGTGATAGACATAGATCCCGTAGCTGTAACGCCCTAGCGTGGTGAGCGGCGGGCACGTCCAGACTCGGTGCCAGAAGCCCCCACGATGGGCGAGCGAGGCGAATACGATCAGCCCTGCGAAGGCGAATCCCAGCGCGGGGAAACCGATCATCTGGATCAATCGGTCGGCCGCCGCGAAGCGTCCGCTACGAAGTCCGAGCGCGATAACGATTGCGCTGCCGACGATGGCCATAATCGTTGCGTCTCGTTTCAATCCCGGGAGGCCCGAGGGACGGCGTGCCATCGTCGCGACAAGTCCACCGATCGCCAACGAGTCGAGACGGCAGAAGGTGAGGAAGTAAGAGCCGACCGGCCTCGTCCACACGACGATCATCGCAACTCGGCACAGCGTCGCGATGATGACACAGCCCCAGCAGGCTCGGATCAAGTTGCGACGGCTCAGCAGCACGACGGCCGGCCAGATTAGATAGAAATGTTCCTCGACCGCCAGTGACCAGAAATGAGTCAGGTCGAGCCACGACGCATGGAGGTCAAACCGCCCCGTGATGGACACGTAAAAGTTTGAGGTGTATGTCCAGAACCAGGCTTGCTTATCCGTGAGTTGATGGAAGCCCGGTAACTGGCCGAGCCCGATCCAAGGTCCTACGACGAAAACCGCGAAGAGGACGCCGAAATAGAGCGGGAAGATTCGCAGCGAGCGGCGGGCGTAGAACGATCGGAAGTAGTTCGAGGCGTCTCGGGTATCCAGCAAGAGGCCCGTGATCAGGAACCCCGAGAGCACGAAGAAGAGATCGACCCCCACCCAGCCCGTGCGGAGCCATTGGGAAGGGCCTTCGGACCAATGAGTGAAATGAAACATCAGGACGAGCGAGATCGCCAACCCTCGGACGCCATCGAGCGCGGGGATATGACGATCGGTCGGGACTCGTGGCGTCGCTGTCACTCGTGGTCGATCCGGTTGCGCGGGTGAGGTTCTACTCTTCGTAGTTCGCAATTCACTCGGATCGGCCGACGAACGACCTAACGCGGGCGAGACAGGCATCCGCGATTGTTTGCGGCAGCCGTGTCGTCTTACGAGCCGACGCTCACCGGAGCCCGTAAAACTTTTCGGCGTTATCGTGAAAGAGTTTGCGTTGCTCAGCGTCGGGGCGAGACTTGACGATTGTCTTGAGCGCCTCAACCCACTGGCGATAGGTCGCGGCGAGGGTGCAGACGGGCCAATCGCCGCCGAACATGACGCGGTCGGGGCCGAAGGTGTCGAGGACGTGGTTGACGATCGGCGCGAGGTCGTCGGCCGTCCAGGGTGCCCCCTTGGCCGAGGCGAGGATGCCGGAGACTTTGCAGACGACCCGGTCGCCTCGCTTGGCCACGGACGCGAGGTCTGCCTTCCAGCGAGCGTGATCCTTGGCGCGAACGTCTTCGTTGCCGCAGTGATCAAGGATGAAGCGAGTCGCGGGACAGGCGTCAATGAGCTTCGCCGCGTCGGTCAGCTCCGGCGCTCGCATGCAGAGGTCGAAGCTGAGGCCGACGTCCCCGAGGTATTGAATCCCCTTGATGAACTCCGGGTCGAGACAATATCCGGCGGGAGTCGACGAGGCGTGGAGGACCTGGCGGATTCCTTTGATTGCCTTTTCGTGCCGGAATCGATCGATATAGGCCCGAAAGCCGTCCGAGTTCGGCCGGCCGGAGATCACGGCCGCGACCATCGGCGAGTCGGCCTTCTTGATGAGGCCGAGCACATATTCCACCTCAGCCGGCTGCTGCTCGGGGGCGACGTCAACCTCCATGTACACGGACTTGACGACATTCAGCCCCTTGACGGCATCAGCGTAATCGCTC
>JANXSY010000029.1 GCA_025356435.1 Isosphaeraceae bacterium | reverse complement strand
CCGCCGCAGCCGAACCGCCCGACGAGCCGCCAGGAATCCGGTCAGTATCCCAGGGGTTACGGGTCGGACCGTAGGCGCTGTTCTCGGTGGAGGAGCCCATCGCGAACTCGTCCATGTTCGTCTTGCCGAACACCACGGCGTCGGCCGCCGCGAGCTTTCGGATCACCGTCGCGTCATAAGGCGGCCGGAAATCTCTGAGCATCCGACTGCCGCAGGTCGTGGGGACGCCTCGGGTGCAGAGGACGTCTTTGATCGCGATCGGCACACCAGCGAGCGGGCCGACGGGCTGGCCATTCCTGCGCCTGACGTCAATCTCGCGGGCCTTCGCCAGGGCTGTTTCTGTGTCGCGAAACAGGAAGGCGTTGATCGTTCCGTCGAGGCGTTCGGCCCGTTCGATGTAGGCTCGGGCGACCTCTTCGGCCGTGACGGACCCGGAGTTCATGAGGGCGAGGAGGCTGACGGCGGTTTCGCGGGTGGGGTCCATCGCGGGCATTTCGTGGTCTCGGGTCGAGGCGCGAGGAGAGTCGGGCCGAGGCGTCTTGGTCGACGAATCCAGTGTTGACGATAAGGCCGAACCGTTATTCGAGGACGGCCGGGACGAGGAATGCCTCGGGATTCCGCCTCGGGGCGTTGCACAAGGCGTCCTCGCGGGCGAGCGAAGGGCCTCGAACGTCGTCGCGGAACACGTTGCGGATTTCGACACCGTGGGCCAGCGGCTCGATACCCGTCGTATCCAGGGCCTGAAGTTGGGCGACGAAGTCGACGATCGAGTTGAGATGGCCGGTGTAGAGCGCCAGCTCTTCGGGACTGAGCCGCAACCTGGCCAGCAAGGCGACCTTCGCGACTTCTTCGGCCGACAAAGACATGACGGTGCCACTCCTCAATAACGCCCTGAGCTTCCCAATCCCATCCGGTCCACAGTGTGCCAGAAGTCTCCCCCCAGTTCAAGGATTGGAAGCGACCCGGCCCATATCACGAGAAAACGACATGTAAAGGTGCGTCGATTCTTATGTCGAGTCTCTACCTCGTCGACTGTAACCCCTTTGACCTCGAACGACGTTGCGGGATACCATCGCCTCGACGATCACTCCCCCCGGGTCGGATCGACACCATTCTCCCGGAATTGAGGACGTGCCCCGATGGATGGCCCGGTTGCGATTATCCTGGCGGCTGGACACGGCAAGCGGATGAAGTCGGAGAAGGCCAAAGTCCTCCACGAGGTCTGCGGACGGCCGATGATTAGCTACGTCGTCGACGCGGCGAGAAAGGCTGGGGCGAAGAAGATCGTGATCGTGGTTGGATATGCCGCAGACCAGGTCCGGGCCGCCTTCGCGGGCGAGGCCGATATCGCCTTCGCCACCCAAGAGCATCAACTCGGAACCGGCGACGCCGTCAAGGCATGTCGGTCGTTCCTCGAAGGCTACCAAGGATCGGTCATGGTCCTGGTGGGCGACGAGCCATTGATCCGGCCCGGCCCCCTGGCTGATTTGCTCGCCCGCCAGAAGACGGAGCGGTTCGCTTGCCTGCTCGGCACCGCGATCGTGCCTGACCCCACCGGTTTCGGCCGAATCTTGAGAGACGGGGCGGGGCGGTTCCTCCGGATCGTCGAACAGCGCGATTGCAGCCCCGAAGAGGCCGCGATCAAGGAGGTCAACCCGAGCTGCTACGTCTTCGAACTTCCCGGCCTCTGGGACGCCCTCGACAAGCTCGGCACAACCAATGCCCAAGGGGAATATTACCTCACAGATGCCCCGGAACTGCTCCAGAGCATGGGCCGGAAGGTCGTCGCGCTGCCCGTCCTCCAGGCTGACGATATCTTGGGGGTGAACACCCGCCAGCACCTGGCGCAGGCCGACACCCTCATGCAGGCCCGGGTCCTCGATCGGCTGATGACCGAAGGAGTGACCGTCGTCGCCCCGCTTGACACTTACGTCGATGGCCGCGCTAGGATCGGCCAAGACACGGTCCTCTATCCTTTTACGGTCATTACTGGCGACGTGACCGTGGGCCGAAATTGCCGGATCGGCCCCTTCACCCATCTCCGCGATGGCACGGTCCTCGAAGATGACGTCCAGGTTGGGGCCTTCGTTGAGTTGTGCCGGACGACCCTCGGCAGGGGGACGATCGCTCGGCATCATGCCTACCTTGGCGACTCGACTGTCGGGCCCGGGGTGAACGTCGGTGCCGGGGTCATTACGGCCAACTTCGATGGAAAGATCAAGTCAAGGACAACCGTCGGGGCCAACGCCTTCCTGGGGTCGGGGGCTATTCTTATCGCCCCTGTGCTGGTCGGGGCTGGAGCCACGGTCGGAGCGGGGGCGGTCGTGACCAAGGGTCAAGACGTCGCCGACGGGCAGGTGGTCGCCGGGGTGCCCGCGAGGCCCCTCCCTTCGAAACCCTGAGCGCTTGGCATCGCCCTTGCACGGATAGATGAGAAACGGGCCGCCCATCTACTGAGCGGTCCGTTCCATCTCTAGCCAGGGAGCGACGACCGTGCCTAAAGCGACCGAACGCCAGGATGCCATCCAGAAACTGGCCTCCCTCATCAAAGACATCGAATTCGCCATGCTCACCACGGTCGAGGCCAACGGCTCGCTCCGCAGCCGGCCGATGGCCACCCAGAAGACCGAGTTCGACGGCACCCTCTGGTTCTTCACCCGGGGCGACTCACCCAAAGTCGAGGAGATCGACCGCCAACACCAAGTGAATCTAAGCTATGCGAATCCGAACAAACAAGCCTATGTATCAATCTCTGGAACTGCGACTCTCGTCCGCGACGCATCCAAAAACAAGGAATTGTGGAATCCACTCTACAAAACCTGGTTCCCCGACGGCCTCGATGACCCCCAACTCGCCCTCCTGGAAGTCGAGATCGACAAGGCCGAATACTGGGATTTCCCTTCGAGCAAGGTCGTCCAGGTCGTCGGCTTCTTCAAGGCGATGGCGACGGGTCAGTCTTACAAAGGCGGCGAACACGAAAAAGTGTCGCTACATTGATCCCGGAGAGAGGCCCTTGCTCGCCCGGTCAACGCGACGACGTCCGGACCTCTCGACCCAGTTCGAAGGCCCGGACGTAGCGTTCAAACAAGTCATCGTAAATCAGCGCGTTCGCTCTGAGCGGCTCAACGACCCGTTCAATGGCGACCATCTCCCGACCAGCCTCGTCGAAATCGGCAAAGAGGCCCGCCCCGACTGCAGCCGCCATCGCCGCCCCGAGGGCGCAGGACTCGGTCTCGCGCGTGAGATGGATGGGCGTCTGGAGCACGTCGGCGTGAATCTGGAGCCAGAGCGCTGACTTCGCCCCGCCGCCACCCACGAAGATCCGTTCAACGACTAGCCCGTGGTTTGACGCATCGTCGACGATATGGCGCGTGCCGCAAGCCGTCGCCTCGTAGAGGGCTCGGAACAGGTGGCCGGGTCCGTGGGACAAGGAGAGGCCGGAGATGAGGCCGCGAGCGTGCGGATCTTTGTAAGGTGAGCGGTTCCCTTGCCAGTCGTCGCGTACGACCAGTCCGTCCGAGCCGGGGGGCACTGCGGCGGCCTGCTCGTCGAGAACCTCGTAGACCGAGACGCCGCGACGATCAGCCTCGGCCTGCTCTCGGCCGGCGAAGTTGCGGCGATACCAGTCGAGGATCGAGCCGGTGGCGGTCTGACCGGCTTCGATTGTGTAGAGCCCCTCGACGGTCGCGTCGGGATAGCAACCCGCAGCCCCTGAGCCGAAGACCCCCGTCTTCGACTGCGCGAGGTGGCAGGTGCTCGAACCGACGATCACCGCCACGTCGCCCGGCCCGGTCGCGCCCAGTCCGAGCATGCCGAGATAGGCGTCGATGCCCCCCTGGGCGACGGGGGTCCCGGCCTTCAACCCGAGTTCGGCTGCGGCCACCTTCGAGAGGACGGCCCCCCCCTGCCCGAGCGGCACGATCCGTTCGGGCCACTTGGCTAGCAGGTCGTCGAGCCCGACGGCCTTCATCATCGCGACCGGCCAACCGCCATCGGGCCGAGCGTAGTTCCACTTCACGGCGACGTGGTTGAGCGAAAGCGTCCACTCCCCGGTCAGCCGGTGCATCATCCAGTCGGTGCATTCGACGATCCGCTCGGCGCGTTCATAGCAATTGGCTTCGTTTCGTTTGAGCCAGAGCGCCTTGGGGAGCATCCATTCCGGCGAGACGCGTCCGGAGACGTACCGGAGGATCGGGTCGCCGGTCGCGCTGATCTCCTCGGCCTCGCGGGCCGCGCGCTGGTCCATCCAGAGCAAGGCCGATCGGAGGGGCGTGCCGTCGAGGTCGCAGGGGATGACCGTGCAGGCCGTGCAATCGAGACCGATCCCGGCGATCTGATCGGGCCGGATGTCCCCCTCGCTCAACGCCTGGCGGACGGCCCGTTGCGCTGCGGTCCACCAGTCCTCCGCCCGCTGTTCGGCCCAGGCAGGTCGGGGATAGATCGTCTCGATCGGGGCGACGCCGAACGCCGCCGTTCGACCGCTCAGATCGACCAAAGCCGCGCGGAGGCTTTGAGTTCCGACATCGAGTCCGAGAAGATAAGCCGGGGCCGACATGCCGGGCGATCCTTAACAAGGGTGAGGAATGAGACGGATTGTAACGGTACACGGGATCGAGGGCCACGCCCGGCAAAATTGGCTTCGTTTCGGCAATTCGACCCCCGGGGAGTGACCTTGTCGTCTTGGAACCTGAATTGGCTTCGTTTCGTCGACGACCCTGATGGGAGGAATTGGCTTCGTTTCGGGCGCGACTCCGATGAGGAGGATTGGCTTCGTTTCGTTACCGCGCGCTCGCAGACGTCGTGGAGCGACATTACGCCCCGCAATCGCTCCTCACACGCTGTCCCTTATGATCCTCAAATCGGATCGCGCCGTCCCGTCAAAAGTGAGGTCACGGCATGAGGATTGAATCTTCAGAAACCGTTGGGATATCTCGGGTGGCACCAGTTCTTGAACCGGTTGACGAGCGACCTCTGCACGGGTGGCCTGTTTCCCGCCACCTCTCCTCCCCGGTTCGAGAACCGGGGCCACCCAACACAAACGCTTGCTCTCGCAAGAAAAACAGCTTTGCCATCCTCAATTGAAATCAGGGGATTGGCAAGGCTTTCCGATTCTCAAGGCGAACGACGAATCGCAGGCCCGATCAGACGTGGAGTCGCCCGCCATCAGAACGCCTTTCGGCTGTCGAGCAGGAAGGTGACGGGGCCGTCGTTGAGGAGGTCGACCTTCATGTCGGCCCGGAAGATCCCTTTCTCGACGGGGAGGCCCGTCGAGGCGAGCCGCTCGGCGAATCTCAGGTAGAGTCGCTCAGCGTCGAGCGGGTCGGCGGCGTCGGTGAAGCTGGGACGACGGCCCCCTCGGCAGTCAGCCAGCAGGGTGAACTGGCTGACAACGAGCACGCCGCCGCCCGCCTCGGAGACGCTGCGGTTCATCTTGCCGTTGTCGTCTGGGAACGCACGCAGGACGGCCACCTTGTCGGCAAGGCGGTCGGCGTCCTTGTCGCAATCACCCTTGGCCACGCCCAAGAGCACGAGCCAGCCGACGCCGATCTGTCCTACGACCGCGGCTTCGACCGTGACCGACGCCCGCGCAACGCGCTGCAAGACAGCCCGCATCAGATCGCCAGGCTCGTCGGCTCGTTATGGACGCGGTTCACTGAGAGGTTGCCCTCGGGCTCGACGAATGAGGGAGCAGTCCAGGTTGGCAGGTCGCAGAGACCCCCGCCGCAGTAGATGTGGTGCCAGAGCTGGGTCGAGACGACACAGGTCAGGCCGACGTCGAAGATGAATCGCGTCGCGGTGATCCGGGGGATGATCGTCTGCAACCGTCGCTGTTTCGCGACGGCCTCGGGGTTGAAATACCCGGTGGCGCGGAGCGACTCAGGACTGAGGAGTTGGTCGACCCACTTCGGCCGATGCGGGCCGAGGAAGGTCTGCGATAGGCTGGCGCGGAACATGGTCTTCGGGCGGTTGGCGATTTTCGCAGGCAAGGTCCTCGCTGCGACTTGCCGCAAGATCCATTTCTCGGTCCGACCGCGGAGCTTGTAACTCGGGTCGATCTGCGAGCAGAATTGGATCACGTCGTCGTCGAGGAAGGGGTAGCGGGTCTCGACTGATGAATGCATCGAGATTCGGTCGCCCTTCGAGATCATCAGCAGGCCGGCGAGCATGATCTTGTAGCCGACGTAGAGCGACTGGTTCAGCGGGTGCCACTTGCCGATCCGGGGGTTAATCTCGCCGAGGTCATCGTAGGGGTTGTGGTCGGCGAGTTGGTCCCACATCGAGTCGGAATAGAGGGTTGGCCGGACTTGCGAGACCATATCATAGAGGTCTTGCTGGGCAGGCCGGACGCCGCCAATGCCGAGCCGGTCGGGCCTGTGCTTCGACCCACCGCCCGCGAGGGCCAGCATCAGCGATCGAGCGGATCGGAGCAGTCCCTCGCCGTGATGTCGCCTCACCCACTCGCGCATCATCTGGGTCTTGAACCAGACATAGCCGGCGAGAGCCTCGTCAGCCCCCTCGCCGGTGAGGGCGACCTTATAGCCCTGGTCGTGGACCGTCCGAGCGAGTCGCATCAGGCAGGCGCAAGAGGTGTCGAGCACGGGGCCTTCCGCCGCCATGACGAGTTCGGGATAGGCGTCAACAATCTCTTGTCGCCCCATCGTGACCATCGTCAACGGTGAACCCAGCGCCTCGGCCGACTCGGTTGCCTGGGTGCGCTCATCCGGCCCGGCCTTGTCGAGGCCGATCGTGAACGAAGGCACCGCATGGCCACGCTGGCGGGAGCTGAGGCCGAGCACGACCGTCGAGTCGAGACCGCCCGAGATATAGCTCACGACCGGAACGTCGCCTCGAAGGCGCCGTTCGACGGCCTGGCGCATCAGGCCCTCGAATTCGTCGACGAGTGGAGTGGGGTCATCCATCCGCCGTTCGGACCCTTGGTCGGGGAAGTCGAGGTCCCAGTACCGCTTCATCTCGATCCGGCCGTCCTTCACTTTGAGGAAGTAGCCGGGCGCGAGCGACTTGATCCCCTCGAAGAACGTCCGCGTGGTCCCTGCGCAGAAGAACGAGAAGAGATGATCGACGCCCTTGGGGTCGGGCCGGGCCGCGACAAGTCCCGAGGACAGGAGAGCCTTGATCTCCGACCCCCAGAGCAGCCAGCCATCAACCTCGGTGTAGTAGAGCGGACAGATGCCAACGCGATCCCGGCCAAGGATCAGCGTCCGGTCGGGCCTGTCCCAGAGCGAGACCGCAAACTGACCGCGTGCTTTCTCGAACATCCCCTCGCGGAGGTCTTCGTAGAGGTGGACCCAGGCCTCGGTATCGCATCGGGTGCTAAGCGTGTGGCCGCGAGCGAGCAACTCTTGACGGAGTTCGGGATATTCAAACAACTCGCCGTTGAAGGCGACCCAGATATCGCCACGCTCGTTCGCGATCGGCTGGCGACCGCCCGCGAGGTCGACGATCGAGAGCCGAGTAGCCCCGAGGGCGACGCCGGGCTCGATGTGGACCTGCTGGTCGTCAGGGCCTCGATGCAGGATGGCCTGGCACATGGCCTGGAGGCGTGGCCGGGAGAATTCGCGCGTCCCGGTCAGGTCGAAGGCACCTGCAATGCCGCACATAGTCGCCTCGTCGTTAGATGGCAGGGCGAGACGAAAGGCCCTTGGAACATAAGATTGTTCCCCACGGATCGAAAGTGAGCAAGTCACGCTGGCTTCGCGGGGCGGGCCGATTACGCCCGGGTGGCCGTTATTAACGACACAACAGGCTTGCAAGGCAAGGAAATGCGTCCGCGACGGCGCTTCGCTCGCGAGTAAACGGCGGAGCCGATGACTCCGATCAAGAGCGTGCCGAGCCGGAAGAGGATGCCGCGGGGACCGAGGCGAACGTAGAACGGCAAAGGGGACGGCCTCCGACCGAGTGGAGTGTGACTTCGGAAACGAGAAGCTGCTCAGCTGTCCCCGCGATCAGCGGCGGACCATGGCGACCGTCGGTGATACTGCTCAGCCCAGCGAAGCGGTCGGCGATCCGCGTCCGGAGGATCGGGATCATCGTCTGGGTCTCGCCGCACTGATTCGCAAAGATGACGGGGATACCCAGGCTGGCCGCGACCGAATGCGGGATCGCCCCCGAGAGCGGTCCGACGTGGCCGAACAGCCAGTGTTTCCGCCCGGTATGGCGGTCGGCAAAGTCGGGCCAGGCCGAGGCGACGACGGCCAGGTCGATTCGACCCTGGTAGTCGTCCCAGACGCGCTTGTAAATCATGTCGGCACAGATTGCCAATCCGACCCGGCCAAACCGCGTCTTCACGACCAGGGGGTCACGCCCTGGGTAGAACCGGAATCGTTCCCAGAAGACGAGGTTCCGCTTGCGATAGACGTGAATGCCGCCCGAGGGCTCGACGAGGGCGAGTGAGTCGTAGAGGTGGCTGCCGCACCGCTCGACGAACCCGGCGGCGATCGTCATCCCCCAACGGCGGCTCCGCTCAGCGAGGTGGCGCAAGGTCGCGCCGTCGGCGTCTTCTGACGACGGGCCGTAGTCGGGCACGAAGCCGTAACCCGTGTTAAACATCTCGGGCAGGACGGCCAGCTCGACCCCAGCGTCGTGGGCCTGGCGGAGCAAGTTATCGGCGCGTTCGACGTTGGAGTCGACCTCGCCCAGTTCCGAGCGCATCTGTATCGCGGCGGTGGCGATCTTCACGAGCGGTTCACTCCCCATCCCTGCGGATGGCGAACGTCGGATTGTCGTGCGAGTTGTCTAACACCGGCCCGAACGGGTGGTTGGGGAGGCAACCACTCAACGGTAAATAACTTGGCGAGATTGGAAAAGCCCAAGCCGATCAATCGAACCCAAAGAACCCTAGGAACCCCTCGCGACGGGGCTGGGGAATGGTCTGGCCCTGCGCCCGAAGTCCTTCGGCGCGTCCGAGCAACTCATTGGGATCGGTCGACTTGGCCGGCGAGAGCTTGTAATTGAACGTCCGCTCGTCCCGGAGTGTGTATGGGATGAGGTTCTCGGTGAAGAACTCGGTGACAAGGTTGTCGTAGAACGGCGCCTCGACAGGCTGGATGACATCAAGGACCTCGAAGCCCTCACGCATCAGGCGGATCTGACGGTCACCGTAAAACGTGAAGGCACGCGAGACCGGCGTGGTCCCGATCTCTTCGCCATTGACGATGACGAGTGCACCCGGCGGTTCGCTCCGGATGGTATAGCGCCGCTCGACGCAGCCGCAGAGGCCAAACAGGGCCAGCAGCGCAACGAAGCTAGTTTTCGTCCGACGAGTCAAGAGCATCCTCAGCTCCCCGCTTTCGCGGTCCAGAACGATTGCGGGAGGGCGTTCCTGCCCTCGCCGAAAAGGCTCGTCGCCGGTGGGGTCGCGAGGAGGTGAATCAGTGCGACGTGGCCGCTCCGGCGGACCGGACGGCGACAGCGGGCCGGATTGTAGCGATAGCCTTCATACCCGACAAGGCGGGTTGCGTGAGCTTGGCGCACGGGGGCTCGATCGCTCAAGATAGGCACCGATCCGCCCCGCCAAGCGATCCGTCCCCGAGAACACTTCTCATGAAAATCTCGTCGTCCGCCCAGAGCCCCCTCCCCACCGACGCCCAGTGGCTCGCGGTCCCCCTTTTCGAGGACGACGCCGAGCCGCAGGCCACCCTGAAGGGCACTCCCCTCGGCGACGTGGTCGCACGGCTCCTCGCAAGCGGCCTGATCGCGGGAAGCTCGGGTGAGTCGACGCCGATCCTGGGCGCGACCGATCTCGGGGCCGAAGCCGTGCAGACCTACGGCCTCGGAAAGCGGGCGTCGTTCGACGAGGGTGGGGCCTTCTCGGCCGGGGTTGCGCTGGCGAAACGACTCGCCGGAAAGCCGAGGGAGGGGGTCGCCGTGATCGTCCCCGAGACCGACGATCTCGCGGCGATCGCCTCTGCGCTCA
>JANXSY010000291.1 GCA_025356435.1 Isosphaeraceae bacterium | reverse complement strand
CCCCTCCCCACTTGTGGGGGAGGGTTTGGGTGGGGGGTTTTTGGACCAAGGGCGTGGATCAACCGCGAGACCGGGTTGGGTTCGTTTGGCGCGATGAACGGTCGATGTCGGTTGGGTTCGCTCGGTCGAAAGGTTGTGCGGCATGCCCCCCCACCCTAGCCCTCCCCCACGGGGTGGGGAGGGGACCGGATTGGGTTCGCTCGGTCGAAGGTTGCGCGGGCAGCGGTTGGGTTGCCCTGAAAGTCTTGATTCTGAGTGATTGGCGCAATTTGAGGAATGCCCGGCAATTTTGGGCACATACATCCGTCTCGTGCTTCTTTCATGGAGTCGGGTGTCCCAAGGGCACAGGAAAAATTCGTTCGGCGCGAATGACCCGCAGTCTCGATTGGGTTCGGTCGGCGCTGGAGTCTGCGACGGCTTTTGATTCCTCGCTATCGACCGCATTGTCAGAGAGCTAGCCACTATCATCGGGCTTTGGGCGAGGGACGTCCCGCGAATCCATCGATCTGGGAAGGGCGACGGCCCCTCGTTGTCATCGGCCCTCGGTGCCTGAACAACGGCGGGATGGACGAGCGACAACCGGACGACACTGACCCTGAAATCCTGATCCCGCAAGCGGAGTATTCACTCGACGCCTGGTTGGTCGGAGCCTGTCGCGCCCGGGGCCTGCGAGTCATTGAGGCGATGAGTCATCGGGTCGACACCTATGCCGTTCTGGACCTGGAGAATCTCCACGATATGGACCTCTCAGTCGTCGGGAACTTCACGCCCGGGGCGGCGAGCCACGTCCGCTTCGAGAGCCTGTTCCCGGTCGTGGCGAGCCTCCGTCATCCGCATCTCTTGCAGATTTTCGAGATGGGTCTTCACGAGGGGCGGCCTTATCTGCTCATGCAGCGCATCGCGCGCGGGAATTGGAGGGACCGGGTCGCGTCGGGACCGATGCCCATCGCGGAGGCGGTCAACGTGGCCATCGACCTCGCCTGGACCGTCCATTTTGTCCACCAGTCTGGCCTGGTCGGGCTCGACCTGATGCCGAGCGTCGTCGTGCGATCGAATCACTCCGACAGGCCCGCGGGACCGAGCCGAGACGCAATATCCTGGAGCGGAAATTGGAGGGGCCTCGGACGTTCAATCGAGAGGTCGACCACGCCCTTAATACGATCTGCCTGCGAGCCCTTGTGAAGGACCCGAAGCATCGCACCGCCTCGGCGCTCCTGTTCGCGGAGGAGTTGGAACGGTGGAGGTCGCGCTCTCGATTGAGTCGGTGCTGGGGATGGTTGATCGACCTGGTCCGGAGTTGAGACTACGGATTCACGTCCCGGAGCCGGAAAGGGGCATGGGCACGCTCATGGTCGAGGAGCCACTGCTTGCGCCAGACGCCGCCGCCATAGCCGCAGAGGGAGCCGTCGGAACGGATGACGCGGTGGCAGGGGATCACGATTGCGAGGTAGTTCAGTCCGTTGGCGTTGCCAATCGCGCGACTGGCGGTCGGCCGGCCGAGTTCGTCGGCCATCCGGGAATACGACTTGGTCTCGCCGGGCGGGATTGTGTGGAGGTGGTCCCAGACCGTGCGCTGCCATTCGGAGCCGAGGGGGATGAGCGGGATGTCGAAGGTCAGGCGCGACCCGGCGAAATAGGCGGCGAGGCCGGCCTCGGTCGCGTCGAGGTGGGGGTTGTCGCCGGGGACGATGGCACGGCCAAGCGTATCGCGGATCGCGTGGATCTTGCGTTCGAGCCCCTTGCGATCGAGGAAGTCGAGCAGGTGCAGACCGGCGTCATCGGCGAGGGCGAGCATGGTGCCGAGCGGGGTCTCGATCCACCGGGCGAGCAGGCAATCGGCCGATCGTGCCTGGCTGGGGGGACGGCCGAAGGTCGTGGCGAAAGCGTCGCGGAATCCGCTCGGCGACTCATGACTTTGATCGACCAGCGTCGGCGTCGGCCTGATTGCGTCCATCGGTCGGCACCGCTTGCAAGGTCGGAAGCCGCCGAGGAGAGCGTCTTCGGGTGTCGCGAAGAACTCGACGTTTTCCGGCTTTGGCTTGCGAGCGGGGCAAGTCGGCCGGCAGAAGATGCCGGTCGTCTTTACCCCGACGAAGAAGATCCCCTCCGCCGAAGAGTCGCTGGCCAGGAAGGCGCTGAGCATCTGGGCACGGGGCGGCAGTGTGATCATCGGTCGTGGCTCCTCTCTCGTCGCATTGAGTGAAGCTTACCCCATCGGGGCGTCAGCGTCTCGCCGATTTTCGGGCGTCGAACTCAACTTTTACACAAAATTATATTCATAATATTATTTGAAATTTATAGAATTCTAGCAAGTTTCTGTCCGCGAATTTACCTGGTGATGCGGGCTCGATATAAAAAATGCTCATTAAATTAGACTGTTGATTACAACTGTCGCACACCTACGTCCCGGTCGCGGGTTTCATCGGCTCCGGCAGCTTCACCTATAAGAATTCCGACGGCAACAACCTCAGCAATATCGCCACGGTGTCGTTGAACGTCACCCCTGCCGTCTCGCCCTCGACCGGCCCGACGATCCTGCGGCTGCAGCGGTTCGGCTTCCACCACCAGACCGCCTTAATCGAACTGACCTTCAACATCAGTCTCGACCCCACGCGGGCGCAGAACCCGGCCAACTACATCCTCCAGGGTGTCGGTCGTCACGGGCGATTCTTCGCGATTTCCGCCGCGATCTATGACCCGATCGGACATACGGTGACGCTCGTCCCCGCCGACCGCCTGCTTGCGCTTCGAGCCTCCTATCGACTCACGGTGATCGGTACAGGGCCGCTGGGGGTGACCGATTCCACCGGTGCCTTGCTCGACGGCCTCAACAACAACAAGCCCGGCAGCAACTACGTCAAGGTGTTCAGTCAACATCACCTTTCGGGTCCGTCCCGGATCTTCACCTTGCCGACCACGCTCGCCGACCTCCGGGAGTGCCAGGCCTTCTCCGCCCGACTCCCGCTGCCGTCGATGCCTTGCGTTGACACAGTAACACGGCCAAGACCTCCTCCTGACCCGAGAAGGTCTTGGCTTTTTCGAACGTTCCACCGGTTGGGTTCAGCTTTGCCAACCAGAGGAAACCCTGAGCGGCACGGGAACGAGATTTTCCGGAATGGATGGTGACCCTCTCCTCGATCACTCGCGAAAAATGTCGAGATCGAGAAGGTAAAACAACGTCGGCAGGTTGGAGGCTTGCGAGACCCTGGGCGACTTTGCGGTCTTGCGGTGGTCATACTGCTTTGGATAGGACTCTGTTTCGGTCGAACCCGGATGGACAATCGGGCCTCGGATGTCCACAATACCGAAATCCGGTCGGCGGCCAGATGATAGGGCCGCACACGGTCGCGCCGGATTGCGGCCCACTGCTACGGATTGTTCTCGCTGACCCGGGTCTTTGTCTTGCGCCCCATGACGACGCATCCCTCCACCGAGGCGAATCGCCTCGCCGATGTCCTTTACAACGCCCGACTTCGCGTCGATGACGCGCTCGGGCGATTTGTCCCAGCGGTCGCGCCGGGTTCGAAGTCTGAATGCCCGCCGAGACTCGCCGAGGCAATGCGATATAGCTTGCTCGGTGGAGGAAAGCGGCTCCGTCCGGTCCTCTGCCTGCTCGCGGCCGAGGCCTGCGGGGGTGACTCGGAGATGGCGATCCCGGCGGCCTGTGCGTTGGAGATGGTTCACACCTATTCACTGATCCATGATGACCTGCCGAGCATGGACGACGACGACCTCCGTCGCGGCCGGCCCACCTGTCACAAGGCGTTCGACGAGGCCACAGCGATCCTCGCGGGCGACGGGTTGCTGACGCTGGCCTTCGAGATCGTCGCCCGCCACACCCGGCCCGCTGACGCGGCGGTCGCCTGCGTTCTGGCCCTGGCCGAGGGATCGGGGCCGATCGGGATGGTCGCGGGGCAGATGGCCGACCTCGAAGCTGAAGGACGCGACGACCCGTCGATCGAGGCGCTCGAGGCCATCCATCGGCGCAAGACTGGGGCGTTGCTGCGTGCTTCGCTCAAGATGGGGGGCATCGTCGCCGGCGCAGACGAGGCGGTCTTGCAGGCCCTGGTAGAATATGGGCATGCGGTCGGCCTGGCGTTTCAGATCATCGACGACCTCCTGGACGTCGAAGGGGATGAAGTGAAGTTGGGTAAGCGGGTCAACAAAGATTCTGGCCTCGGTAAGTGGACGTATCCCGGCCTGCTCGGCGTCGCTGGGAGCCGAGCAAGGGCGAAGTCTCTGGCGGAAGAGGCGGTGGCGGCGCTCGCCCCCCTCGGGGATCGGGGCACGACGCTCCGTTCCTTGGCGATGGATTTACTGGAAAGGGATCGCTAATGAGTCGCGACTTGCTGGCCAAGATCCAGTCGCCGGCCGACCTCAAGGGCCTCGACGGCTCGCAGCTCGAGGCGCTGGCCTCCGAGATGCGCGAAGAGCTAGTGAGCGTGGTCAATCACCGGCCCGCGCACTTCGCCAGTAACCTTGGCGTAGTCGAGCTGTGCCTCGCGCTCCACCTGACGTTTGACTTTTCCAAAGACCGCCTGATCTGGGACACCGGGCACCAGATCTACCCACACAAGCTCATCACCGGCCGCGCCAATTCACTGAACACGATCCGGACCAAGGGCGGCCTGATGGGCTACCCCAACCCGGCCGAGAGCGACTACGACCTCTTCATGACCGGCCACGCCGGTTGCGCCCCGTCGACCGCGCTCGGGCTCAAGGCGGGCGACAACCTGATCGGCCACCCCGAGCGGCACTCGGTCGCGGTGATCGGCGACGGCGCGTTCCCCTCGGGGATTGTCTTTGAGGCGCTCAACAACGCCACAGGGCCGACCGGGAAGAACTTTCTCGTGGTCTTGAACGATAATAAGATGTCGATCTGCCCGCCCGTGGGCGGCCTGGCATATTATCTCGACAAGACGCGGATGGCCCCGGCCTATGGTCAGTGGAACAAGCGGATGAAGAAGCTCCTGCCGGCGATCCCGCTGGTCGGGGCGCAGTCAGAGAAGTGGTATCAGCAGTTCAAAGACGCGATCAAGGCGTCGTTCCACGGCGGGATGCTGTTCGAAGACCTTGGGTTTATCTACATCGGGCCGATCGACGGCCATGACATCAAGACCCTGAGACGCTACCTTGAGAAGGTCAAGGCGATGGAGGGACCGGTCCTCCTCCATGTGCTGACCGACAAAGGGCGTGGGTTTGCCGCGGCCGAGAAAGATCCGGTCCGCTATCACGCCCCCGCGCCGTTTGAGTCGGGGGAGAATGGGATCATCCCGCTCACCAAGTCGTCGAGCAAGGCATATACCGACGCCATGAGCGCAGCCCTCTACAACGCGATGAAGAAAGACTCGAAAATCGCGGTGCTGACCGCCGCGATGTGCGAGGGGAACAAGCTCCAGAAGATCCGCGAGACCTTCCCCAAGCAATTCTTCGACACCGGCATCTGTGAGAGCCACGCCGTCGCTTTCGCGGGCGGCATGGCCAAGGCCGGCGCGAGGCCAGTGGTCGACATCTACAGCACGTTCCTTCAGCGCTCGTTCGACCAGATTTTCCAGGAGGTCTCGCTCCAGAACCTCCCAGTCGTCTTCACGCTCGACCGCGCCGGGCTCGTCGGGGCCGACGGGCCGACGCATCACGGAACGTATGATATCGCCTACATGCGAATGTTCCCGAATATGGCGGTGATGGCACCCGGCGACGAGCGCGACGTGGCCCCGATGCTCGACTTCGCGCTGCACCGCGACGGCCCGACGTCGATCCGCTACCCGAAGGCAAACCTCGAAGCGATCGAGCGCGACCCGCAGCCAATCGAGCTGGGCCAGGCCGAGATCTTGGAGTGGGAAACCGACGGCATGCTCCTCGCATGCGGGACGCTCGTCACCACTTGCCTCCACGCAGCCGAGCGGCTCCGCATCGAATATGGCCTTCGGGTCGGCGTGGTGAACGCCCGGTTCGTCAAGCCGCTCGACCGCCCGACAATGCTCAAGGCGATCGAGGAGTGTGGATTCGTGCTGACAGTTGAGGAGGGCTGCCTGATGGGTGGTTTCGGCTCGGCCGTCCTTGAAGCCGCGAACGACGCCGGCCTGAACACTTCGCACGTCCGCCGGCTGGGCCTGCCTGACTCTTTCGTCCTTCACGCCGAGCGTGAGGAACAACTCGCCGAAGTCGGCCTCGATGTCGACGGCATCACCGCCGCTGCGATCGACCTCGCCCGCACCATCGGCCTCGTCCCCGCCGCGAGCGATACCTTCGCGACGGGGAGTTCGCTGGCGGGGTGAGACGCGGATTTCCAAGTGGGGGTGACTCGAATGGAAGACCGAGATCCGCTCATCGCCTCCTACCGCCTCGATAAGACGGCGATCCAGGTCGTACACGGGTTTGAGGAGCCCGACGACCGCCCCTTCTGGCTCTCGAAGACCCCCGCCGAGCGGTGGCGGGCCCTCGAACTCCTGCGGCGGATCAACTATGGCCCAGAGCGAGCTACCGCATGACTTCAAAGAGTTTTTGAAATTATTAAAGTCAAATAGGATTAAGTATTTGTTGGTTGGTGGATATGCCTTCAATTATTACGGTTATCACCGCTCTACCAACGACATGGATATCTGGATCGATACCGATCCAGATAACGCGAGCCGCGTCGTAACCGCCCTGAGCGAATTCGGCTTTCGCTCGGCGGAACTCATCCCCGAACTGTTCCGGGAGCCGAACCATTGTTCCGGATGGGCATTGCTCCGGTGCGACTTGAGATCCTCACGACCCTCTCAGGGGTCGATTTCCGCGAATGCCACGACGCCAGGGTCACTGATGTTATTGACGGGATCGACCTCGAACATCTGAAGCGGAACAAGAAGGCGAGTGGCCGGTTGAAGGATCTTGATGATCTGGAACACCTCAAATAAGCGCCGAACGAACGCGGCTGGGTAAGACGTGGGTTGTCGATCGCGGCCCTAGGCGTGACAATTCCAGGGACCAAGACTCCCATGACGCCCCGAGGTGAACCGTGCAGGCCCCCATCCCGCTGAATCTGGCCATCCTCGGCAACGGCACCAAGCCCGAGGTCGTTGCCCAGGCCGAGCGGATCGGCCGCGCGGTCGAGGCGTTTGCGGGCATCAGGCTTGTCGGCGTCGACCTCGCGCCGGAGACAGACCTCTCGGCGCTCAAGGCCGATGTCGCGCTCGTCCTCGGCGGCGACGGGACCGTCTTGCACACCGCACGACGGATGGGCGACCGGCCCACGCCGGTGCTCGGCATCAACCTCGGCCGGCTCGGCTTCCTCGCTGACTTCACGCCCTCGCTGTTCCTCGAACGCCTGCCCGATCTCGCGGCGCGACGGTTTACCGTGGATAACCTGATGTCGCTCGAGTGCACGCTCATCAGGCAAGACGGCACGGGCCGGTCGTTTCGCGGCCTTAATGACGTGGTCCTCCGCGCCGGTCCGGCGTTCCACCTGCTTGAAATCGGCCTGTCGATCGACGGCGAGAGCGTGATGACCTATCGGGGCGACGGCCTCATCATCGCCACGCCCGTCGGCTCGACCGCGCACAGCCTCTCAGCCGGCGGCCCGATCCTGCCTCCCGACGCACAGATGTTCGTCGTCACTCCTATCTGCGCCCATACCCTCACCCAGCGTCCGCTCGTCGACGGCTCTCATAAGGTCTTCGAGCTGACCCCTCGAGGAGACGCATCGACCATCCTCGTCATCGACGGCCAGGTGCAAGTCCCGCTCAACGAAGGCGACCGCGTCGCCATCCGCCAGGGCACGTCCCCGTTCCCGATGATCCGCCTCCCTGGCCACAGCTTCTACCGGACCTTGCGCGACAAGCTCGGCTGGGGTGCTTCCCCACCGGGCGAGAGAGGTGCTTGATATTGTATTTCTTAGATATAGTAAGATCTAGAATTGTTTGGATCGCGATCGCTCGCACGGCATGATCGGCGTGCCCGGCCCGAAGCAGGGCCAGGTGAGGTGGGCGACGGCGTCAGCGGGATGGGCGGCGATGGCGGATTCGAGGTGCGCGAGGTAGGTGGTTACGGCATGCTGTTCGTCGCCGGGGGCGAGGTTGAGGGGGGCGGAGAAATTGAGGCGGAACCGGCCTGCGGGGGCGTGGGTGCAGGTCACGAAGACCACCGGCGAGCGGGCCAGCACGGCGAGATCGGCCCAGACCGAGAGGAAGGGGCGGGTGAGGCCGAGCAGCGAACCGGGGCGGGCGTTGGGGCCGGTCCAGGGGATGTCGCCGTTGAGGTAGACGGCCAGGCCATCTCGAAGCGCGGCGTGGGCACGCAAGATCCGATCGGCGGCCTCACCAGTCGTGAGGCCACGTCGGAGGAAGAACTTCGTCTGCGGGTGAGATTCGGGCCGATCGAAGCAGACTTGCAAGGTACGCGAGAGGTGCTTCGGCCGCTGGACGAGCAGACGGACCGGCATCCCTCGGCGATGGAGCCAGTGCAACCCCGACACATGCGCCCCCAGATGGCTGCCGACCAGGACCACGCCCCGACCGGCGGCTAACGCCGATTCGAGGTGCGATTCGCCGCTGACATCGAATCGGGCGAGAGCGAGGGCGTCGTCGCGAACGTCAAGCGGGTAGTCGCGGGCGAGGAAACGCGGGACGTTCGCGAGCAGTGCGGGGGCGAGGGCCGAGCCGTCCCAATCGGTGCCCAGCGCGGTCCGGGCTCGATCGAGAGATAACGCGATCTTGCCGCAGAGCTTCGGCTGGAAGAGGGCGAGGAATCGGCCGATCGCGCCGAGGATGGCGTCGCCGCGCGCGGGACCGAGCCGACGGAGCAGGGGGAGTGCCGCGTCGTAAAACCACAGTTTCCATGTGAACAGGTGTCTGGGTGTCACGTCGTTGTCGATCAGGCGTTGAGGGCCTTGAGCCTCTGGTAATCAACCTTGTCCGTCGAGGTCGTCGGCAGGGCGGTCAGGAAGGTGATTGAGTCAGGGATCATATAATGGGGTAAATAGGTGGTGCAATGCCGTTTCATCGCGATGATCGAGCTTTTGCAGTGAGGCTTGAGGGCGATGAAGGCCGCGATCGATACGCCCAATTCATCGGCCTTGGCGACGACCGCCGCGCGATCGACGCCGTCGTGACGATAGAGGGCCGACTCGACTTCGCCCAGCTCGATCCGATAGCCGCGTTTCTTGACCATCCGATCGCGTCGGCCGTGGAACCAGTAGATGCCCCCACCTTCGTCGGCCACGAGGTCGCCGGTGCGATACCATGGGTGGCCTGAGGCGTCGTGGAGGAATGCGAGTTCGGTTAGGTCGGGTCGGCCGAAGTAGCCCCGCATCACGCCCGGACCGCTGATGAGCAACTCGCCGACCGCGTCGGGTGGTACGTCGACCCCCGCTTCGTCGACCACACGTGCCTGGTGCGGGTCGCAGACTTCGCCGATCGGGAACGCCTCGGCGCGGTCGGCAGGGATGTGGTCAGGGATGCGGAATGCCGTGCAGACGTTCGTCTCGGTCGGCCCGTAGAGGTTCCACAGGGTTGACCCCGGCCAGAGGTTCCGCAGCCGCCTTAGCGAGGTGATCGGGAAGACTTCTCCCGCGAACAGCACGAGCCTCGGGGCGCGTCGACCGATGCGTTCGAGGCCGCCGCTGTCGGCCAGGAGTGCGAGGATCGACGGGGCCGAATACCAGACGTCGATGCGACGGATGGTGAGGAACTCGCCGAGTCTCGCGGGGTCTTTACCCAGCGCCTCGCTGATCAATACCAGAGGAGCGGCATGTCGGCACGAGACATAGAGATCAAAGACGGACAAGTCGAAATAAAAGGGGGCGTGCGACGCGAACCGGTCGTTGTCACGGGAGGCGAGGTGGGTCTCACACCAGTCGATGAAGGCAAACGCATTGGCATGCGAGAGGGTGACGCCCTTAGGCTGGCCCGTCGATCCCGAGGTATAGAGAATGTAGGCCGGATCGTCGGCGATGCGCGGCGGGGCGAGCGGGGTCGGGGCGTCGTCGGAGAGGACGTCGAGCCAGGCGGCGTCGGTTGGGTCAGATGGTTCGCCGACGACGATCAGGCGGGGCTGGGGGCCGTTGCCCGGCCAGGCATCGCGGAGGGCTTGGGCGAGCGGTTTGGCGACGATCGCGGCCTTCACGCCCGCGTCGGCGAGGATACCCACACCTCGTAAGGAGGGAGAGAGCGGGTCAACCGGCACATACGCTGCGCCCACCTGCAATATGCCGTGAATCGCGGCGACGGCCTCGATCGATTTGGGCATGAACAGCCCGACGCGATCTCCCCGCCCGACTCCCCAGCGGGCGAGACGAGTTGCCACTCGGTCGGCCATGCGGGCGAGTTCGGAATAGGTCGCGGATCGATCGGCGTCCTCAATCGCGACCCCGTCGGGGCGTCGAGAGGCGGCGTCAGCGAGCAGTCGGCTCAGGTGGGGTGCGTCGGTGCTGGTCATGGTCGGGTGCCTTCCCTGTTGCGTGCCCTCTCCGTGGGGGATGATCTGTCGATCGCCGTAGGATGTTTACCCCTTGGGCGGCGGCGGTGGCGATCCGGAAGGATGCGGCTTCTGTGATGGATCGGGAGAACCGTAGACATCAGCAACAGTCACATTCCAGCCTTCCTCTCCTCTTCTCATTCAAGGAGTGGCGATCGGCCCTTTAGGGTCTTCGCCGAAGAGAGTGCGATACTGGCCGGGCTGTTCGATCAGCCCTCGGGCGAGTCCGAGGAAGATGCGGCGGTGGCCGAAGGCGTTGGGGTGGTCGTCCCAGGCGGTGAGTTCGACCTTCGAGGCGTCGAATTTGTCGAACGAGCCGGTGAGGTCGATCAGGGGGGTGGCGTGCCGGGTGGCGATGCCCGTGAGTCGGGCAATCGAAGCCTCGCGGGCCTGGGGGCCGTCGGCCTTGCCGGCGCGGGGGATCGCGATCACCACCAGCGGGACGTCCATCGAGCGGCAGTCCGATGCGAGAGCACCAACGATCGCGTCGATGATCGGCCAGAAGCGGGCGCGGATCTTGGTCTTGGCGGCGTCGCGATGGACGAAGAGGTGGTCGGGACCCGTGCGAATATCTTCGTCGGTGATCCCCGTCTCGACGATCGCGTCCTTGACGAATGGATAGGTCAGGTCGACCTTGCGCATCAGGAGGTTGCTGAGGTGCAGTTCGAGCAGTCTGGCGTCGAGCATCGTGGCCGAATAGATGACCATGTCGGGCGAGAACGCTGCGGCGCGGCGAGAGAGGCTGGCATAGCGCTGCGACGGGGCATAGGCGGGGACGGCGAAGTTCAGCACTTCGTAATGGCGGTCGATCCCCTTGAGCTTCGCATGGGCATTGAGCCAGTCTTCAAGCAGGTTTTCATACGTCTCGCCGTCTCCGACGCCCCAGCCCATGTCGATCGACGAGCCGAGGAGCGCGATGCGGAACGTCTTGTGTGGCTTGGCGATGGTATAGTCGCGGTCGCGCATGCCGTGGCGGTTGGTGGTGAAGCGGTGGCCGAAGAGGGGCTGGTCGAGGTCGGGCCAGAGATCGAACTGGAGGAAGTCGTGAAGGGTCGGCCGCGAGACGTTTGCCGCCTGGAATCGGACCCACTCGGTCGGCTTGCCCATGAGCCGCAACGTCAACTCAGATCGCGTGCCCTTGGGGCTTTCGGCTCCTTCAATGAGACCTTCGTAATAGCCGCCCGCGCCGGCTTCGCGATCGGCGCGGTTGAGTTCGAGCGACTGGGCGCTCTGCCTCGCCGCATTAAGGGCGCGGGGCAGGGGGATGACGCCGAGGACGAGCACGGCGAGCGTGAGGGCGAAATGGCCCGGCGAGGGGCAGAAGCCAGAGGTCGGTTTCATCGCGGAGCGACTCCCGCGTGCGGTGATGGCGGGGGGACTGCTTCGTGCGCAGGGTCGGTCCGACCCGATACGGACGGAGGTTCCCCACCCTTTGGTCGAGACGAACGCGCGGCGGACGACACGAATTCCCCGAGTTCGGCGTCGAGCCGATGCGCGAGGCGGGCGTGTCCCGCGACATTGGGATGGAAGTCGTCGGCGGCGATCGCGAGCGAGGCGGCCGATTGACCTTCGAATGCATCGGAGACGTCGATCAGGCGGTCGAAACCCGCCGATCGCGCCAGGCCGATTAAGCTCGCACGATCGCCCGGAATGACCGGCTTGCCGACACGGGGCAAGAGCACCCAGACGACCGGGATGCCCTGCTCTCGGCAATCGGCCACGACGCGCCGATAGACGCCTTCAAGGATCGCATCGCGGTGCGGACGGAGGCGGGCTTTGAAGTCTGCGCTGGGAGCAGTTCGTAGACTCGTTAACGCGTCGCGATAGACGGGCGAGTCGAAACCAATCCCGCGGGGCAGGAGCGTGCGGAGCCGACGCTCATCCCAGCCGAGGTCGGCGAGCGTGCTTTCGAAGAGAACGAGGTCAGGCGACGTGGCGGGGCCGACCCGGCGGAAATGTTCCCAACGCTGGCCTGGGGCGTGGCCCGGCACGGCGAAGTTGAGCACCTCGACGGTCGGGCCGTCAGCCTGTGTCGATCGTCGGTTCCAGGTTCGCTCGGCAATCGGCTCGAATCCAAGTCCGTCGTCGACGCCCCAGCCGGCCGCGATCGAGTCTCCGACGAGGGCGATGCGGAACGTGTGCGGCGGCTTCGTTTTGGAATAGGAGGCGTCGCGCATCCCGAGGTCGTTCGTCGTCCAACTCGCGCCCTTGTGGGTCGTGCTCAGGTTGGGCTTGAGGACATATTCGCGGACGTCGGCGACAGTCTGCGCGAGGACGCCGGCATCGAACGGGGCCGGGGCGACCGCGCGCGGGCGATGGTCGTCGATCAGTCGTTCATAATAACCGTGCTCGATCCGTTCGTAGTCGCGGGCGTTGGGGGCGTCGTTGCGGAGCGTCGCGTTCAGCCGCGCGGGCCAGCCTGTGGAGGCCCCGATCGGCAGCAGGCCCCAGGCGAGGAGGGCGGCCGTACAGAGCAGGGGGCGGGTTGGTCTGGATGAGGCGTCCATTCGAAGGGGCCTCGATCAGAAGGCCCGGCGGAGCATGGTGAGCCAGGCCATCACGCTTGAACTCGTCCAGAGCGACCACAGCAGCGCGATTGTCAGGAACGTGGCGACGGTCTTGGCGACGCGGACCGCGATCATGTGTGGTGTCGGGGCGTGGTCACCTTTGGAGCCGAGAGTCCGGCGGCGGGGGGTCCTGGCGTCAACCTGGACGTTGACGAGGACGAGCACGCCAAGGATGCCCCAGAAGAGGGTGTCGTGTCCGGAGAAGGACCACGAGCCCCGGAGCCAGAACGACTGATAGGCGTGCAGGAGCCAGGTCGTGAGGAAGACCGCCGTCGTCGCCACCGCGAGGGCGATCGGCTGGGGCCGCCGCTTGAGGCGGAAGGCCACGGGGTTGAACACGACCCGGACCATGAAGTCTTTCCAGTAGATATTGATCCGTCGCCAGTAGTCGGTAAAGCTCGTCGCGAGGAGATAGTTGTGGTGGGTCTCTGGCAGCGAGAAGCCGAAGAGGTGGAGCATGCCGCAGGCCAGGTGGAATTGCCCCGAGACGTGGAGATAGAGCAGATAGTTCGCCGTCAGGAAGAGCATCAGCGAGGGGAAGCTCGTCACCTCGTCAGGGGTGATCAAGATGTCGTGATAGATGAGCCGGTAGAGCAGGAGCTGGATCATGCCTCGGAAGAGCATCCGCAGGCCGACCTGCTGGGTCGCATGGACTTCGTTCGCGAAATAACCGCGCTGGAGTGTGCGGTAGTCGACGACGGGGAAGTGCATGAAGGCGTAGTTGGGCAGCAGGAAGAAATAGCCGAGCGTGTCGACGAGCGGCTCAGGCTTGGTCGCATGTTTCAACTCATAGAGATACAAAATCATGCGGAACATGAACATCGAACCGAGCACGGCCCAGACCGTCTCGGGCACGTCAGGGGCGATCCGGCCGACACGGGCGAGGGCGAGTGTCAGGGCCGTCGCGGCGACGATCGCGGCACGGGCACGCCAGGAGATCGGCAGGTAGCAGACGCCGATCAGGATCGCGGCGATTCCAAGCACGATCACCGAAGCCGCGAGCCCGAAGACCGCGACCAGGCCGACGATCGAGGCGGCGACGAAAAACGGTTTCTTCCGGCGATAGGGCAGCGTGTAGTGGATGGGTAGGGCGGCGAGCGCGATCACCGCGAGCATCTGAAAGGCGCGGCCTTCAAGCCGATAGACGCCGAAGACCGCGACCATCGCGCCCATGTGGGCGAAGATCGGCAGGAATCGCCGCAGACTGCGCCGACAGTTTTCGGGCTCGCCCGGATAGAGGCCGAGGTCTGAGGCCAGCCCGTCGACGCCGTGAGGGATCGGGAAATAGCGGCGATGGGGAGCGAGCTCGGCGGTATGCGGTCGTCGGATCTCGGGCCCCATGCGTACCGACCCCCGTCTGCCAATCCTTGGCACCGCGTCGAATCCGTTCGATCAGCTCTAGCAGAGACGAATAACACAAAGCCGGGAGTACGTCATCACCAGGATGCGAGGGCGAGGGACCGGTTCATCCTTGAACCGGTGTGTGTCCCCACGCCGCAAACGCACCATCCTTGGATCGTGCGCCCTTCGCGAACGAAGGGCGAACTTTGTACGGGCTCGTCCTCCTCCCGAAGCGGGGAAGGAGCACGAGTGAGCGGGAAATCAGGCCGAATTTGTCGAGGCGGAACGAAGGGAGGAGAGGCAGAATGATTCAGAGTGCCGATCCATCGGCGTTCGGTGCAGCCTCGATTGGCCGTCCCGATATCTCCCTGCCGTGAAGACGAGACGGGGTATATCCGATCGCTTGAAGCGCTGTCAACCCGAGTCGATCCCTCATGTAATCCGAATGATCGTTAAGGTCGAGTCGGCACAAGGGATCGGGATCGGCAGCATTTTTGGAGGGGGAGTTCGGTCGACAGTCCGTTTGGATTGATCAGGGTACATGCGTTACGTACATGCTGGCCCGCAATGGTCGAGTCTGTGAGGCCAGGGGAGATGCTGCCTCACTGGCTCTATGGCGTCGCCTAGCAGATTGCCAAGAAGGCGAGTTCCGCAACCTCTATGCGACGGGGCAGGGAGATGCCCGAATCGGAAGCGGTAACCCGGGGACCTTGGGATAACTTGCGGCCATTGATTGACCAGGAGTTCGGGGCCAGGCCATCCACTACGACCTGGAAGGCAAGATTCACAGGGAAGCAGCCGAGCAACGCGGCCGGCTCCAAGCGGATGCTCATGGTTCTGAAATGGGCCAAGCCCTGATCGTTCGCAAGAACAACTCACCATCAACAGAGGATCTTCTCAGGCCGTCGCTGGCCCGGGGAGGTCTTTTTCGTCACCTGGTGGACTGTCGCTCGGCCCATTCGATCGGGGCTAAGGGTGCCTTCGACCTCGCCGCGTAGGCAAAATTTAAGCGTCAGTGAAACGGGATCGTCGCGAGTTTGCGGGTTGTCGCGATTGCTCAGTCGGTACAGTTTGCGTGAACTGCCGGTTCAGACTGATCGTAACAAGCGTCAGTGTCGATCGACGTAAGTCGTTGCCCGAAAACGTCAAAGGCGTTCAAGAGCGGGGCCTGGGTTGACGATAAAAAGGTTGGCTCGCAGAGGCTTGCCGAAGCGAGGACACGGGAGCACTGGTACGGTTGGTGTCGTTATCCGCTAGGGCCGCAAGGTCTCGGGCTCGGGAAAGCCTGACGGAATACGATGCTCGGTCTGACCAAATTACGGGGAGTCGTGGCGTTGCCATTCGGCCGCGTGACTACGACCCTCAAATTTACGATTGCCAAGGAGAGACTTCTCCCATGTTGAAGCCCTTGACTTTGAGCGTCAGCCTGGCCCTTGCCCTCGGCGCTTGCGGCGTGAGCCTGGCCGGTGGCCACCACAATGACGGCTGTGCCACCTGCGGCATTGCCTCGCCCCAGGGTTCGGTCATGAGCCCCCAGTCGGTTGTCGCGTCGCCCCAGGGCTGCGAGACCGGTTGTGACACCTGCGCACCGAAGAAGCATTGCTTCAAGATGCCCAAGTTTAACATGCCCAAGCTTTCGCTTCCTAAGTGCTCCTACACCTACGAGTGGGTCCTGAAGAAGAAGAAGCACATCACCTTCGGTCACAAGGCTTGCGGCAACAGCGGTTGCAACGAGTGCGGCGGCGAAGCCGTCTACCCGACCAGCCAGGTTGCCCCCAGCTCGCAGGCTCCTTTCGCCGCCCCGCAGGCTGCCCCCCAGGCCGCTGGCCAGCACGCCTTCGCCAACCCCGGCGAAATGCGTCCGGCCCTCGCCGCTGACGAAGTTCCCCCCGCCCCGACCATCGCCACCCAGAGCAGCCTGCTCCAGCTCACCCCCTCGGGCAACTGATCTAAGCTCTCACCGAGCCTGATCCGTTCACGATGGGACGCTGAAACGACGCAACCCGCAACGGCCCGCACTTTCCTTCACCGGGAAGTGCGGGCCGTTTTTCGTGCGTTGACAATTTTGCCTCGTTGTGGCTAACTCTCGTCCCGCAGGATGCGAAGGCCCCGACCCCAGGACGGGGTCGCTGAGGGGATCGAAGCGGGTCGATCGAACGCGATCGAAACCGGCGATCTCCGAGGCGTTGGGCCTTTCTCGTCCGCTGTCGCCGCCGGCTCAGCCGCGGCACGGGGGAGGGCGAGTGATGCGGACTGAGTCCTCGACGTCGTCGGCCACGACACGACTTCGCGGCGAGATGGCGCGGGCAGGTCGCTGGGTGAGTGGGCGCGGACGCGGCACCAGGCTCGGCCTGATCGCCGTCGTGGTGGCCACGCTCGTCACGCTGATCTACCTGACGGTCCCGCTTGAGCGAGAAGAACTGATCTGGCTCTACGACGGCCGGAAGTTCTCGCCGGATTCGGCGCTCGCGATCCAGAAGACGCTCGCGGGCGAAAAGATCGCGTTCAAGTCTGACGGGAGCAACCGGATTGGGGTCGCCCCGTCCCGCTGGCCCGACGCGATCGTGGCCCTGGAGAAGCACGGGGTCGAGCCGCCCTCGCTTGAACGGATGGAGCAGGCGGCCCCCGAACCGGCGCTCTGGGCTAGCCCTGAGGAGCGTTCCGAGCGGAAGCAATGGATGATCGAGCACGAGCTCAAGGCGATCATTCAAGGGTACCAAGGTATCCGCTCGGCTCACGTCACGATCACTCGATCGGTCGTTAGAGGCGGCCTCCGACCGACATGGAGCGTCGGCGGGTCGGTCGTGCTCGACGCCGTGCCCCGGCCCACGCACCGCGTGATTGGCGCGATCCAGACCTTGCTCTCGACGAAAGTCGCCGACCTCCGGCCCGACGCCGTGACGATCAGCGACCGGACCGGCCATTTCTACCTCAAGGCGGGCGACCCGACCGCCGCCTCGGTCACGCAGAGCCTCGCCCGCGCTGAGGAATTGCGCGAAGGGCTGCTCGACAACCTCCGCGAGATCCCAGGGGTCGACGTTGTCGTTCAGGTCGAGCCCCCGGCGATGTCCGAGCCGTCGCCGACCGCGATGCCTGTCACGCGAGTCTCGAAAAACGTCCCACCGCCCCCGCCCCCCTCGGCGGACGAGATCAAGCCGAACCTGCCGATCGGCCTTGATCCCGAGCCTGAGCCGACGCCCGAACCGACTGTCGCGCAGGTCGTGCCGATGCTGCCCGCGTCGCCCCCGGTGCCGGCGGTTGGGAAGGCGAACGTCTGGGTGAAGGTGCCGCGGAGCTATTACCTCAAGATCTTCCACGATCAATCGCCGAACCGGAATCCCTCGCAGGACGAGCTGATCTCTTACTCACAGAAGACGCGCGAACTGGTCGAGAACGCGGTAACGGTGCTCGTCCCCTCAGCCGAGCGTGGGCGGGTGATGGTGAGCATGATCCTCGACGACCTCGGTGTGAGCGGCCGACTCGTTCTGCCCGGGGGCTCGACCGAATCGGCCAGAGAATGGCCCGCCTGGGTACCGCCGGTCGCGCTTGGTGCCGGCGCGGGGCTGGGAGTCGCGCTGCTGTTCGTGACCGGGTTCGGAATGGTGGCCGCGCGTCGGCCCGAGGCAAAGCCGTCGCGGACGAGTGTGAGGTCGGGACTGTCGGTCGACGCTCCCTCGGGGGCGGTTCCCGGTCCTTCCGAACGGGTGAGAGACCTCGTCCGGCGCGACCCCGAGGCCGCGGCCGGCGTACTTCAGCGCTGGATCGGTCAGGGGGAAGGAGGGTCGAGCGAATGAGCCGCACCGAGCCCTACAATTCGGCCTCGTCGTTCGAGACCCAAGTGGTCGACGCCGTCGAGTCAAACCCCCTGCGCAAGGCGGCGATCCTGGTCGTCAGCCTCGAACAGCCGCTCGCCTCGCAACTGCTCGCGCAGCTCGATCGCGCGGCGGTGGAGGCGGTGACTCTGGAGATTGCGCGGCTTGAGCGGATTGCTCCGGGCGAGCAACACGCCGTCCTTGAGGAATTTTACGGCTTGGGCCTGAGACGGCTCCGATTTGTCTTCGACGACCTCGTCAAGATGGCCGATACAGACATTAGGGAAGCGTACCACGCCGAGGATGTCGAGACATGGGTCTTGGCCCTTGCCGGCGCTTCCCGGCCCGTGCAGACGAAAGTGTTCTCGGCCCTGGACCGCGACTCCGGCTCAGAACTGACACGCCGGCTCGACCGGCTCGGTCCGTTCCGGCTCGACGCCGCCGAGGCCGCCCAGGTCGAGGTCGCCGAACGGTTTCGCCGTCTCCACGACCACGGGCAGATCACCCTTCCAGACCCGAACGGTCAGGAGGTCCTCCTTGTCTGACCTCGTCGATTTCGAAGACCTCGACGCACTCGACGGCGGAGATCTCCGCGCGGTGTTTGGAGAGGTCAGTTCCGATCAGATGCTCGAAGCCCTGATCGGCTCGTCAACACACATCCGCGAGCGGCTCCTCACGAAGCTCTCTCGCCCCTCGGCCCAGAAGATCGCTGCCGAGATCGACGGCCACGCGCCAATCCCGTTCGAATCAGCGCGTGCCGCCCAGCGAGCTGTGGTCGAGGCCCTCTGCCGACTCGGCCGCACCGGAGTCGTCGCCTTCGACGATCCCGACGATATGATGGTCGCTTGATTTGATGTTGAGGAGGGGATCGGCCCGGAGCGGCTGGTCCCCCGATCACCGCCCCGCATCCCAGGACGACGGCCAGGCGAAGGATTTGCCCATGCCCAGCACCTCAAGACCCCCGCGCTTCCTGTGGGCCGCCCTCGTCATTGGGGTGACCCTCGTTCCGCGCGCGGCAAGCGCTGACGGTCCCGCGTCGCCTGCTTTTTTGCCGACCCAGGACGGACGATACAAGACCATCCCACATCTTAAGATCGACCGGCCCTCGGCCATATCTTCAACATCTTCCGGGGGGTGGTGGCTTGGCACGGCGGGGATCGCTGTGGCCCTGGCGGTGTTCGGCGGCGTGAGCCTGGCCTCGCGCAAGTATCTGCCGAAGTCCGAAACCAGCCCGCTCCGCGTGATTGGTCGGACGAGCCTGTCGCCCAAGCACTCGGTCTACTTGCTCAAGGCGGGCGACAAGGTCCTGATCATCGGCACCGGCCCTCAAGGCGCGCCGACCCTGCTCGGAGAGATGGGATCAGACGAGGCAGAGCCGGCGAAGGCCCGGACGGCCTCGTCCATGATATCCCGCGTCCGGGTTGGAGGTGAGGTATGAAGGCATCATCAGCCACGTGGATTCGACCTTCGTTGATCCTGTTCGGGCTGGCAATGTTCGTCTCCGCCGCGCGAGCTGAATCTCCGTTGACGAAGGCCAACGCACCCGTCAGTGTCGTCGAGGCGAGCAAGCCGGTCGCTCCTGCTGCCGCGACTCCGATCAGCCTGCCGAATGGTCCCGACGTCTGGAAGAGCGTGCAGACCGTCGGTCTGTTCGCGCTCGTCTCGCTCGCGCCGGCGGCGGTGTTGATGCTCACGTCGTTCGTGCGGATTCAGATCGTCCTGGTCCTGTTGAGACAGGCGTTGGGAAGCCCCCAGATTCCGGGGAATCAAGTCCTCACCGCGCTGGCGCTCTTGCTCACAGCGCTGGTGATGAAGCCGGTTGGCGAGGTGGTCTATGAACGCGCCGTCGCCCCATTGATGGCGAACAAGATCACGCCGGAGAAGGCCTGGGAGGCCGGATCGAAGCCGATCAAGATCTTCATGGTCGATCAGATTGTCCGGACGAACCACGGCCATTATCTCACCGACCTTCACAGTTATGCCGAGCCGAATGCCATCGAGCCTGAATACGGGGATGAGTATCCGTTCCTTGTGATTGCGCCCGCATTCTTGCTGAGCGAGCTGACGACGGCGCTGACGATCGGTTTTATCATTTACCTGCCGTTCCTGGTGATTGACCTTGTGGTCGCGGCAGTCTTGGCGGCGATGGGGATGTTCATGCTCCCGCCATCGATGGTGTCGTTGCCGCTCAAGCTGATCCTGTTCGTGCTGGCCGATGGCTGGCTGCTCGTGGCGTCGCGTCTTTTGCAGACATTCTCGATCCGCGGCGCGGGCTGACCTTCACTCGGAGATTCCGATGAGCACGTCAAACGTCATCGATTGGTCGCGCGGTGCCCTCCGCATGGCCCTGCTGCTTGGCGGCCCGCCGCTCGCGGTGGCGCTGCTGGTCGGCCTGGTGATCGGCGTCTTGCAGACGATGACGCAGATGCACGAGCAGGTTGTCGCGCAGGTGCCGCGTCTGATCGCGGTGGTGGTCGTGGTGCTCGTCGTCCTGCCGTGGTTGGTGGCGCGGTGGGTGGCCTATGCGGTCGAGATGATTGGGTCGATCCCGGAGATGATCTAGGGTGAACCCCGTCTCCGCGATGCTCGTACTGGCCCGGACTCTCGGCCTCGGAGCGACGGCCCCGGTCCTGGCCGCGCCGGGGTTGGAGCCGAGATTCCGGCTCTTGCTGGCGATTGCGCTCGCCTCGGTGATCGCGCCGGTGGTCGGGCCGGGGATGGATGTGCCCCAGGGTGTCTACGCGATTGTATCGGCATGTCTGTGCGAGTTGCTCATCGGCGCGGGACTTGGCTGGTCGGCGGGACTCGTCATCGCGGGGGCCAGGCAGGCGGGCGAGGTTGTCGGCGTGCAAGCCGGGCTCTCGGCCGCCGCGCTCTTCGATCCCGACGCCGGGGACGAACTCACGCCGCTCGGGCATCTCTATGGGCTGGTCGCGTTGGGCGTGTTCCTCGCGCTCGATGGTCCGCTGATGCTCGTCCGCTCGCTGATCGAGAGTTATGAGGCGATGCCCGTGGGGGAACTCAGCCTGACGCTGGAGACCGCCGAGATCGCGTTCGGCCGGGTCGGTCGGGCGCTCGCGCTGGCGATCCGCGCCGCCGCGCCGCCGGCGATCGCGCTCACGCTGGCGGGTGTGGCCCTCGGCCTGATCGGCCGCGCCGCGCCGTCGCTGCCGCTGGCCACGATGTCGCTCCCCGTACGCTATGCCCTGGGCCTCTTGCTGGCGATGCTGGGGGCAGTGGCGCTCGCCGGAACCCTCGCCGCCGCGTGGTCGGCGTGGCCGATGCCCGGCTCGGGCGGAGGCTAATATGGCCGAGTCAGAAGACCGCACCCAGGCCCCCTCAAAGCTGCGGCGTCAGCAGGCGCGCGAGCAAGGCCAGGTCGCACACAGCCCCGAACTGACGGGTGCTGCGGCGCTGCTCGCGGCGAGCCTGCTTCTGGGCGTCGTCGGCGACTCGCTCGTCTCGGGCCTGCTCACCCTGGTTCGCGGCCCGTGGTCGGCCGAGCTTCCTATCACCCTTGATCTCTCGGAGACCGTGTCGCACCTTCGCGCCTCGGCGTTCGCGGTGATCGGCCCGCTCGCGATCGTGCTCTTGGGACTGATCACGGCGGGAGTCGTCGCGCACCAGGTTCAGGTGGGGGTGATGTGGGCACCAAACCTGTTGGCCCCCAATCTCGGGCGGCTCTGGGCAGGCGGGGCGGGACGTGGGTTGGCTGCGAGGGCAGGGCGAGGGGCGTGGATTCTGGGGAAGACGACGATCGTGCTGGCCGTCGCGGTCTGGGCCGTCCGGTCAAATATCAGTGGCCTGGGGCGACTGGGTCGAATGGAGACAGTTGTACTCGCTCACCTCTGGGCCGATGCCCTGCGAGGTCTGCTCGTCACGATGGCGATCGTGGCCTCTCTCCTCGGTCTGCTCGATTACGCAATCCAACGCCTTCGGTTCGACGGACTCCTCCGCCTGACCCCCGAAGAAGCCCGCGAGGACCAGAAGGCGACCGACGGCGACTCCGCCATGCGAGGGAGGCGTCGGAGAATCGCCAGGGCGATGCGTGGCGACTCGCCCGAGCTGGTGGCCGGCGCGACATTGATCGTCACGGGTGACAATAGCCTCACCGTGATCCTCGACGGAGGACCGCCGCCCAAACGAGTTTCGGTCCGATCGGCGGCGAGCGGCCCGACCGGGGCGGCCTTGCGCCGGTCAGCGCAATCGGTGCGAGTCACGGCTGTGGATCGGCCCGATCTCGCGACGAAGCTAGCTCGGCTCGCGGCCAAGCCGAACCAGCCGATCACGGCCGACCTGGCGACCGACCTGGCGGCGGCGTGGCCCGATTAGTCCGGCTTTCGAGACGCCAATCGGGCTGGACACGTCGGGGGGTCCGGTGTATCGTCCGGCCACACATCCGAGGCTCATCCCACGACCTATTCCGCATCGGTTTACCGCTATCCCGCGAGGTCCGCGAGATCGCAAAACGTCTGCCTACGTCTGCAAGCGAGACGTGGCGTTGGAGAGTGGAACGGATGTCATCGGCGACCGCGAACCCCCTGGTCACCGGCTGGTCACGCCTCACCGGCGTCGTCCTCCCGGTCACATTCGTGGGGGCACTCCTGGTCTTCATCGTGCCCGTGCCGCCGGTCGTGCTCGACTTGCTGCTCGCCGCGAACATCACGCTCGCAGTGCTCGTCCTGCTCACCACGCTGGCGATCCGCTCGCCGCTCGAATTCAGCGCCTTTCCGACCATCCTCCTGACCACGACGCTCACCCGACTCGTGCTCAATGTCGCGACGACGCGGCTCACCCTTACCCGCGCTGGGACCAACGGCCTCGACGCGGCCGGTGGGGTGATCCGGGCGTTCGGCGAGTTTGTGGCCGGGGATCAGGTGGTCGTTGGCGTGATCATTTTCGTGATCATTTTTGTGATCCAGTTCGTCGTCATCACGAAGGGGGCGACGCGCATCAGCGAGGTCGCCGCCCGGTTCATGCTCGACGGCATGCCCGGCCGCCAGATGGCGATTGACGCTGACCTTCACGCCGGCCTGATTGACCAGCACCAGGCCCACCACCGCCGCCTGCAGGTTCACCGCCAGGCCGACTTCTTCGGGGCGATGGACGGGGCCGGGAAGTTCGTCCGGGGCGACGCGATCGCGGGGGTGATTATCACCCTCGTGAACATCGGCGCGGGGCTGTTCCTCGGGATCGTCAACTACAAGATGAGCTTCGCCCAGGCGGCTGACGTCTTCACCAAGCTCACAATCGGCGACGGACTCGTCAGCCAGGTGCCCGCCTTCTTGACCGCCCTCGCGGCGGGGCTGATCGTCACGCGGTCGAGCGAAGACTCTGACCTTGGTGGCGAGGTTGTCGGCCAGCTTCTCGGCCGGCCCCGGGTGCTTGCGGTGGCGGCCGTCTTCCTGGCGCTCCTCGCGTTCACCGCCCTGCCGAAAGTACCCCTGCTCACGATTGCCGCCGCGCTTGGCATCGGTGCCTATGGGCTCACGAGACGGGACCAGGACCGGCCGCAAGAGGCTGAGCCCGAGCCGGCCCCGGCGATCGAGCCGCCTTCAGAACGAATGGAAGACCTGCTCCACGTCGACCCGCTCGAATTGGAGATCGGTTTCCGGCTCATCAGCCTGGCCGATCCCACAAGGGGCGGAGACTTGCTCGATCGCCTTCGAGCCATCCGCCACCGGGTCGCGCAAGACCTCGGCCTGATCGTGCCGCAGGTGCGTATCCGCGACGAGATCGGCCTTGGCCCGCACGAATACCGGATCAAAATTCGAGGTACGGTCGTCGGCCAGGGGGTCGCCCACGCGGGACGGCTGCTCGCGGTGCCCCCCGCTGGGCTGGTGACTCGGCCCGAGGGACGCGATGGCGTTGACCCGATGACGGGCCAGCCCGCCGTCTGGATTCACGCTGACGGCCGCGAAGTGGCTGAGCTTGCAGGCTGCCGGGTCATTGAGGCGTCGGCCGTCGTGGCGGGCCATTTCGGCGAGGTCGTGCTCGGTCATGCCGACGAGTTGATGACCCGCGAACAGGTCGGCCGTCTACTGGAGAAGGCCCGCGTCACCTCACCCACGCTCGTCGACGAAGTCGTTCCCGGACTGCTCCGCGCTGGGGAGATCCAGCAAGTGTTGCAGAACCTCTTGCGTGAACGTGTCAGCGTCCGTGACCTGGAGACGATCCTCGAAACGCTCGCCGTCCACGCCGGCAAGACCCGAGATGCCGACGCGCTTACCGAGTTCGTCCGTCGCGGCCTCGCCCGGCGGATCGTGCAGGGTTATCTCGGCAAGGATGGGCGGCTCCGGGTCGTCGCCCTCTCGAAGGCGGTCGACGACCTGCTGGTCTCGGTCGGTCAGGACGAGACCCGGCCCGACGCAGCGCTTGGCGTCGACGCGGTGCGTGACCTCGTCCGCGCAGTGGCGATGGCCGTCGGCCCGCTGGTCGCGGCTGGATATCCCCCGATCGTGCTCGGTTCGGCGCAGGCCCGCCCCGTGCTCAAAGACCTGACGAGGGCCGACTTGCCCCGGCTCATCGTGCTCAGCCAGCGTGAAATCCCCAGAGACACCCCGGTCGAGGAATACGGCATGGTGGCCGAGGATGAAGCCACCGAAGAGGCGAGCGGGGTCACTTCCAACACCCTGACCCCATAGAGCGAGCCACGGCCCGACGTCGATTTCCCCATTTTTCCTAGGATACCTATCAGGGATGACGAGCGCGAAGACTTACCGAGCGGGGACGTTGAAGGAAGCGCTGGCGCAAGTGCGCCGCGACCTCGGCGGCGACGCCGTGATCCTCAACACCCGCGAAGTTCGGCGAAGGCGGCTGTTTGGCCTCGGCCCGCGAGAGCAGGTCGAGGTCACGGCGAGCGACCGTTCGCCCGCGCCCTCGTCGCTGCTCGTCAGTGCCGGCATCCCGGTCTCGGCCGCTTCGGACTCGCTCCGTTCGCAGTTTGGCGACCAGCTCGGGCAACTGCACGCGATCGTCACTGACCTCAGCCGAATGGGCCGGATCGACCATCTCCTGCCCGACCTACCGACCGCCCTCGTGCCGACCTATTCAACCCTGCTCGAAGCCGAAGTGCCCGAGGCCCTCTGCCGTCGCCTGGTGCGATTCGTGGCCGAACAGCTCGAACCTGACGAGGTCCATCGCCCTGAGGCGATCCGGGCCGCGCTCCGCGAGGCGGTCGAGGAATGCGTACAGATCGCACCCCCGATCGCGGCTGTTGCGGGGACGAGGCGGGTTGTCGCGCTGATCGGTCCGACCGGCGTCGGCAAGACGACCACCGTCGCCAAGCTCGCGGCCGATTTCAAGCTCTCAAAGGGGCTGAGGCCCGGCCTGGTCACGGTCGACACCTATCGGATTGCGGCCGTCGAACAGCTTCGCACTTATGCCGAGATCATCGACATCCCTCTCGCCGTCGCGAACGCCCCGGGCGACATGCGGCGAGCCATCGACGAACTCGGTGATGTCGATCTCGTGCTCATTGACACAGCGGGTCGCAGCCCGCGAGACGAAGTTAAGATCCGCGAGCTTGCCGACTTCCTTGCCGCCGCCCAGCCCGACGAGATCCATCTCGTCTTGAGCGCGGTGGCGGGAGAGCGGAGCCTGCGGGCGGCGGTCGAACGGTTCTCGGTCGCGAGGGCCGATCGGCTGATCCTTACCAAGCTTGATGAAGCCGACGGCCTGGGCGGCGTGCTCGCCGTGCTCGGCCAGGCGAACCGACCAGTGAGTTATCTGACGACCGGTCAGGCGGTGCCCGACGACATTGAGGCCGCGAACCGCTCACGGCTGGCCCGACTGATCCTGGGACATGAGGTGGTGGGATGATTCCGCGTGAGTCATTTTTGCACGGGTTCCCGTCCGATGGACGACGAGGGATAGCCATGTCCGACCAAGCCGATGGACTCCGACGACTGGTCCGTTCGCATGCCGGGGGCGAAGGTCCGATGGCGGGCACTTGCGACCCCCCCGCCGGTGCCAAGCCGCCCCGTTCACGCCCGCTCGGCCTCGGCCTGCTGGCGGTGTTTGCGGCGCGATGGAGCCGGTCCGCGCGATCTCGCGACGTTGATCGCGCTGATTGTCCGGCTTAATTTGATAGTGCGACTCAAGCCGGTCGCACTGAATGTCCGATACATAGGATGAATACGGGTTCCTTGGACCGCGGGAGAGTCGAGAGTGGTGACCGGGAAGCGATGGCCTGCGAGGGCCTGACCGGACCGGAGTCGTCGAATCCGTCGCCGACGAGCGACGCATCACCACGCCCGATTCTGCACAGGAAGTGCCGCTCTCGCAGCCGACATGGAGGTCTGCAGGATGTCAACCAAGCTGGACGTGGATGTCACGGAACTCTGGCGGGAGTTCAAGGAACACCCCACCACGCCCTTGCGGAATAGGCTCGTCGAGCGCTATCTGCCGCTCGTCAAGTACAACGCAGAGCGCATCTGGCAACGGCTGCCGGAGGGGGTCGATCTTGACGACCTGATCTCCGCCGGCGTCTTCGGCCTGATGGACGCTATCGACGCCTTCGACCTCGGTCGCGGCGTGAAGTTTGAGACCTACTGCGTCCCCCGAATCCGAGGCGCGATGCTCGACGAGCTGCGCACGATGGACTGGGTGCCCCGGCTGGTCCGCTCGAAACACTCCAAGATGGAAGAGGCCCGCAAGGCCCTCGAATCCCAGCACGGCCGGCCGCCGACCGACACCGAACTCGCCGAGCGCCTCGGCCTGCCGATGCCGGAATACGACAAGATGGCGATGGACGCCAACGCCGTCGGCCTCATCAGCCTCAACAAGAAGTGGTACGAGACCGATAGCTACAAAGACGTTCGCGAGATCGACATTCTCGAAGACAAGAAGGGCGAAGACCCCACCCGTCGCCTCCAGCGCAAAGACCTGATGCGTATGGTGACCAAGGGCCTTAACCGCAACGAACGCCTGATTATTATCCTCTACTACTATGAAGAACTGACGATGAAAGAGATCGGCGCGACGCTCGACCTGAGCGAGTCGCGGGTCTCCCAGATGCACTCGTCGATCATCCAGCGGCTCCAGTCTCAGCTCAACACCCGCCGCCCCGAGTTCGGCACCTGACCCGTCCCGGGCGACCCCCAATGCCATCATCCCCGGCCCGTCCCCGCCGCTCTCTCGATCGATCCGATCGAGGGAAGGCCGGGACGGGCCGTTCTGCGTCGGCCATTAATCCCCATCTCGAGACGCCCCTTTCCCTGGAACGTTTCCGACTCCATTCTCGAACGGTCGGGGCGGGACGGACGTTGTCGATTCCTCCCGCTGGGGCGATTTCCCCGTGATTGTCTGTCGGGAGGTCTGGGGGGGTCTTGTGTTCCGGCTCGGGTTTCCCAAGATTTATTGACGGGCAGCGAATAGTGATGTACCCGCATTGCGTCGATTTTCGATATCATGGGATTCTCACGACTCCGCACGGATCGGCGAGTCGCCACCTCCCGAGCCGTCGAATGTCGGCCTCTCCAACCGGACCCCTCCGAGGACCAGAAGTCATGCGCCCCTCCCGAAACGTCGGCCCTCGGTGGATCGCTTCGACCGCGCTGGTGGTCCTCTTGGCCCTGCCGGGGGCGGCCCGCGCGGGCAAGCTCTCATGGCTCGACGATGTCGTGAAAGAGGTCGTCCGCGAGGCCGAAGTCGGCAGCAAGGTCGTAGTCAAGGGGGCCGATGAGGCGATCCAGGCCGGCAAGACCGGCGGCCGACTCTTCGTTCGCGAGGCGGCCGAGGAGGGACTCGACGTCGTCGCTCGCCGCGCTGAAAACTTCGCGAAGGCGGGCAGGTCGGTCGGAGTCGCGCCGAGCGAGGCGCTGCTCCAATCGCGATTCGCGAAGCTCATGAAGGCCGAGCCGGAAGTCGCCCGAACGTTCGCCGCGCTGGCCCCGGCCGAGAAGCGGCTGGTGGTCGAGATGGGCGAGACGGCACAGCGGCTGGCCCGTCGCTATCCCGGCCAGGCCGAGCCGATGATCCGCAGCCTGGGCACTGAGGGCCTCTCGGCCGTCCGCGTCTACGGCGACGACGTGGCCGAAGCCCTGGCCAGGGAAGGGACTTCGAGCCTGGGCGTGCTCCGCAAGACCGGCAGGACCGGCTGGGATTTCTTCACGACAAAGGTGCTCCCCAATAAAGGCAAGCTTGTCGCGGGGGGCGTGCTGACCTTGTTCCTCGCCGACCCGGATAAGTTCGTCGACACCGCCGGCCGGGCCACGCAGTACGCGGTTGAACAGTTTGCCAAAGCGGGTGTCTCGCTGGCGAGTTCGATGGGCAACGGCGTCGTCCGGGGCCTCGGCGGCACCTTCGGCACCATGCTCGCCGACTGGGGCATCAGCGCCGGGGTGGCCCGCGCGATCGGCGTTGGCCTGGCCGTGCTGGTCGTTCTGATCTCGGTGATGGTCCTTGTCGGCGCCCCGATCCGCTGGCTCTACCGCCCGTTCGGCCTGGTCTTCCGCCTATTCCGGGGCAAGAAGGCGGGGGCGAGAGCTTAACCCGTCTTGGAACGCGGGGTCGAAGAACAAGCCATGGACGTCGATCTGATCGCCGAAGCTCGGGAAGGGCGGCAGGTCCTCATCGCAAAGATGTCGACCGAGCCGCAGGGGTCGGGCTCGGGTCCAGTCATGGCCTTCTTCAACGTCCTGGAATCCTCCCCCGATTCGATCGAATTCGGGATGTTCGTCGACCCAAACGCTATCCGTCTTTATCGACGCGGGAGTCCCCCGCCTTACCCCGCAGCCACGCTGGACTCGACAGAGATTCTCAGTCATTATCTGCCTCTTCGAAGCGATCGACTGACCGAGAACCACCGAGATTTTGGCACCGCCGAGGCTCGGGCCGCGTTAAGCTCGGCGGGGGCTGTCCTCTTCACCACGACCGACATGTCTTTTGAATAGGCGGCGAGTCGTTCCTCACCGACCGACCTCTGAATCTCCGATCCTTCTGTCAGGATCGATCGTAACGAGAGATGGGGACGAGCGAGTCTCCGAGGGTCTTTCATGGCGAACCGTCGCAAGGTGCATCTCGACGCCGTTGAACGCCGGCTCACCGGGCCGAAGCGGATCGCGCTGTTTGGCCACCGCAATGTCGGCAAGACGACGCTTCTGGCGATGTTCTACCGACAGGCCTCGACCGGGCAGGTTCCAGGAGTCCGCCTCGCGGCGATCGATCCGCCGAGCGCGGAGTATCTGGCCGAGAAGATCGCCCAGATCGAGTCGGGCGAGCCGCTCGCGGGCACCCTCACCGAGACCGAACTGCGGCTGCGGCTCTATCACGGCCCCGCGCGGTTCGACCTGATCTTCAAAGATTATCAGGGCGAACATGTGACCCTCGGCTCCGACGAGCCGATCCAGCAGTTCTTCGCTGACTCTGATGCCGTGTTCCTCTGCCTTGATCCCGAAGGCTCGCCCCACCCAGCCGATCGAAGGCGTCGGCAGCAGGAGGTCGAGAACCTGCTCGAACGCTATATCGACGGCTCGAAAGACGGTACGACCGACCGACCCGTCGCCCTCTTGCTCACCAAGTTCGATCGCGTGATGGCGCAGGTGGGGCCGGGGTCCGACGGGGTCGAGCGGCTGGTCGAGGCCCGCTACGGGATGACCCGGCATGCCCTCGCTCGCCACGCGCCGCGTGGGGCGATCTTCGCGGTCAGCTCGTATGGCCGAGGCGCGGTCGATGGCCGCCCCCCTGCTGAGCTGCACCCGATCGGTCTCGAAGGGCCGCTGGGCTGGCTCGCCGAACAGCTCGAAGCCGGCGACCGCGACCAGCTCGAATGGCTCTGGGATCTCGCCCCCAAAGACCTCCCCCGGCTCGCTCGGGGCGTCGCGGCCTACGAGAAGCGCTATCCGAACTCCGACCGGGGCGAGGGGTTCCGTCGCAGGCTTGCCGCGGCTCGTCGGAAGCGGGCAAGGCGGACCTTGGCCGGGTTCGTCGCGAGTCTCGGGCTCGTGGCCGCCGGGCTCGCGGGACACGACGCCCTCGGCTATCGCGACGCTGTCGCCTTCGAGGTCGACAACCCCGCGACACTCGTCGAGGCCCGTTGGAACGACCTGCTGGCCTGGCATCCAACCCTTCCCTATTTCTGGCCGGGGAAGACCCGACAGGCCCAGGAGAAGTTGGCGGAGTGGCACGTCAAGGCTGCGAGAGACCGCGTCGCCGCCGGCACGGCCGACCCTGGCCTTCGGGGCCAGCTCGCAATGCTCAAGGAACAGCGGCCCGCGCTCGCCCCCGAGATCGTGAAGGTCGAGAAGTCGCACGATGAGGCCCGGCACGACACACGATGGCGCGAAGTGAAGGCCGAGGCCGTTGCCTCATCCGACAAGCCCGACGCCATCGACCTCGCCCTTCGCGCCTTCCTTCGCGAATTCCCCGAGACGCCCCGGAATGCCGAGGTCCAGGCTCTCCTCCAGGCCAATCAGGCCCGCGTCACCGAGCGGCAGTCGATGCTCGAACGTCGGGTGATCGACGACCTGATCCGCTCGGCCGCCATCCCCAACGCCGACTATTCCGACCTCATCGACCAGTCGCGTGCTTTCCTCAAGGACCATCCCGAGAGCACCCACCGCGCCGAGGTCGAACGCCTGCTCGCCGGGTTCGTCAAGACGCTCGACGACCGTCAGTTCGACCGCGCCAAGGTCTTCTCGCGTGACTTCCCGACCCATTACCAGACGCGGATCGAGAAGTATGCGGATTATCTCAGGGCCCACGAAGGCGGCGGCATCCACACGAGCGAAGCCCGCGAGGCCAAGGACCGCATCCTCCGCGAGTGGGACGACGACTCCTACCGGGTCGGCTACGACCTCTATATCAATCACCCTGAAGACGTCGAAGGTGTCGCCGCGCGGCTTCGCGAATACCTCCAGCAGCATCCCGAGGGCCGCCACCTCGCCCCGGCCAAGGAGTATCTCGCGTGGTGGGATAAGGTTACGGTTCCCGGCAATTACAAGGTCACACTCCTCCGGGGCGAGTTCGATTCGGAGATCGGCAAGTGGTGGTCGGGTGGTGCTCCCGACCTGTCCGTGACGATCGAGGTTGGCGGGAAGTCGTATGGGCCGTCGCCGACGATCGTCAACTCGCACAAGCCCGTCTGGCGCTACACCTTCCCGCAGTCGATCGTCTGGAAGCTTGGCGACCCGATCACGATCAAGGTCGTCGACGCCGACTGGTCTGACTCAACCGTCGTCGTCCTCGGCAGTCGTCCCGGCGACCCGCTCGCCATGAAGCTTCTCAGCGGGACCGTCAAGCCGACGAAGGGAGGGCCGACGACCCTCTCCTTCGCCTCTGACTTCAAGCCGCCGGTCTTGCCCAAGCCGGAGTGATACGCACCCGATGCCGACGGTCTCCGTCCGCTACGAACAGGCTGTTTACGGCAGCTTCCCGTTCTGGGACAAGGGCTACGCTGTCCTCGCCCGCTCTCCCGGCTGCCGAGACGAGTGGGTTGCCGACCTTCGCGCAGCCTGTCAGCGCTACGGCGAACGGCCCGCCGGATCGGCCGATGCGGGCGGTCTGATCGCGCTCAGGCTGCCGAGCGGCCCCTGGGCCATCATCGGCCCCTGTCCCCAGGGATGCGACGATCGCGGACGACCTGGCGCGCTCGCCTTTCACGCCCTCTTCCTCTCAGGCGGCGACTACCGCAAGGCCGGGGCCTTTCCCTTTGACCTCGCGACCGACCTCTGCAAAGACTGGACGGCCGAGACGACCTCCCTGCCTTCGGGAAATCTGGTCCTCGACCACGTCCCCCCTCCCGAGCCGACACCTCCCGACGACCCCCTCGCCAGGCAGGTCGCCGAGCTTCTGGCCCGAGGCCGTCGAGTCGTCCTTGAAGCCCCCGGCCCGATCGACGGCCTCGCCCGTCAGGTCTGGCTGGCGCTGCCGCTCCGTCGCCGAGCCCGACTGACCCTCTCCACCTGGACCTTCGCCCTCGGCAACCGCCCCGACCTTGCCGCTCTTCCCCGACTGACGGGTATCGCGCTCGATCGCTCGTATGCCGTTCCCATTTCAATGACCTCTCCTCGACCTGGGAACGGGGTTCGGCAACCACCTTCGACCTTCCTCCTCCGTGGGAGAGGATCAGGGTGGGGAGGCAAGTTGGCATGGCTCGGATTCGCCTTCGTCGCACTCGCGGCCCTCAGCCTGGCCTGGACTGAGGGCGGTAAGCTCGTGACCCTTCCGCCTCCGAAGCGGCTCGCGGAGAAGACCCCAGTCGAGACGCCTCAGCCCGCGCGTTCCGAGCAAGCCGCGCCTCTAACCCCAACGCAGCGGCGGCGAATCGAAGAGGGCCTCATTGCCCTGGCCGAACACTTCGGGATTCTGGAACCAGGTCCGTCCGCTCCCTACGCGATCATGCAGCGTCTGAGAGAGCGTCTGTCTTGCTCAGATGCCCCTCTTACGCTGGATAACCTCGCTCGATTTCCGCACCCTGATCGCGCCGCAGCCTGGCACGCCCACATCCTCCTCTTTCGCCCCGACCGTCCCTTGCCCGCCGACTTCGCCGAAGGTCCGCTCGACTGGCAAGTCCGGGTGCTCGCCTGGTCCTTCCATCTCGACCCCGGCCATCGACCGGCCGAGGAAGTTCCCCACTTCCTCTCCGAGTCACTGAGCCTCCCTTTCGCCACCCCTCTCGCCGAACAGAACTCAGCCTTGAACGACTACGCCCGATTCCTGCGGAGACTGCCCGTTCGATGACCGGACGCGACCGTAGCCGGTCGTTCCTTTCTCTTCGCCGTCCTGTACAATTAGCGAATGCGTTACTCTTTGCCGATCCTCACGATTGTCGTCTTGATCTCCGCCCTTCCTGGCTGCGGCGGGGGCGTTGACGCCACGCCCGACGCGATCAAGGTGGCGGAGGCGAAGTGGAACGCGGCGGGGATACGCGATTACAACATCGAATGGACCAACTCGGGCCAGGGCAACGGCCATTACCGCGTCTTCGTCCGCGACGGCGAGGTCAAGGCGATCTATTCGCTCCTGCCCGGGGGGCGTGAGGTTGTCGCCAAGCCGGGTCAGCCTCGGTTCTATTCGGTGAACGGGCTATTCCTGACGATCAAGGATGAAATGGCCCAGCGGGAGACCGCAACCCCCTTCGGTCAGCCCAAGGGGACTTCGGCCATCCTCAAGTTCACCCCAGACCCCGAACTCGGCTATCCACAGAGTTATCGGCGCGACGTGCTGGGAACTCCCAAGGGAGTATCGATCGACGTCGATCGCCTCGACCGCGACCCGCCCAGAGAGATCCCGCCGCCCGTCAGCGTTCCCTCTTCCTGATGAGCCAAAGACTCATCAGGAAGACGATGGGAATGATCGACATTTTTCTTGATGGCCAACTCGTGGCTCGGTAAGTTTACGAGATTTTCAAGGCCAGGCGGGCAGACGGGGCGGGGGCGAGTCAACGAGTCCCGGCCCCTTTTTCATCCACGGAAGGAGAGGCCGATGAGCGCGGTACGGGTTCTGGTCGGCACGCGCAAGGGCGCGTTCGTCTTGACGGCGGATGGAAGTCGGAAACGCTGGGATATCAGCGGTCCCCACTTCGCGGGTTGGGAGATTTATCACGCCAAAGGGTCGCCCGCCGATCCGAATCGGCTCTATGCGTCGCAGTCCAGCGGCTGGTTCGGGCAGATGATCCAGCGATCGAACGACGGCGGCAAGACGTGGGAGCCGGTCGGCAATGAGTTCAAATACGACGGCGTCCCGGGCACCCACATGTGGTTTGACGGCACGCAACACCCCTGGGAGTTCAAGCGTGTCTGGCAGCTCGAACCGTCGTTGACCGACCCCGAGACGGTCTACGCGGGAGTCGAAGACGCCGCCATATTCCGCACGGTCGACGGCGGTAAGTCGTGGCAAGAGCTTCCCGGCTTGCGTGAGCACGGGTCGGGTCCGCGCTGGCAGCCGGGTGCCGGAGGGATGTGCCTCCACACGATTCTTCTCGACCCGAGCGATCCGGGCCGGATGTTCGTCGCGATCTCGGCCGCCGGCGCGTTCCGGACCGACGACGGCGGCGTGTCGTGGCGGCCGATTAACCGGGGGCTGAAGTCGAACTTCATGCCCGAACCCGAGGCCGAGGTCGGCCACTGCGTCCACCGGATCGCCATGCACCCGTCGCGTCCGGGCGTGCTATTCATGCAGAAGCACTGGGACGTTATGCGCAGCGATGACGCAGGCGATTCGTGGCACGAGGTCAGCGGGAACTTGCCGACCGATTTCGGGTTTCCGATCGACGTCCACGCGCACGAGCCGGAGACGATCTACGTCGTCCCGATCAAGAGCGACTCCGAGCATTACCCGCCCGAGGGCAAGCTTCGCGTCTATCGAAGCCGGACCGGGGGGAATGAATGGGAACCGCTGACCAATGGTCTCCCGCAGAGTAACTGTTATGTCAACGTCCTCCGCAATGCGATGGCGGTCGACTCGCTCGACTCGTGCGGCGTGTACTTCGGCACCACGGGCGGTCAGGTCTACGCCTCGGCCGACTCGGGCGACACCTGGGCACCGATCGTCCGCGACCTCCCGGCCGTCCTTTCGGTCGAGGTGCAGACGCTCCCATGATCCGAGTCGTGCTCCCCTACCATCTCCGGACAATCGCCAGCGTGTCCGGAGAGGTGGAACTGAACGTCGAGGGCCCTGTGACCCAGCGCTCGGTCCTCGACGCCCTCGAAGCCCGCTATCCGACGCTGCGCGGCACGATCCGCGACCATACCACCCACCAGCGTCGAGCCTTCCTGAGATTCTTCGCCTGCGAAGACGACCTCTCCCACGAATCGCCGGATGCCCTCCTGCCCGATGCCGTTGCGTCAGGGACGGAGCCCTTCCTCATTGTGGGAGCCATCGCGGGCGGATAGCTATCGGCGACGACCGGGTGGGTCTACAATCGCGGAGATCTTCTTCTCGGTGAGACCCGGCTTGAGTCGTCATCAACGAGGCAGCGATGCGTCTTTATTTAGCCGCGATCACCAGCATCCTCCTCATCGGCCTTCTGCCCATCGTCGCGCCGGCGGCAGAGGGGCCTTACGAGGGCCAGACGATGGATCGCGTGCTGGCCATTAAGACGCGCGGTCTGACGCCCACTCTCGACTCGCTCGACGTCCTTTTTGACCTCCTGATCGAGCAGGTGGGATCGGTATCTACGATTTATGAGCATCACACCGAGAGGGACATGAATCTCGCTCTCATCCAGCCTTGGTGCTCGATAAATCGACGTAAAACGCCCCATTTCAGTACAGCGAGGGGGTCGCCTTCCTCTTCGTCAACGGCAAGCCCGTCATCAGCGGCGGCAAGCTCACGGGGGCCAGGCCGGGCCGGGTGATCCGCCGCTGGGGGTCGTGAGATCGTTGAGACTCTTCCGAGATAAGGAGTGACAAAGTGGGAAACGCCGAGACGTACATCGACGCTCACAGCCATATCTGGACGCCCGACATCGAGCATTATCCACTCGCCGAGGGCTTCAAGCTGGCCGACATGCAGCCGCCCTCCTTCACCTCCGAAGAGTTGCTCGCGACCTGCAAGCCTGCCGGTGTAGGACGGGTCAACCTGATCCAGATGTCTTACTATAAATTTGATAACCGCTATATGACGGATATGATCAAGCTGTATCCCGATCGGTTTGCCGGTACGGCGATCATCGATCCGTTTGGGTCGGGCCTCGACGCGATCATGATCGGATTCAAATCGAAGGGTATTCGCGCCTTCCGCATCCAGCCGCAGTACAGCAAACTCCCCTCGGCGCGCTGGCTTGAGCCCGAGGGTTATCCCGTCATGTTCATGACCGCCGCGAAGACTGGCCAGGCGCTGAGCTGCCTGATCGATGCCTCGGGCTTCCCCGAGGTTGATCGGATGTGCGAGAAATTCCCCGAGACAAAGGTCATCATTGACCACCTCGGCCGGATCGGTGTCGACGGCACGATCCGCGCAGAGGAGGTCGACGCCCTTTGCGCCCTATCCAGGCATCCTCGACTATTCGTGAAGGTCGGCGCGTTCTATGCGCTCGGCAAAAAGCAGCCGCCCTATGACGACCTCGCCCCGCTCATCAAGCGTGTCGTCTCGGCCTTCGGCGCGCGCCGCTGCATGTGGGAGAGCGATTGTCCGTTCCAGGTCGTCAAAGACAAATACACCGATAGCCTCGATCTCATCAAGAATCGGCTCGACTTCCTTACCTCCGACGACAAACGATGGCTCTTGTCCGAGACGGCCGAAGCGACGCTTTTCTCGTAAGGATGGTTAAAGGTGGCGTCAGCGCAAACAAAGGATTAACATTGGAGGATGGCTAGAGATCCCAAGGCGCGAGACGATCCCTCCATGCGACCCCGTTTCATCGCTGCCGCACTCCTGATGATCGCTGCGGTCGCGCGAGGCGACGATGCCGTCGACTACACGAGGCAGATTAAGCCGGTCTTGCAGGCGAGGTGCTATGCGTGTCACGGCGTCTTGAAGCAGAAGGGCGGGTTGCGGCTCGATACAGCCGCACTCGCGATCAGGGGGGGCAAAGGGGGCGCGGTCGTCAGTCCGGGGGATGTCGAGGCGAGCGCGATCATCGACCGCGTGACATCGGAAGACGAGTCTGACCGCATGCCACCGGAAGGCGAACCGCTCAAGCTGTCGGAGGTCGCGGCGCTCCGGGCGTGGATCACGCAGGGGGCGAAGGCCCCGTCAGATGAGCGGCCCGAGCGCGATCCGCGCGATCACTGGGCGTTCAAGGCCCCGGTGAGGCCGGCGGTGCCGACAGTTGCGAACGTAAAGTGGGTGAAGAATCCGATCGACGCATTCATCGCGGCTGAGTATGAAAAACACCGGTTGACGCCCCAACGACCGGCCGACAAGCGCGTGTGGTTGCGCCGGGTTTCGCTCGACCTCATTGGCCTGCCTCCGGCTCGCGAAGAGCTGGATGCGTTCGTCGCGGATCGATCGAGCGAGGCTTATGACAGGGTGGTAGAGAGGCTGCTCGATAGCCCGCAGTACGGTGAGCGGTGGGGCCGCCACTGGATGGACATCTGGCGATACAGCGATTGGTGGGGGTTGGGGGCTGAGGTCCGCAACTCGCAGAAACATATCTGGCACTGGCGAGATTGGATCGTTGAGTCGCTCAACGCCGACAAGGGCTACGACCAGATGCTCCGCGAGATGCTCGCGGCCGACGAACTCTATCCGAACGACCTCGACCGCCTGCGTGCCTCGGGGTTTCTGGCGAGGCAATATTTCAAGTTTAATCGCACGAGCTGGCTTGACGAGACGGTGGAGCATACGTCGAAGGCGATGCTTGGCCTGACGCTCAACTGTGCCAAGTGCCATGACCATAAGTACGATCCGATCACGCATGTGGATTATTACCGGATGCGGGCGGTCTTCGAGCCGTATCAAGTGCGCACCGACGCCGTCCCTGGCGAGACCGACTCCGAAAAAGACGGCCTCCCGCGTGCGTTCGATTGCAACCTCGACGCGACGACCTTCCTCCATATCCGCGGTGACGACCGCAACCCAGACAAGTCGCGTCCCATCGAACCCGGGTTCCCGGCGTTCCTGACCTCATTGGGGACGAAGGTTGAGGCTGTGCCGCTTCCCACCGAGGCCCACCGGCCGGGCCTGCGGGCGTTCGTGGTCGAGGCCCACCTCAAGCGTGCCGAGCGCCGGATCGTCGAGGCTCGCGCATCGCTCGAAACGGCGAAGGGTGTGACCACGAAGTCCGTCGGCCCTGTCGCGAGCGTGGCGGCGGTCGTCGTGGCCGAGGGGGCAGTGAGGGCGGCGGAAGCCCAGCTTGCTTCGATCCAGGCGAGGGCCGCCGCCGACCGTGCCCCGCAGGAGGATCAGGCTACGCGAGCCGCCGTTCACGCGGAGCGTGTTGCCTCCGCTGCAAAGGCCGCAGAAGACGCGAGCCGTGCGAACCTCGACGTGTTGCTGTCAACTCCCGCGAAGCGGGCCGAAGTCGAAAAGGCGCTCGAGGTCGCGAAGGCGGCCTCAGAGGCGGCCCGCAAGGTCGTCGATACGCCGGGAGGGACGTACACGCCGTTGGCGGGATCGCTCAAGACGCTCGAATCGAACCTCGAAACCGAAGAGTCTCGCCGCAAGCCGTTCCCTAAGACGAGCACCGGCCGACGCTCTGCGCTGGCCCGGTGGATCACTGACCCGAGGAATCCGCTTCCCGCTCGGGTCGCGGTCAATCATCTCTGGTCGCGGCATTTCGGCCGCGCCCTCGTGCCGACCGTCTTCGACTTCGGCCGAAAGGGGACGCCGCCGACGCATCCCGAGCTGCTCGACTGGCTCGCCGTCGAACTGGTCGAGCATGGTTGGAGCATGAAGCATATTCATCGGCTGATCGTTACGTCCAACACGTACCGACTCGCCTCGTCGAGCGCCGGGGCCTCGAAGGAGACGATCGCCGCCGATCCCGAGAATCGCTTCCACTGGCGGGCGAACGCGACCCGCATGGAGTCGGAAGTCGTGCGAGACAGCCTGCGTGCATTGGCGGGCGAGATAGATCTTACCCGAGGTGGGCCGTCGATCCCGATCAACGATACGACCTCTCGGCGTCGGAGCATCTACTTCGTCCACTCGAATATCGAGCACCAGAAGTTCCTCTCGATGTTCGACGACGCGAGCGTGCTCGAATGCTACCGACGTGCCGAGAGCATCGTGCCCCAGCAGGCCCTGGCGCTCGAGAACAGTCCGCTGGCGACGGCGATGGCCGAGACGATCGCCCGACGAATCGCCGCCGCGAATCCAGGCGCGTCCGACCGCGATTTCATCCGCGCGGCCTTTCTGACTGTCCTCGCGGTCGAGCCGACCGAGGCCGAGCGTGTGGCTGTCGCCGAGTTCCTCGCCCGACTGACCGAGGCCGCGAAGGGCAAGGGACTCCCTGACCCACCGGCGCGGGCGCGAGTTCAAGTCGTCCATGCCTTGCTCAATCACAATGATTTCGTCACCGTAAGATAAAGTGCCTTTTTATGAGGACATGGTGATGACACAACCATTGATTCAAGGCATCCATCGACGAACCTTTCTCGCCGACATGGGTATGGGATTTACCGGGCTGGCGCTCGGCGCGATGCTGGCGAGGGACGGAGTCGTCCGGGCGGGCGAGGTGCCTGAGTGGCGTCCTCCCGACGGCAAGCCGCACTTCACGCCGAAAGCGAAGAGTGTCATTTGGTTGTTCATGAATGGCGGCGTCTCTCATATGGAGTCGTTCGACCCGAAGCCGGAGCTGACGAAGTACGCCGGCAAGTCGATCGGCGAGACTCCTTACAAAGACGCACAGAGCCCCGAGAAGTTGAAACTGGCGCGCGTCACGGTCGTCAACGACGCCAACGGACAGCAGCGCAAACAGCTCTATCCGCTCCAGGTCGGCTTCCGCAAGTATGGCAAAAGTGGGATCGAATTGAGCGACTGGCTGCCGCACATGGGGAGCTGTATCGACGACATCGCGGTCATCCGCTCGATGTATACGACTGACGACAACCACGGGGCACAGACGCAGTTTCACTCGGGTCGGCATATGCTCGACGGCGAATATCCCACGCTCGGGGCCTGGGTCGACTACGGTCTCGGCTCGCTCAACGACGATCTCCCGCAGTTCCTCTCGATCGGGAACCGCGAGTACTGGAACGCCAAAGACGGCCATTACCTCGGCCCCGCTCACGACGCGATCCCGATCCGGGTCGACCCGAACAATCCGCTCGACTTCGGCAAGTCGCAGGGAGACCTCACCCGCGATGAGCAGCAAATGGGCTTCGATCTCGTCGGCCGGCTGAACCGGCTCAAAGCGATCGAATACCCCGACGACCCCGCACTCAACGCGCGGATCAAGGCGTATGAACTTGCCTTTCGTATGCAGAAATCCATCCCCGACACGCTCAACCTGAACTCCGAGCCGAAGGCGACCCGCGACCTCTACGGGCTCGACGACCCCGCGACCCGCGACTTCGGCATGCAGATGCTCGCGACCCGCCGGTTCATTGAGCGCGGCGTGCGCTTCATCCAGGTCCAGCACGGGGCAGGCGGCGCGGGGGCGTGGGACGCGCACAGCAGTCTGAAGGCGAATCACGAAGGGAACTTCAAGGCGGTCGACAAGCCGATCGCGGGACTGTTAAAAGATCTCAAACAGCGCGGGTTGCTCGACTCGACGATCGTGCTCTTCGCGAGCGAATTCGGTCGGACGCCAGGCTCACAAGGCTCCGACGGCCGCGACCATCACATCTACGGCTTCTCAGTCTGGATGGCGGGCGGGGGCATCAAGGGCGGCATCGTCCACGGCGCGACCGACGAGATCGGCTTCCACGCCGTCGAGAACCGCCACTATGTCACCGACATCCACGCGACGATCCTCAAGCAGCTCGGCCTCGACTCGCGCAAGCTTGAAATCCCCGGCCGCAAACGTCTGGATATCGACCACGGCAAGCCGATCGACGCGATCCTGGCGTAGTCGATCTCTGTTTTATCAATGGATCGACGTCTTCTTGATCACTCCTCCCTCAACGTCTGCGAGAGGATGAACGATGATGAAGGCCGATTTGTCGATATCGAGCGCGATGTTCTTGACCTTGCCGATTTCGAGCCGGGTCACGACGCAAAAGAGAATGTCCTGGTCAGCACCTGTCATGCCGCCGCGACCTTTGTAGATCGTTACCCCTCGTCCCAACCGGCCGGTGATCGCAGTGCGGATCGCCTCGTTGCCTTCGGAGATGATGGTGATCGCGGTGTATTCCTCGATGCCGTGGAGCAGGAAGTCGAGTGTCTTCGAAGCGGCGATATAGGTCAGGATCGAATAGAGTGCCGACTCGACGCCGAGGAAGAAGGCCGCTGTCAGGAAGATAAAGATATTGAGGCCGAGGATCACGTCGCCGACTCGGAACAGATGGCTCTTCTTGCTGATCAACAGCGCGGCGATCTCGGTGCCGTCGAGCACCGCACCCCCTCGCATCGCCAGGCCGATCCCAGCCCCGATGAAGAAGCCGCCGAAGACGGCGGTGAGGAGCTTGTCGGGCGTCACGTCGGGGAAATGGATCGTCGCCAGGCAGACCGACAACCCGACGATCGCCGCCGCGCTTCGGATCGCGAACGCTCGGCCGATCTGGTGATACCCGAGCGCGATGAACGGCAGGTTGATGACGAGGATCAGCGCCGAGAGCGGCCAACCCGTCACCTTCGCCACAAGCATCGAGACGCCCGTCACCCCGCCGTCGATAAACTGGCTCGACAACAAGAAGCCATGCAATCCCATTCCCGCCGACAGCACGCCCAGAGTGATCGACGCGGCATTCAGAGACTCGCGGAGTAGAGGTCGTTTTGTCAACTTACCACCTGCACTCGCATCGCGTTATGGGTCGCGTCGCCGGGGACCATGCCGCGAATCCAGACGAGGCTGTCTCCCGAGGAGACAAGGCCCCGCTCGCGCGCCCAGTCGATGGCGAAGGCGAGGGCGCTCTCAACGTCGGTGAGGTCGGGGTTCACGAGTGGGGTGACGCCCCAGTAGAGGGCCATCACACGGGCGTGGGCGGCGTCGGGGGCGAGGGCGATGGTCAGGGTGTTGTGGCGAGCTTTTGAGGCGGCCAGGGCCGTACGTCCCGAATGGCTGGCGACGACCAAGAGCGCGGCGTTCAGGCGGCGGCAGGCGAGGCTCGCGGCATCGACAATCGTCTTGGTGATGATGCTGACGCGGCTCGGGTGGTCGGTGTGGGCGTGGGATTCGGGGGCGGTCGAGCCCGAGCCACCGGCGACGAGGAACGCCTCGGCCTCGCCAACGATCCGGCTCATCGTCTCGACCGCGACGATCGGGTACAGGCCGATCGCGGTCTCGCCCGAGAGCATCACGGCGTCGGTGCCGTCGAGCACGGCGTTGAAGACGTCGGTCGCCTCGGCGCGGGTGGGGCGGTTCGAGGTCTCCATGCTGTTAAGCATCTGCGTTGCGGTGATGACCGGCACACCCGCGCGGTGACATGCGGATATGATCTGCTTCTGGATCGCGGGCACGCGAGCGACGTCCATCTCGACGCCGAGGTCGCCTCGGGCCACCATCACGGCGTCGGTTGCGGCGATGATCGCGTCGAGGTCATCGACCGCTTGCGGCTTCTCGATCTTCGCCACGATCCGGGCTGAGCATCCGCGCGAGGTCAACTCGTCTCGGAGCCTGTTGACGTCGGCGGCCTTGCGAACGAACGAGAGACCGACGTATTCGACCTGGTGGTTCGCGGTCCAATCGAGGTCGGCGAGGTCTTTGTCGGTGAGGGCGTCGAGCTTCAACTCGGCGTTGGGGAGGTTGATCCCTTGTTTCGACCGCAGCCGGCCGCCGAGGGTGACGATGAGTCGGACGCTGTCGGGTTCGACCGCCATCACCCCCATCGCCACGGTGCCGTCGGCGAAGAGGACGACGTCGCCGACCTTGAGGTCGTCAACCAGTCCGGCATAGGTGCAGGTGATCTGGTGGGGGTCGTCGACGGTCCGCTCCCTGACGAGCGAGAAGTCGTCGCCAAGCCGGCACTCGATGGCGTCGCCGGGGATCGGCCCGAGCCGAAGCTTTGGCCCGCCCAGGTCTTGCAAGACGGCGATCATCTGCCCCGCCTCGTCGGCGGCCGAGCGGATCATCGCCAAAGAGGTCGAGTGCTCGTCGTGGGTCCCGTGCGAGAAGTTGAGCCGGAAGACATCGACGCCCGCCTCGATGAGGTCTTTGATCATCTCCGGGCTGCGAGAGGCCGGGCCGATCGTGGCGACGATCTTGGTGCGGACCTTGCCTTGGGGCTCGGCCTGGTGGATCGGCATGGGGCGACACGTCCTGTTAAGAGCGATCTGCGCCGTTCGCAGCGGTCGAGACTGACAAACCCGACCTTGCGGGTCAAGCTTCACACGGATTCGAGACAATTTTGGACGATTGAGACCGATGTTACTTAAGGGGTGAAGCTCGGAGAGCAGGGCATTCCGTTGATGAGGCAATTGTCTCTCCGACACGCGATTGACGGCCCGACTCCCGAAGCGGAGAATAAGAAGGTTGCTTCCGGGTGATGACAGGTCCGGTTGCGCGCGGGGCTTGGGTTAAACGGCGTCGAATTGAGTTGGACCGATTGCGGGTGATACTCAGGGGCTTCCGCCTTATATGAAGCGAACCTTCGCCGCCATTGCCCTCCTGATCGGCCTCTGCATGCTGTTCAAGCTGACCGTGAAGGAACGGGGCCTGGGCGGATCAGAACCGCTTTCGCCAGAATTTGTTGCGTCGATGGAGTCTGATCCTGAGGCCGCGCTGCTAGCCCGCCACCCCGGACAGGCCGGACTCGTCAAGCGGGTCTACGCTGAGTATCGCCAGAATGCCCTCGCGATCGAGCGGAGCGACGGCTTGCGTGGCCTGACGCTGCTCGACAAGCTCGGCGTCGAGGCGATCTATCTCTATGAACGGCACCCCAACGACTTCCGTCGCCTCCGCGATAGCTTGACCGATGCCGCCGCCGCCGACATCCTGCTCCACTGGCGCGAATACTTCAGTCTCAAGAGGGCCGATGACACCGATCGCCGCGTCTTGATCGGCGAGATTGGCCGACTCACTCCGGCTCAGAGACGAGTCGCGGCGAAATATCCAAATATCCTGCCCCTGCTGCTCACCGAGCCCGAAGGGGTGATGGCGCTCGTGGATCGATGGACGGGCGAGCCGAGCGACCTGGCCGACGCCCTGGCGCTGCTCGGCTTCATCAGCCTTGATCCCGGCGCGGCCGACCTCCGTGCGGCGATTCGGACCCTCGACACCCGAGGCCCGCTCGCCCTTGCCGCCTTCCGCATCCAGGGGCTGGACGGGTTCGCACTTGCCTCGTTGTATGGCCCCGTCTTGCAAGAGATTGGGAATGCCTTGCCGCTCGACAAGTCGCTGATCCTGCTGCGGGTCAATGCCGATTACGTCGACGAGTCCCTCCGGACTCACCGCCCTGAGACCGTCGCCGGGCATCTGCGACACGTCGCCGCCGCGCGGCTGGTCGAGGCGGTCGGCGGCAGCCCGAACGCGCTCCGGCTCGTGGTCGAGCAGGGGGCGCTCGGCGAGCGTGCCCTGACTCTCGCCGGACCCGACGCGGCGGACGTGGTTTATGAAGACTTCAGCGACGCGGCAATCCGCAACCAGGCCGTCGCGGCGCTAGCCGAGCACGGCAAGATGGCGCTGGCGATGCTCGACAAGTATGCCGCAGACGCCGACTTTTGCGAGATCCTTCTCGCCCATGGCGCGGCAGTGATCCCGCCGATCGCGGCGGTCGACGCCAATCCCGAGAAGCTGACCCTGCTCCGATCCAAGTCGAAACTGACCTGGAAGGAATGGATGGCCAAGGGGGTGCTCGCCCTCTCAGGAGACAATGGCCAGGCGACGATTGCTCTGATCAAGAAGGACGGCCTCGAACGCGCGGTCGACCTCAATTCGTCGCAAGTCGAGTTCTACCAATTCTTGCCACTGTATGACCTGATCCATCTCGGTGCGGTAATGAGCCGGGGCCATGCGCCGACCTCAGGCGAGATGGCCTGGGCCCTGATCGACGGCTGTTTCGTCGTGGCTGACGCCCTCAGCCTCGCCGCCCTCCAGCCCGAGGGGGCCGCCGCCGCCGAGGCCGCACGGGCCGAGGTGAAGACGGTCGCCAAGGGTGCGGTGAAGGCGATCGGTACGGAGGCTCTCGAAGAGGCCGGCACCGTGGCGGGCCGTGGCCTGACGAGACGCAGTAGCGAGGCGGTTTCGCTGCACCTTTCGAAGTGGTGGGCCGTCCGTGCCGCGGGCGGAACCTATCAGGTCTTGCGCCGTCTTCCCGAAGCCCTGAACCGACTCACCGTCGCAGAGGCCGCCGACCTCGGCCGAGCCCTCTGCGCCAAGGCGGGCTATCGCCTGAGCACCTTCGCCCCGATCCGGTTCTTCAAGGGGGGTGTCGAGGTCGTCAAGATGATCCCCCCGGGCAAGGGCGTCAAGTATCTCGGCGTCCAGTTTGTCCAGGCGGGGGTCGGTATCGTCGGGTTCCAGAAGATGGAAGAACATCTGAAGTCGAGACGGCCGCAGACCAATCCCTGAGAACGTCGCTCAGATGGCGACACGACCGACGCGTCGCCGCCGGACCTCGTCGTAGAGGCCGAGATAGGAGCGGGCGACGCGGTCCCAGGTCCAGTCGGCCCGCATCGCCGAGTTGACCAGCGACGACCACGCCGCGCGGTCGGTCCAGAGGTCAAGGGCGCGGCCAATCGCCGCTTGGAGCGACGGGGCGTTGGCGTCGTGAAAAGCGATCCCTGTCGCCGTGCCCCGGAGAAGGGCCTCGGGAGTGGCGTCAACCACGGTGTCGGCAAGCCCGCCGGTCGAGCGGATGATGGGGATCGTGCCGTAGGCAAGGCTGTAGAGCTGGTTGAGGCCGCACGGCTCGTAGAGGCTCGGCATCAGGAAGAGGTCGGCACCGGCCTCGATCTGATGCGAGAGGACGTTTGAGAATTCGAGGAAGACCCGCAGCTTGCCCGGATGCCGCGCGGCGAGTTGTTCGAGCAGGCCGTGATAGCGCGGCTGGCCCTCGCCCAGAACGATGAGTTGCACGTCTCCGAAGAGGAAGTCGTCGGCCACTTCCATCAGCAGATCCCAACCCTTTTGCGGGTCGAGCCGGCCGATCTGAGCAAACAGCGGCACGTCGGGCCTGACGGGTAGCCCTGCGCGTTCCTGGATCATCGCCTTGCAGGCAGCCTTGCCGGTGGAGACGGTCTGGGCGTCGAAATTCGCGGCGATCAGCGGGTCAAGCCGGGGGTTCCAGACGGTCGGGTCAATGCCGTTGACGACGCCGTGAAGGTCGTGCCGACGAGCGCGGAGCAGGCCGTCGAAGCCGCAACCATATTCGGGGGTCTGGATCTCTTTGGCATAAGTCGGGCTGACCGTGCTCAAGACGTCGGAGAAGACGAGGCCAGCCTTAAGGAAGTTGATCCGGTTGTGGAACTCGAGCTGACGCCAGTTGAAGAGCTGCCAGTCGAGTCCGGTGAGCGGCATGTCCCAGTGCCAGAACGAGCCCTGATAGGCCATATTGTGTACGGTCAGCAGAGTCCCCGCGTGGGCAAACTCTGGGGTCGCCCGGTAGAACTCGTCGAGGTAGATCGGGATCAGGCCGGTCTGCCAGTCGTTGCAGTGGATCACGTCGGGGCGAAGGCCAAGGGCGCGGATCGCTTCGAGGGCCGCTCGCTGGAAGAAGATGAACCGCTCAGAGTTATCGACATAGTCGGCCCCATCGTGCTGATAGAGCGCCGACCGGTCGAAATAGGCGGGGTTGTCGATCAGATAGACGAGGACTTTTGAGCCCGGCAACTCGGCAACCTGCACGCGGGCCTCGACCGTCTTCGAGCCGAGCGGGATCTCCAGCGAGAGGCCGGTGTCGTGGAGCGGGATGCCGGAATCGCGGGCGTGGCGATAGCAGGGCAGGAAGAGCGACGCCTCGACGCCCAGCCGACATAGCGCATGGGGCAACGCACCGGCCACATCGGCAAGGCCGCCGGTCTTTGCAAAAGGGACTGCCTCTGAAGCGATGAGGACGACGTTCATCCGCGCTTTCCCCGCACTCTTTGACCCGAAGAGGTCCAAGGCTAACCTTTTTCGCGGCCTCGGACAACTGAGACTCCCCGCGACCTCGGGCGGCCCCTTTTCTGTCGCCTTACCTCCCCGGTTCGAGAACCAAGGCCACCCCATCCAGTAGCCCTCTCTCGGCGGCAAATGGACTCAGACATCCTCTTGCCCGCGACCTCCGCCGACGCGGGCCTTGCAAATGGGGCCGGGATCGTCAAACCTCGGTGACCTCGCCCACCGCATCAGCCCATCCCGGAGCCCCGCGTCATGCCCCGTCCCTTTCTCTTCCTGACCCTCCTGGCGGCGACCGTCACGTCGGCCCACGCCCAGCCCGGCGGCCTCTCCTCGCAGCCGATCAGCCCGGAGGTGACCCAGACCACTGCGAAGGTTCTCGCCGAGATTGACAAGAACTCGCAACTCATGTTCAACCTGGAATATTTGTGCGACGTGGTCGGCCCAAGGCTCACCGGCTCGGCGAACCTCAAGCGGGCGAACGAGTGGACTCGGGACAAGTTCAAGGCGTATGGGCTCGACAACGCCCACCTCGAAGGTTGGAAGATCGCGCACTCTTGGACCCGTGGCCCCGCGTCGGGCCGGGTCGTCGCCCCGACCGAACAGCGGTTGCTCGTCGAGTCAGCGGGATGGTCGCCGGGGACGAAGGGGCCGCTTCGAGGGCCGGTGATCGCCGTCCAGGGCGAGAAGGTCGCAGACCTTGACGCCTACAAGGGCAAGCTCAAGGGGGCCTGGATCGTCACGGGTCCGGTCACGGTGCAGCCGTCACCCAGGTTGGCAAAGGGGGAGTCGTCCTTCGCGGCCCCGGTCAACCGTAGGGCGCAGAACAATGCCCAGCGAGACGCCTTCAGCAAGGCCCGCCGCGAATTCGCCGCCAATGAGGGGGCAGCAGGGTTCCTCCGTGACTCCGACAAAGAGCACGGGCTCGTCAACATGACCATCTCCGGCGAGGACTTCGGCCTCTCGAAGCTTCCCGTGGCGTTCCTCACGACCGAGTCGTATGGGCTGGTGTGGAGGCTTCTGAAGAGGGGACCGGTCACGGTCGAGATCGACCTCAAGAACACGGCCAGCCAGGGCGAAGTCGAGGTCTATAACACGGTGGCTGAGCTGGTTGGCAGCGAGAAGCCCGACGAGGTTGTCCTCATCGGTGGCCATCTCGACTCGTGGGACCTCGGCACCGGCGCGACCGACAACGGCACCGGAACGATGGCCGTCCTGGAGGCGGCGCGGGCCTTGAAGGCCGTCGGGGTCAAGCCGAAACGGACGATCCGGTTCGTCCTCTGGAGCGGCGAAGAGCAGGGGCTCCACGGCTCGAAGGCCTATGCCAAAGCCCATGAGGCCGAGCTGGCCAAGGTCTCTGCCGTGCTCGTCCATGACATGGGAACCGGCCGCGTCACAAGCATCGGGCTTCAGGGCCGTTACGACCTTCGCGAGGTCATGGACCGCGTCGTTGCCCCGTTCCAGCGTGAGCTAAGGCTCGATGAAATGAGCCTCCGGAACATGGGGGGGACCGACCATCTCTCGTTCCACCCTGCCGGCGTCCCGGCCTTCGCGGTGGTGCAGGACGAGGCCGAGTATCGCAAGACTCACCACACCGAGAGCGATACCTTCGACAAGGTCTATGCCGATGAGGTCAACCAAGGGGCGAAGGTCTTGGCGGCCTGGGCATACAACGTCGCGATGCTACCCGACCTCTTGCCCCGCGATCCCAAGGCGAAGGGGCCCGCAACCCCCAGACCCAAGCCCGCCACAACGCCGAGCGTGGGAGCGAAGGCGGAGACGAAGTAACGCATCCTGATAATAGTATGAAACGAAAAGACCCCGCCTCCGGTCGTCCGGCTGCGGGGTCTTCGTCGATCGGTTGCGAGGTGTGTGGCGAGATATCATCCACCCAAATCAGAGGGGAAACCCCGATTCAAGCGGATGATTCGACTGTGCCGATTTGTGCACTTGTTTACAGAAGTGCAGTAACGATTTCTTCGAGTTGGCTGGCAGCCACGGCCTGCGGGGCGGGGGAGAGGCCGGCGACTTTGAGCTTGAAGTCATACCGGCTGAGGATCATGACCAGGAGCAGCGACCCGATGAACATCGCGCCGAGGGCGATGCTGAGCATCACGACATAGATGTCGCTCTTGGGGGTCGAGACGAAGACGCCGGGGCGACCGGGGCGTGCCGGAGCGCCGCCTCGGGCCGCCGGTCGCGCTTTACTTGGCGCGGATCGTGGACGCGACATCGTCACCCTCCTTGATCTTCTTACCGTTGACGGTGTTGCCGATGATGGTGGCGACGGCCTGGTCGGGCTCGACCAGGCTGATCTTCACCTTGCCAAGGTATTCGGCGGTCGGCGTCGTGCGATAGAGATAGAGCTCTTGGCCGACCGAGAGGCCGTCGTCGGAGCCGATCGAGATCTCCATCCGCCGGTTCGTTGTGTCAATTTTGAGGACCTTGCCCTCCACGTTCGCGGGCAGTTCGCCTGCCTGAACGAGTCGGATGTCAGTCGAGAGACCCTTGTCGGTCAGCACCCGGGCGAACTTGGCCGCGGTCTCGCGGAGGCTCTTGGTATTCCGCTCGGCCACGTCGAGCATCCGACGCAGATTGAGGATCTCGTTGTTCAGGTCGGTCTGCTGGATCTTGAATTTGTTTGACTGTTCGGTCACGGCGGTCAACTGCTCACGCAGTTTGGCCACGTCAGTCGCTTTAGCGGCAGTCTCTTCAAGAGAGAGCTTGGCGCTGGCCTGGGCATCGGTGAGGGCGGTACGAGCCTGGGTGATCTCGTTCTGGCCCTTCTCGTTGTCAACCTTCAGCGCGGCGATCTGATTTTCGTGATTCTTGGTGGCGGCCCCATGCTCTTTCTGGGCCTCGGCATACTTCGTCTGGACGTCGAGGTCAACTGCCTTGGCCGTGGCGAGCTGGCTCTGAAGCTTCTTGACCTCGTCTTGCTGTTTCGCGGTCTCGGTCTTCCAGTTCGTCGCCGTGGTGAATGCCACCACCGAGACCCCAAGGAAGACGAGCGACAAGGCCATGATGAGGATCACTAAGATCTTGCCGACGAACGTCATGGTCCCATCCCACCAATCAAGGGTAGACGGTCCGCCCGCCCCGTCCCGACGCCGTCACCGGTCGGTATGGAGGCCAGTGAATCGGGCCGTGCGGATTATTCGGAAGAAATGGCCTGGCAGAGACGCATGCGGCGAAAACCGCGATGGTGACGTACCACCAAGCATATCGGTTTCGAGGGGACAAAGGCAAGTCGGCCCATCATACAATCCATGCAATCGACAGGATTGTGGATGTGCCGATCTGTCCGACTTCACCCTCGGATTAGACTCCCGTAAACTTACCCCATCAATGGGCCAAGGGCAAGCGGGGAGTTTTGGTGAGTCTGGAGGGAGGATGGGCTTGGTACCGGTCCTGAGAGATTGGCTTCGTTTCGGTGCTCCTTGCCGGTTGGGAAGAGAAGGGGGCTGTTCTCTTCGCTGGTCAGAGACGATTTCGACCAAATGAGGGGCTGATGGGTTCATTTGGGAGATCGGCACCCCTCCTCTTTATGAGAGATCGTTGCGTTGGCTTCGCTCGGCGCGGCCCAGGATCTTGGCTTCGACTCGTTGGGTTCGCTCGGCGCATTGTCTGTCCGCCATCACGATCAAGGCCGACGGCTCACGCGATCGACGACGTAAGTCTCTTTCGTCATTTGCTTAAACGCAGTTCTTTTGGGAAGAGTCGGGCCGTTGGGTTCGGTCGGCGCGCTTGGCGTTGGGTTCGGTCGGCGCGCTTGGCGTTGGGTTCGGTCGGCGCGATGGATATCCTCGGGCTTGCCGCGATGGCCGCTATCATCCGAATTGCCAAAGAGTTACCAATACCATCGGGTCTAGGATGTGAGGCGTCCCGCGATTTGGCACCGCAGGGATGAGGATACGGAGGTGCCGGAATTTCCTTGAGTCGCATCCTCGATTCGATTCCAATAAGCCCCGGGGTTCGCCACAAGAGGTCATCTTGCAACCCAGCGGCCTTGGTCCCCGAAGTCGCAGCTCTGACTTGCACGCCGTCACTCGGAGGTTGGCCATGTCGATCCGCGGCGCTTCGCGTTCATGGACAGCAGTCGCGGTGGGGCTGACGCTCCTCTGATCGTGGGCCGGAAGTCGAAACATCTCAACGTCACTCCCGGTCGCGCCCAGTCGCCGCCCGTGCCATGAGGTCCCGAATGGCCCAGTCGTCGCCCTCTTCAAGACTCCCGGCATCGCAGGGAAGTCGGGTCGCCCGGCTGATGGCGATCCACAACTTTCCGGCTGAGGTCTCGCGCAAGACCCAGCTCATTCGCGAGGGCGTGCTGGGACATTCCACGCACCTTCGCTCGGCGAATTTCGACGTCATCGGGTTCGCCGATCTGCGGCGATTGTTCAACCTCTATGACGGCGATTTCTTCGGCTCATCTCTACGACAGTGGATGGTCGAGGACGGCTCGGGCGAGATTGCGCTCGGGCTCTCGAACCGGATGACGAGCGCGGCGGGCAAGACCTACATGAGAAAGCTGCGCGGCCGGGCCGAGCCGCCCCGGTATGAGATCGCGGTCTCGACGTTCCTGCTCTTCCAAAACTTCCGCGAGGGCACGCGATCGGTGACGGTCGGCGGCCTTGTCTGCAACGACCGTCTCGAAGCCCTCCAGCGAATCATCGAGCACGAGTTGTTGCATCTCGCCGAGTTTCTGGTCTGGGGCCGGTCGAGCTGCTTTGCCGCGAATTTTCACTCCCTCTCGGCGCGAATCTTCGGTCATGAAGGGACGACGCATCACCTCGTCACGCCCCGCGAGGTCGCCGCCGAGACCTATCAGATCGTCGTCGGCGACCGCGTGAGTTTCGAGTACGAAGGGGCTACCAAGATCGGACGGGTCAATCGAATCACCAAGCGAGCGACCGTCCTCTGTGAGTCTACGAACGGTCGCCGCTTTTCGGACGGCCGAAGCTATGAGATCTATTACATCCCGCTCGCGATGTTGAGCAAGGTGAACAGTTTCGGGGGGAAATAAGAGCCGTTCCGAATCACGATGCGCTGGGGGCTGGCGGTAGGGTCAACTTCCAGTCGAGGATCTCGGACATGTCCTGGCCGTATGTGTTGATATAGATGCGGTGCTTGACCAGTTTGTCGTCCATCGCCTGTCGGAGCACGGCGGCTTCGGGGCCGAGATTGGGCACGCGGTCGAGGACGTCGCAGACGAGGTGGAAGCGGTCGAGGTCGTTGAGCACGGCCATGTCGAAGGGGGTGGTGATTGTCCCCTCTTCTTTATATCCGCGAACGTGAAGGTTATGGTGATTGGCCCGCCGATAGGTCAGGCGATGGATGAGCCAGGGGTAGCCGTGGAAGGCGAAGATGATTGGCTTGTTGGGGGTGAAGAGGGCTTCGAACTCGCGCTTGCCCAGGCCGTGCGGGTGCTCGGTCTCGGGCTGGAGCCTCATCAGGTCAACGACGTTGACGACCCGGATCTTCAGCGCGGGTAGCCCCTCGCGGAGGAGCTGAACGGCGGCAAGGATCTCCAGGGTCGGCACGTCTCCGGCGCAGGCCATGACCACGTCGGGCTCGCCACCGCCGTCGTTGCTCGCCCAATCCCAGACGCCGATGCCAGCGGTGCAGTGTTTGATCGCCGCGTCCATGTCAAGCCACTGCGGAGACGGATGCTTACTCGCAACAATCACGTTGACATAGTGGACGCTCTGCAGGCAGTGCGAGGCCACCGAGAGCAACGTGTTCGTGTCAGGAGGCAAGTAGACCCGAACGATCTCGGCCTTCTTGTTGACGACGTGGTCAATGAAGCCGGGATCTTGGTGAGTAAAGCCGTTCTGGTCCTGTCGCCAGACATGCGAGGCGAGCAGGATATTCAACGACGCGATCGGCTTGCGCCAGGGGATATGGCGCGTGACCTTCAGCCACTTGGCGTGCTGGTTGAACATCGAATCAATGATATGAATGAACGCTTCGTAGCAGTTGAACAGGCCGTGGCGACCGGTGAGCAGATAGCCTTCGAGCCAGCCCTCGCACTGGTGCTCGCTCAGCATCTCCATAACCCGGCCCTGGGTCGCCAGGTGGTCGTCGGTGCCGAGCACCTCGGCGTCCCACTGCTTGTTGGTTGCTTCGAAGACCGCCGTCAGCCGGTTCGAGGCGGTCTCGTCGGGACCAAAGATGCGGAAATTTCGTTGTTCGTCATTGAGCTTGATGATGTCGCGGAGGAACTTGCCGAGCGTCCTCGTGTCCTCGTTCATGAGGTCGCCGGGGCGGGGAACCTCGATCGCATAGTCGCGGAAGTCAGGGAGATTGAGCCTCTTGAGCAGGAGTCCGCCGTTGGCGTGGGGGTTGGCCCCCATTCGGCGCTCGCCCTTTGGGGCCAGTTCGGCAAGCTCGGGGACAAGCCGGCCTGACTCGTCGAAGAGGTCTTCCGGTCGATAGCTTCGCATCCATTTTTCGAGGAGCGTAAGGTGCTCGGGATGCTCACGAGGGTCGGAGAGCGGCACCTGGTGCGACCGGTATGTCCCCTCGATCGGGAGGCCGTCGACGACCTTCGGCCCGGTCCAACCCTTGGGCGTCTTGAGGACGATCATCGGCCAGATCGGCCGCGTGGTGACACCCCCGGTCCGAGCGTCGGACTGGATCTTGCGGATCGCGGTGATCACCCGGTCGAGAGTCGCCGCCATAATCTGGTGGACCTGCGCTGGATCATCACCCTCGACGAAATGGGGCTCATAGCCGTAACCGCGCAACAGTTGCTCAAGCTCTTGATGACTGATGCGGGCGAGCAGGGCCGGGTTGGCGATCTTGTAGCCGTTGAGGTGAAGGATCGGCAGCACTGCGCCATCGGTCGCGGGGTCGAGAAACTTGTTGCTGTGCCAACTGGTCGCGAGCGGGCCTGTCTCGGCCTCGCCGTCGCCGACGATGCACGCGACGAGCAGGTCAGGGTTGTCGAACGCTGCGCCGAACGCATGGCTGAGGCTGTATCCCAGTTCGCCCCCCTCGTGGATCGATCCCGGCGTCTCGGGCGAGACGTGGCTCGGTATGCCCCCGGGGAACGAAAACTGTGTGAACAGCCGCTTCAGGCCGGCCGTGTCGCGGGTGATTGCCGGATAGAACTCGCTGTACGTCCCCTCAAGATAGGTGTTCGCCACCAGCGCCGGGCCACCGTGACCGGGTCCTGAAATATAAATGCAGTTGAGATCAAATGACTTAATCACGCGATTTAAATGGACATAGATAAAGTTTTGACCAGGTGTCGTGCCCCAGTGGCCGAGGAGTCTCGGCTTGACGTGCTCGATCTTCAGCGGCTCGCGCAGGAGGGGGTTGTCATAGAGATAGATCTGGCCGACGGAGAGATAATTCGAGGCGCTCCAGTAGGCGTTCATCTTGCGGAGTTCATCGGGCGAGAGCGGCGTTTCCATCAGGCGACTCCTTCTTGCGGATTCGGGACGAGCCGGGCGGCGGCCTTGGCGATCACGACCTCTTCGTCGGTGCGGATGATCCGGACCTTCGTTCGACTTGATCCGGTCGAGATCAAGGGCGAGCTGGACTCGTTCAGGCCAGCGTCGATCTCGATGCCGAGATGTCCCATGCCGTCGCAGATCCGTCGCCGGATCTCGGGCGAATTCTCGCCGATCCCCCCGGCGAACACCAAGCTATCGAGCCCGCCCAGCGCGGCGGCGAAGGCACCGATCCCCTTCTTGGCCTGATAGCAGAATAGGTCGATGGCCTCGGCCGCGCGGGGATCAGACTCCGAGCGGGCCAGAAGGTCGCGCACATCGGGGCTGGTCTCCGAGACGCCGAGCAGGCCGGATTTGTGATTGGCGAGGTCGTCGAACCGCTCGGCCGTCATCCCCTCGGCATTCGACAAGAAGCGGACCAGGCCCGGGTCGAGGTCTCCCGAACGTGTGCCCATCACCAACCCCGAGGCCGGCGTGAAGCCCATTGACGTGTCGATACTTCTCCCGCCCTGAACCGCCGCCAGGCTCGCCCCAGAACCGAGATGTGCGAGGATCACCCGGCCGAGGGCTTCGTCGGGACCGGCCACGCGGGATAACTCTTCCATCATGAAGGTATAAGAGAGGCCGTGGAACCCGTAACGGCGCACTCCGAGGGCCTCGAATCGTCTCGGGATCGCGACGATTTGGGCGACGCGCGGCATATCGTGATGAAAGGCGGTGTCGAAGCACGCGACCTGCGGGAGGTCGGGCCGATGCTCGCGGAACGCCTCGATCAGGTCGATCGCGGCTGGCATGTGGTCGGGGTCGCAGGGGCCGAGCCGACGTAGTTCGTCGACCAGATCGCTCGTCACCCGCTCGGGCTGACTGTAGCGATTCCCTCCGTGAACGACGCGGAACCCGACAACGGCGATCGACGAGAACCCGAACGCTCGCTCGATGCCGTCGATGACCAGTCGCACGGCAGCCCGATGGTCGGCGGCTTCGACGGGCCGGTCCTCCTCGGGGCGGCCCTGGACGACCCACCGAGCCTCCGGGAGCCCAATCCGTTCGACTCGCCCGGTGAGGACCCGTTCGGGCGGGTCTCCGCGGTGAAAGAGGGCAAATTTGAGGCTCGAAGATCCGCTATTGATTGTCAAGAGTGCGGTCGGCGTCACCATGATAAACGACGTGCCATGAATGCGGCCCCAAGGTGTTGCGGCATAAACTTCAATTCAAGCAGAAGCACTTTTCGGGCCGCCAGCAAGGTCGGGCTCATGAATCGTACGATTTTATTGCAATGAAAACAATGTTCAATATAAGATATGCGAAATACTTATTAAAATTTCAATCGAACAGCATCGGGGCTTGGTCGCGACGAGTCGCCGAGTGTTCAGTCGTCTCGGAGCCCGGTGATGAGAATGTTATCGAGCGAGAACGGGCAGTTGGTCGGGAAGGTTTCGCGTTCCAGACTAGTCTCGGCGGAGGCCTGTTCGAGGGCATTGGCGTAAGCGTCCGGGAGGACCGCCAGGGCATGCTGTCGGAGGACCCCGCCGCCGACCAGATCGGCGAGTTCCTGTCGCTGGGTCACGATCGTCGCCCGCCAACTGCTCGACCGTCTCGTCGGCTGATGTTCCCACTTCAAGAGGTGGGCCATCAAGACGGCCAATCGTGATTTCACCTCGCGGCGGTCGCGACGGGCCATGTCGGTGAGATACTCGCCGAGGTTCGGTAGGTCTAGCTCGTCGAATCGCCGCTCGCGAATCAGGCGGGCCATCGCGTCGAGCCAGGCGGTCTCGTCAGACTCATAGAGGGCTGAAAGCGGCTCTGTGGCTAGCGGTATCATGGCTGTTGCTCC
>JANXSY010000246.1 GCA_025356435.1 Isosphaeraceae bacterium | reverse complement strand
TTGCTGCTTGCCCTTATCGATATACGAGAGGATCTTGTCGAACTGAGCCTTGTCGATCTGCGGCCCCATCTCGGTGGCCTGGTCGAACGGATCGCCGAGCTTGCGGGACGCGACCTTGTTACCGAGCCGTTTGACGAAGTCGTCGTAAACCGTGTCTTGAACGAATAGTCGGCTCCCCGCGCAGCAGCATTGGCCCTGGTTGAGATAGAGGCCGAGGATCGCCCCCTCGAGCGCAGCGTCAAGGTCGGCATCGGCGAAGATGATGTTCGGGCTCTTGCCGCCGAGCTCAAAGGTAATCCGCTTCAGGGTGTGCGAGGCGTTCCGCATGATGAGTTCGGCGGTCTTGCCCTCGCCGGTAAAGGCGATCTTGTCGACGCCCTTGTGCTTCACCAAGGCGTCGCCTGCGGTCTCGCCGTAGCCGGGGACGATATTAATCACACCCGCCGGGAATCCAGCTTCGAGAGCCAGTTCGCCGAGCCGCAGCGCTGAGAGCGGGGTCTGCTCGGCCGGCTTGAGCACGACGGTGCAACCGGCGGCCAGCGCTGGTGCCCACTTCCATGCCGCCATCAGCATCGGGAAGTTCCAGGGGATGATCTGCCCGGCGACACCCACCGGCTCGCGCTTGGTGTAACAGAAGAAGTTGCCCCGGATCGGCACGGTCTGGCCGGTGATCTTATCGGCCCAACCAGCATAGTAGCGGAAGCAGTCGACAACGAGAGGGAGGTCGGCATTACGGCTCTCGGAGAGCGGCTTGCCGTTGTCGAGGGTTTCCAGCTCGGCGAGTTCGTCGATGTGCGACTCGATCTGGTCGGCCAGCTTGTAGAGGAGCCTGCCGCGATCGCGCGCGTCGATCTTCCGCCAGGGGCCGGTGTCGAATGCCTTCCGCGCGGCTTTCACCGCGAGGTCAATGTCTGCCGCGTCTCCCTCGGCGACCTGCGCGATGATCTCTTCGGTGGCAGGATTCACCGTGGCGAACGTCTTGCCACTCCGACTGTCTTGCCACTTGCCGTCGATGAGGAGCTTGGTCTGAAAGGTCTGGCGCGTCTCGCGCCTCGGTTCGGTGGCGGTCGCCATGCGTCGTACTCCCTTATTTCAAGACGTCGAGAGCGGAGGTCGGCCTGCTTGACCCTGAGCGATCGAGGAGCCGCCCCTACGTCATTTTAGGGGCGTCAAAGGCACGACACAAGCGCCCGATCGGCGATCCGAGAGGTCGATTGACCTTTTCAAATCGGCGACATCCTGGTTCAATCCGGTACGCGGCGATGGATCGAGACCCGCGACCACCACGGACGGACAACATGACGATCAATCCCACCACGCCCGCGCTCGCTTCGAGCGATTCCCCTACGACCACCGAAGTGATCCCCGGCCCAGGTCGGCACATCACGGCCCTCGACGGGCTTCGCGGCCTCGCGGTCGTGTTCCTGTTGATCTTCCACATCTTTCAGCTCGAAGCCGAACCCGCCTCGGGGCTGGCCCGGATTGCTTACCGATCGACTCGCATCTGCCAGACGGGCGTCGACCTATTCTTCGTCCTGTCTGGGTTCCTGATCACCGGCATCCTCCATGACACCAAGGGGTCGTCGGGCTTCTTCCGCAACTTCTACGGACGGCGGACTGTGCGGATCTTCCCGCTCTATTACGGCGTGCTGATCGTCGCCACGATCATCCTGCCACTGCTGCTCGGCCATCGAGTGACCGAGGCGAGCCCGTTCGCCCTCTGGACGTATACCGCGAACATCCCGCCGACGTTCCATGTCGACCCGCCCACATTCGGGCATTTCTGGACACTGGCCATCGAGGAGCAGTTCTATCTGCTCTGGCCGGCGGTTATCTATGCGTTCACGCGGACGACGGCCATGCGGGTCTGCGTCGGCTGTATCATCGGCTCGATCTTCGTCAGGATCGGCCTGGTCAGTAACGGCCTCTCGGCCAACTTCTTCATGTTCGGCCGACTCGACTCGCTCGCCCTGGGCGGACTGCTCGCCCTGGCCGCACGAGGCCCTGAGGGGATGGCGGGCTGGAAACCGAAGGCGATCGCCGTGCTCACCGCGCTGACCGTGCTCGTCTCTCCACTTTATGTGATGAAGACCGGTTCCCACGAAGCCTGGCTCCAGGTCGTTAAATACACGCTGCTGGCCGGGATCTACGGGGCCGTGCTGGTGCTGGCCATCCTCTCCACCCGAACGTCATTAATTGGCCGCTTCTTCAATCTGCCCGCTCTGCGGAGTTTGGGGAAATACAGCTACGGTATCTACGTCTTCCATCCCTTCTTCATCGACATGTTCACCACCATGCGGGCGCACGACGCCACCGGGCGGCTCGAAACGCCGATCGCCATCGCGTTTAGGATCGTGACTGTCGTCGTCCTGTCGATCGTGGCGGCCTGGCTGAGCTTCCACCTTTACGAGAAGCGATTCCTCAAACTAAAACGCTTCTTCGAATACGGTCCCCGCACCGACGAGGCCTCAACGGCGCAGGCCGGAGCGAGGCGAGGGCTGGCCGTCGAAGGGTGATCTGAGACCGCTCACCACTTGTCGATCGGGCCGCTCGGGACAGGCACTTTGGGCTCGAAGTGGCCGGGAAGAGGCGAAGCCGGTCCGTGCTGGCGGATCGCCTCGACCGTCTCGTCGAAGAGTTTGCCACTAGCCAGGTTGATAAGAAGGTGAGAAAGGGCCTTCGGGGGTCGGATCGAGTGACTGTACCACTTCACGAGCTTGCGGAACTGGAGACAGGCCGCCCGCTCGCCGCGACGCTCCAGCAAGCCGTGGAAGTGCTCGACCATGACGTCGATGCGTTCCTCAAACGTCGGCTCTGGTCCCGGTGTGCCGTGGGCGGCCCAGTGCGCGAGCTGGCGGAAGAGGAACGGGTTCGACAACGCGCCCCGCCCGATCGAGATCGCTGCGCAGCCGGTCTCAACGAACATCCCGGCGGCGTCGGAAAGCGTGCGCAGGTCTCCATTGCCGATGACCGGCATCTTGTCGACCGCCTCGACCACGGCGCGGATACCGTCGCGATTGACGCCACCCTTGAATCCTTGCTCGCGCGTGCGACCGTGGATAATGACGGCAGCGGCACCGACTCCTTCGAACGATCGTGCCAGTTGGGGAGCGCTGAGATTTTGATCGTCCCAACCGAGCCGCATCTTCACCGTGACCGGGACGGACACAGAGTCAACGACGCCCGCAACCAGACGGGTCGCCTGCGTGAGTTGACACATCAAGGCCGAGCCACCGCCGGTCTTGACGACCTTGTTGACGGGGCAGCCCATATTGATGTCGACGGCGGTCGCCCCGTGATCGACGATCCATCGGGCGGCCTGACACATTTCGTCGATGATGTGGCCGTAGAGCTGAATCGAGACCGGGCGGTCTTCAGCGCAAGTCTCGGCCAGTTCAAACGATCGAGGGCGTTTTTCGAGGATCGCCCTGGCATTGACGAGGTCGGTCGTGACCAGGCCGAGGCCGCCCAGCTTGCGCACGGCCAGTCGGAACGCCAGGCTCGTATAGCCCGCCATCGGGGCGAGGAAGAATCGCGAGGGTAGGGGGATCGCGCCGAGGCTCATCGGCTCGCATACGTTCGGCGGTGGGGCGGGCACGAGTTGCTCAGAATCGACAGTCAATGGTGACCTCGGCGCAATATCATGTGAAAAATCGCTCGTGTGTGTCCCTAATTCTCGAACCGGGCAGTAATTCTATGTGAGTCCGTAATTTGCTCGGCCGGGGCCGCAAACGGCCATCTGGGCGGGATCGCTTCCTACTTGAACGGGAACGGGTCATCGATCTTGACTGGAGTGTCGAGGTTCGGGGTCCGTGATGATATCATGCTTACTGATCTTAACCCGGACTTCCTACCCAACCGGGATTGGCCTTCGTCAATCTTATCCGAATTTGCCTCGTTTCACGAGAGCAAGACCTTGCTGATGCGGCTCAAGACCGACGACGATTCCGAGTATCGCGTGCTGACAACTGAGGCAGGCCGAGACCTCCTCGCCGAAGTGGCATGGGTGAAACGCCCCGCCCCTGTCGACCTCGCGCGCTGGCGTCGCTCTCACCCGGCCGAATGTGTGTCGGCCGCAATCCGACTGGTCGATTCGCGTCGCCGAGGGTCCGCAAAGTTTGGGAAATCCGACCGCATGTGGTTCGAGCCGGTCGGGCTGGAACAGGCGACTGCTGAGCCAGTCGCGAGGCATAAGGCAGGTCGCTTCGCAGGGGGCCGGGTCTTTGATCTCTGTTGCGGGATCGGCGGAGATTCTCTCGCCATCGCGGAGATGGCCGCCGGCGTCGTCTCAGTCGATCTCGATCGGGGCATGGCGCGGCGGACGCGATGGAATGCCGAGGTTTACGGCGTCGGCCACCGCGTCGCCCCGCTCGTCGCCCGTGTCGAGGACGTGACGATCCCCGACGATTGGCTGGTCCACGCTGACCCTGATCGTCGTGCGGTGTCGGCGTCTCAGGCGCGAAAAGTCGAGCAATATGCCCCCGGAATTGGCTTCCTGACCGGCCTTATCGGGCGGAAACGAGGCGGTGCGATCAAGCTCAGCCCGGCGAGCGACTTTGAGCGGACCTTCGGCGCGTTGCCGGTCGAGATCGAATTGGTGAGTCTTGGAGGTGAGTGCAAGGAGGCGACGGTCTGGTTTGGCGAGTTGGCCGGAGCCCGTCGGCGCGCGACGTGCCTGCCTATCGGCGCGACCTTGACCGATCGCGACTTCCCCTCCGACGCGAATCCCATCCCGATCCCCGACCGGCCGCTCAACTGGGTGTTTGACCCTGACCCCACGCTGGGTCGAGCGGGATTGCTCGACGGATTCGCAGCCGCACACGGCCTGGCGCGTCTCGCGCCCGGATGCGACTTCCTGACCGGGAAGGATCGAGTCGACTCGCCGTTTCTCGCCGCGTTCGAGGTCGACGAGACGCTGCCGCTCGACATGAAGCGGCTCCGTCGGACGGTCGCCGAGCGCCATCTCGGGCCGCTCGAGATCAAGACGCGGGGGCTCGACCTCCGGCCCGAAGAGGTGCGAAAGATCCTCCATCCTGATGGCCCGAACCCGGCGACACTCCTCTTGGTCGGCGGGCGCGGGCCGTCGCTGGCGATCGTCGCGAGGCGGGCCTAGATTCGGCTCACATCGTCCGGTCAACGGCCTCAGCGATCCGTTGGCACATCGCCATCATCTGCGAGAAGGCCGCCGGCGTGATCGTCTGCGAGCCGTCGCTCATGGCGTGTTCAGGATCTTCGTGGACCTCGATAATCAGGCCGTCGGCCCCGGCTGCCACCGACGCCTTCGCCATCGGCGTCACAAGTCGGGCCTTCCCCGTCCCGTGCGAGGGGTCGACGACGACCGGCAGGTGGCTCTTCTCTTGGAGGTAAGGAACGGTCGCAAGCGGGAGGGTGAAGCGGGTGTGATCCTCGAAAGTCCGAATCCCTCGCTCGCAGAGCATGACGTGGGGGTTGCCCCGGTCGAGGATATATTCGGCGGCAAGGAGGAACTCTTCAATCGTGGCACTCATCCCCCGCTTGAGGAGGACGGCCTTGCCCGAGTCTCCGACGGCCTGAAGCAGCTGATAATTCTGCATGTTCCGGGCACCGATCTGGAGCACGTCGGCGTATCTGGCGACCAAGGGGACGTGCTCGGGGGCCATCACCTCGGTAACGATCGCCAGCCCGGTCGCGTCGCGCGCGGTGGCGAGCATTTTGAGGCCGTCTTCCTTATGACCCTGGAACGAGTAGGGGCTCGTCCTCGGCTTGAACGCCCCGCCGCGAAGGCCGGTCGCCCCCAACGCCTTAAGGATCACGGCGATCGAGACGATCTGCTCCTCGCTCTCGACCGAACACGGGCCGGCGATCACCGCGACCTTGACGCCACCGACCACGAGGCCGCGCGTCGAGACGACGGTACGCTCGCTCGTCAGTTCGGACGACGCTCGCTTATAGGGGGCAAGGATCGGTAAAACGCGCTCGACCCCTTCGCCCGGCTCGAGTGCCTCCACTAAACCGTCACGCTCCTCACCGATCGCGGCAATGACAGTGCGCTGGGTGCCGCGAAGCACCTGGGGCGACATCCCGAGCGATCGGATGTGGCTCTCCATATGGTCGATCTGTTCAGCCGTCGCATCGGGTTTCATCACGACAATCACGGGGTACCGTCCTCTTCGTGGGGTCTACTAACAGGGTGCGGCGGGAGGGGTCTTCCCGCCAATCGGTGATGACACACTGGCTGGATCGATCGGACCTCGACAAAACAGCTACCTGAAAGACGCTCGCTCGCTCAATGAAAAAACCCCAAGACGTGCCAGGCGGCAGGTCTCGGGGCTTGGGTGGAGTCTCGGAGAGATCCAGTGGAGGGTGCCTACGAAACACCCTCAGCCCGGCGACCTGCGATGGGATACCCGGTAAAAGACCGGGGACGCCACCAGCCGCGGGTGCTAAACGAGCCGTTTACGGCCGCGTTTAAGAGGATCAAAGCTCAGCGCTCCATAATTGGATCGAACAGACAGTGGAAGGTGGGATCAGGCCAGGCTCAGCATGACACCGAGCCTGGCCTGAATTCTAACCAACGAACCTAGAGATTCTGCGGCTTGCCCGACGGCAACCCGTCAGTCGCCGTTAGGCGAGCCGCCTCTGGTTATCACTACTCACGGTGTTCACCTCCTTTACTCTAAACACCCCGATCTCGCGGGAGTCCAGCCTCGAGCGAGAGCGAGCTCTAGCCCGTCGTGCCACGATCGCACGACCCAGGTCGACCAGGCCTTTCAGCCGTGTCGACAACCTAACTATAACCGTCTCTTCCCGCCGATCAACCCGTCAATCCAACCTCGGATCGATTTTTTGGGATCGCCTCGATCCGATCGAGACAGTTGCCAATCACCTCCGCCAGGGCGACGAGTCGCGGGTCGCCGACGCCGCAGGTCGCGAGGCTCGCCCGGTAATAGGCGAGAACATCGTCCCGGCCCGCGTTGAAGGCCGACCAGACCGCACGACCATCAAGGAGGTCAAGCTCGATGCAGGCGAGGTTGTGCAGCTTGTCGGCAAGGATGACGGCATGGGTCGAAATCGTGGCATTCTTCAAGGCGGCGAGATGGTCTCGCTTGCGGACGGCCCAGGGGCGTTTGACGCCGTTCGCGTCGTCCTTGACCTCGGAGCAGCCCGCGACAATCGCCGCGATGTCGTCGCCGAATCGCGAACAGACCTCTTCGATCGTCGCGTCGGTGTCTTCAACCAGGTCATGCAAGAGCCCAGCGATCACAACATCTTCCGAAAACCCGGCGCGATCGAGGATCATCGCCACGGCCATGGGATGTTCAATATATGGGGTAAGGGTTCCTCTACGGAACTGACCCGCGTGCGCCACCGAGGCCCACCGGATAGCCCGTTCGAGGATGGGTGACCAGGCAAGGACAGGGCGAGCGGTCATTGTTTTTGAACTCTTCAGGTATATAGGATCCGTACGTCCAGAACAGTATGCGATGATCTCACACATAAGTCCAAGTCGACGTTCGCGATTGACGAGTTTATTGATCTCGGCTAGGAAAAGGTGTGGCTCGGCCGTTCCGAGACGGCCGTCGGGCTTTGGCCCCTTCGAGCCTCAATGATTGCGGACCTGGATGGAGTCGGCCCCGATGATGACAATCTCGCCGCGAATCGTGCTTTGCAGCCTCGCTTTGCTGAGCCTATCGGCCGGATCAGCCCGGGCGTGGGACGACGCGACCGTGGTCTCGTCGGCCGCGAAAGTCCTGGAGCAGATGGCGGCCGACCCGAACACTGGGGTGCCGGTCGCCTTGATCCGACAGGCGCAAGGGGTGGTGATCGTTCCCAACCTCATCAACGCCAGCTTCGTCTTTGGAATCAAGCTGGGCCGGGGCGTGTTCCTCGTCCGCGACAGCAAAGGCCGATGGGGCAACCCAGTCCAGGTCTTCATCTCGGGCGGCACGTTCGGGCTCCAGGCGGGCGGGCAGGCGACCGAGATGGTGATGGTCTTCCGCACCAAGGAGTCGGTCAACCGCCTGCTCGCTGGCAAGGGAAAGATCACTCTGGGGGTCGACGCGGGGGTGGCAGCCGGTCCGGCAGGGACGAACGTCGGGGCCGAGACCGACCTCGAAATGAGAGCCGAGATCCTCACCTACGCAAAGAGCCGAGGCCTCTTCGCCGGTGCCTCGCTCGGCGGCACGGGGATCACGGTCGATCGCTACAAGAACTCGCTCTACTACGATAACTTCGCCGCGTCGACCTTCCAGATGGTCGAGGGAGACTCCGTTACGGTCCCGCCCGAGGCTGCGAAGCTCAAGGCCGTGCTTACTCTCATCACCAACCCGCCCGAAGAGGCTGAGGACGACACACGCGACCCCAAGGTCTCGCGGTCATCTCGGCTCCGCCGCATGGACGACTCCGACAATCCGCCGGCCCGCCGCCCCTCGACCCGTCGCCGACGGCCCGCCGACGAAGTCGACGAACCCGCCCCCGACGACCTCCCTCCGCCGACCCGGCTCCGGCCCGTCCGTCGCCCGGCCCCCGCCGCTGATGATCCGGCCGTTGACATGCCCGCGCCGAGGGCCAGGAAGGCGACCACCCCGCCCACCGATCCGGGGTCTCGGGACGACTGAGGCTGGGCGATCAGTGCCCGGTCGGCGATAATCGTCGAGGGATCGACGAGGTCGCGGGGCCGGGCGATGGATGGTCGAACGATTCATGTCGGGAGCATCTACCTGGGGGGCTTCGGCCTCGTGCTGGGGCTGGCGATGCTCTACACCCTGGTCTTCGAGGGGATCGGCGGCTGCGCAACGACCCGACAACCCGAGGGCCAGGTCGAGGTCTCGGTCTTGTACCTGGAACGCTCCGAGTGGAGGATCTTCGCCAGGGGCGCAAAGCTCTGCTGCGAAGGGAGTCGCCCGATGGGCCGGGTTGTCGCCGAGGAAGACGACACGCTCCTGATCGAGACGACCCGCGGCCGTCGTGTCCGATTCATGTGGCGAGGCGTCCGTGGCGAGGGTCAAGCACGAGAGGTCTTGCACGATCAAGTGCGGATGGCCAACCCGCCGATCGCGATCATCGGATCGTCGAACACCGTGCTTACCTCCGCAATCGCGGGCCAACTCCGCTTGGACGGCGAAGGACGGCCCGGAGGCGGCCCGCTCCTGCTCGTCCCCTGGGCGACGTCGGTCTCGCTCCTTGACCTTTACCCCGGCAGGACGTTTCGCTTCTGCGCGAACAATCATCACGAGGCCGCGATGGTCGTCGATTGCCTCAAGGCCCAGCCGGGGGCGGTCGGCCCGAGTCGGGTCGTGATGGTGGTCGACCCGCTCGACCCCTACTCGATTGACCTCGCGCAATGCTTCAAGCAAGAAATCGGCAGGGCCTTCCCCAAGGCGACGATTGAAGAGTCAGACGACACGAAGTCGGTTCAACCCAGGCTCTCCGGGCGTTCGGGCCTGCCCTCAGCCTCCGACCAGCAGCAGGCAAGGGAGGTCTGGCGTCGCGTCACCGATGGACCAAAGGGAGAGACCTGGGTCGTACTCCCGTTGCAGAACAACCCAGCGCGGCGGATGCTCGTCGCCCTCAACGGGGCCGCGCCCGGTCGGCAAGATCCCCAGGGGCATCACCTGACGGTCCTCTGCGGAGACGCCATCGGGGAGACGACTCTCTCGGCCTTCATCCACCAGCTTGTGTTCCCGGTCTGGAGCGTCACGACGGCCAGCAACCCTGCCGAGGGCGGGCTTGATGAAGACGTCCACGAACAGGCCGAGGTCGTCGCCGCCTTGCTGATCGGCATCGACCAGGGTGACGGCCGGCCTACCCCCGACTCACTCCGCGAGACCCTTCTCCGCCCGGTCGATAAGGCCCCCTCGCCGTTCGGCCGCTCACTCGCCTTTATGCCTGGTGGAGAACGCCAAGGATTTTCCTCGGGCGGGACTTTCAGCCTCCTACCCGAATCGACCGGCGTCGTCTTTCGAGCCACCGGCCGCTGGAACGAGCCTCGACCCATCAATGCGCCGGGGCTGCCATGACTCACGGATTCCCGCGACGAACGGTCGCCTTCGTGATCCGGCTCGGCTCGCTCCTGGGCTGGTACGGACTCATGAGCGGCCTGATCGCCCTGGTCGCGTTCGGCGGCGGCCTCTACATGCTGATCCAAGAATACGAACGCCCCAAGCGGACCGAGAGGGAAGTCTTCCACCGGGTCCTGGCCAACTGGATCTTGGCCCCCAACTATCTCGGCAGAAACCTCGTCGACTACGCCCGCGAATGGCGAGACGCACCGCCCGCCACGCGCGCCGGCACGCTCGAACGAGTCAATGACTCGCTCCGACAGCTCGGCGAAAACCTGGAACTGCACGACACCCTTTTCCCCCTCATCAACGTGGTCGGCCTGAGTCTTCGCCAGAAGGGCGGGGCGGTGCTCTCGGCATGGAGCCCGAAATACGCCCCTGGGGCGTCCGCGAATACAGTCACGGAACCGATCCCAATTGCCTCGGGCGGTCGGGAACCCGCGCTCGAGCTTGTGGCCAATTACCAGGTCGCCGCTGAGGTCGACTCGGTTGTCGAGGACGCTCAACGCTACTACTACCGGTTGATCCGCGCCCTGATTGGGCTATCAGGGGCCTCTCTCCTCTGCTTCGGTTACATGGTGCTTCACGTCCTCGGGCTCCGCGAACGAGTCGCCCGCGAGGCGGCCCAGGAGGCAACCCTTGATCTCGCCGACCGAACCTGTCACGAGCTGGGGAACGTCGCGTTCGTCGTCGCCAACGAACGGCGGAACCTCGCCAGCCATATCGAACTGCTCGAACGGTTCGTCGCCGAGGAGCCCGAGGCCAGGGCCGCTGCCGCCAAGCGGGCCGGGATCGACCTCGAACTCTATTCCAAATTCAATCATGCATTGGAGCGAGAATATGCAGCGCGTGAGATAGACCCCGCCTTCGAGCTGCGTCGGAGCACGGCAATCGCGAGGGACGTCTGCCGTCAGATCGCCATCTGTTCGAATTACATCACGCTCACCGTCCGCGAGCTCGACGGGTTCCTCAAGCGCTCGCAACTTCCCGTCTCGATCGGCCCGATCGTCGCCGCCGAGATTTTCGAGGAGGCTGCGGCCTTGCTCGGTCCTCGTCTCGAAGCGGCCGACGCGACCGTCGATAAGCGTGGATGGGCAGAACAGCCTGTCCGTATACTCGGCGACCGGCGACTCCTCGTCCATGCCCTCGTCAACCTGATCAAAAACGCTGTCGAAGCCGCCTCAGGGTCTGGGGGCAGCCCAAAGGTAACGCTCTCGGTTCGCGTTGATGGGCAGGTCGGCTGGCTCGAAGTTGGCGACAACGGCCCCGGGATCACCGCCACCGACCGTCGCCGGATTTTCAAAGAGGGCTATTCGACCAAGGGACCGGGACGAGGACAGGGACTCGCCATCGTCCTCGAATCGGTCCGCCTGCAAGGAGGGTCGATCGACGTGACGGGTCGTCCCGACGGGGGAACGATGTTCGCCATCGGCCTCCCGATCGTGGCCGCCGCGTCCGAACCTATGCGCCGGGAATAAGGGGATCGGCGTCCAAGAAACCCGCATTCCACCATGCCAGCCCATTGCCCCATTTTCCTGCAAAAATCTCGCAGCGATGCGAGTTCTGTGGAACTCTTGGTTCGAACCAATTGACTTGGGCGGGCCGTTCGGATTGGATACCACCTTGTTACGGCCAAATGTTGCGCCGGAACCAGCCCCGCCGCGCGGTTCACCGCCGCGCCCTGTCGATCGAGTCGAGCGATGGCCCGCAAGTCTGCCCCCGCACCCGCGAAGTCTGCGCCGGCCCCGAAGCGTGCCGGCGTGGCACCTGCGCAACCCCCGGCCGACTCGAAACGCGCCCCAACGCTCACCAGCCACAGAGGCGAGATCGACCGGATCGACAAGGAGCTGGTCGAACTGCTCAACCGCCGCGCCGAGGTCGCCGTCGAGATCGGCCGGATCAAGCGAGGGCAGGGGCTCGACATCTGGTCGTCGTCCCGCGAGAACGAGGTCGTCAGCCGAGCCCTCGCGGCGAGCAAAGGCCCGCTCCAGCCCGAGACGCTTCGGCTCATCTTTCGCGAATTGATGAGCGGCTCACGGGCGTTGCAGAGCTTGCTCCGCGTCGCCTGCCTGGGGCCGAAGTTTAGCTATAGCCATCTCGCCTCGGTTGCCCGGTTCGGCGAAGGGGTTGAGCATGTGCCGGTCGGCTCGATCGCGGCTGTGTTCGAAGAGGTGAACCGGCGGCACGTCCATTTCGGGATCGTCCCGCTCGAAAACTCGACCGACGGCCGGATCGCCGACACGCTCGACATGTTCATCAAGACCCCCGGCCTCAAGATCCGCGCCGAGGTCCGCCTGCGCATTCGGCACTGCTTGCTCGGGAAGTGCGAGCGGGGCCAGGTGCGGCGGGTCTACTCCAAGGCCCAGGCCCTCTCGCAATGCCGCTACTGGCTCGGCAAGAATCTGCCTCAGGCGAACCTGATCGAGGTCGTGTCGACCGCCGCCGCCGCCGAATTCGCCCAGCGTGAGCCGTTCGCCGCCGCGATCGCAAGTCACCCGGCGGGCGAGGCTTATGGCCTCGAAGTTCTCGACGCCAACATCGAAGACCAGTCGCACAACGTTACCCGGTTCGCTGTGATCGCCGAACGCGCTGAGAGCCGGACCGGCAACGACAAGACGACCATGATTATCCGGCTCTCAAACGAAGCCGGTAGCCTCGCCAAGGCGATCGCCCCGTTCGAGAAGAACGGCGTGAATATGACCTGGATCGAGTCGTTCCCCACCGCCGAGGTCCCCGTCGACCGCAACCCGACCTATCTCTTTTTCGTGGACGTCGAGGGCCACATGGAAGACGAGAACGTCAAGCGGGCGATCGAGCAAGTCAAGAAACGGTGCGACCGACTCGAGCTACTCGGCTCCTACCCAAGGGGCGAGAGCGTCGAGAGCTGAGAGCGGCCGACCCTGGCGATCCTGACGATTAGGTCAAGATTACCAGGCTTTCTGCCGATGACGGGAAGACGCGATCTCACGTTCGTGGATCGTGCACTCTCGCGTCGGACGGTCGAGATTTCATGGACGAGCAGAGAACTCCGAATCGGCCTCTCATCCGTCTGACGCTGCTCGTCGCCTGCCTTGCGACGAGCGGTTGCGTCGGTCCGACGGCCGTTCGCTCGACGCGCTCGCGATATAACGAGGCTGTCCGCTCGACGAACGACGAACAACTGCTGCTGAATATCGTCCGGCTCCGCTACGCCGATTCGCCGGTCTTCATCGACCTGCCCAATATCACGAGCCAGTTCGAGATCTCCGGGCAGGGCGGCTATGCCGGCGGGCCGAATATTCAGGGGCCTGGTCAGGGGTCGGGGCCGGGGGTGGGCCTACTCGGTTATCGAGATTCGCCGACGCTGAGCTACCACCCTCGCCAGGGGCGCGAGATCGCCAAGGCGCTGCTCGACCCTCTGTCGGCCGACCTGTTCAGCGTCGTGAACGCTGGAGCGAGGCTCGAACAACTCTTATGGCTCACCCTCAACGACATCAATGACGTGCCGAACGCCGCGCGGGCCACGACCCTCGTCCCCCACACCCCGGACGACAACACGCGATTCCTCAGAGGAATCCGGCTCCTCGCCGATATCGACGACCGTGGCGGCGCTGAGATCGGCTTCTCGACCAGCGAGCACTCCGCCACCGCCTCCGACCCGATCCCCGCCGCCCACGTTCAGGGGGCCGACCTGCTCAATGCCGCGAAAGACAACTACGTCTATCGCGCCAAGGGGGACGGCCAGATGGCCCTCTACAAGCGTGAAAAGGAATTAACGCTTAAGATTCAACCGTCTTTTCTCTATTCGCCCGAGATGCTCGAGATGGCCAATATCTTCCATCTCAACCCGGGCCTAGGACGCTACAAGATCGATTCGGAGCTGCGCCCTGACGCTGAGAGTAGCCCCGTTGGCGTGGCGGGCGCTGGTGACACGATCTATCTCAACCTGCGGTCGATCCTCCAGATCATGACCTTCCTGTCCAAGGGGATCTGCGTCCCCGAGGAACACATCGAGAACGGGATAGCCCCGACGACGCCTGGCCCCGACGGCCGGCCGTTCAACTGGACCCGCGTGACCGCCGGCCACTTCTTCGTCTGGTCCCAGAAGCACCGGCCGCATGACGCCGAGGTGGCCGTTTTCTATCGAGGCTACTGGTTCTTCATCCCCCGCGACGACGTAAATTCACGGTCCGTCCTGGCCGTCCTTGAAATCCTCTTCGCACTTCAGGAGTCCGACGAGAAGACGGTCGGTCCCGTGCTTACGCTTCCCGCCGGGCGTTGAGAGACATCAGCGACGTTCTCAACGTCCCAACCCCAATCGATCGCGGTGATACTGCAACCGCTGGCCGACGTCCATCCGACCGAAGTCGGGCATCCCGTTGGCGAGTTTGGGTATGCCGTTGGTCGGAGGTTTTAGCGACGAAGAGACGGTGACGACGTTCGCCTTCGGCTCAGGATGATCGTGGCAGGCACAGGCATGGGCATCAGCCTTGGGCTGGGCCGGTTGGCACGCGCAGGCATGGGCGACTGCGGCGGGAATGGCGGGAACGGTCACGCTCGTTGCGGTGCCGCCGTAGCTCATGCTCATCGCTTCAAGTTTGAGGTCGGCTTCGAGGGGACGATTCGGCTTGATCCCGAGTCGCGCCAGGACCGCGTGATAGGCCTTCACGGCCTCGACGGGACCGATCACGCCGTCGACGATCAGCCTCAAGAACTGGACGAAGGCAAGCTGGTTCTCGGCCGAGTTGATCTTCCGACCATAAAGGGCCACCTTCGCGCCATATTTCTGGGCGTCGGAGAGGAGCTGGAAGGCGTCGAGGGTCGTGCCGGCCGAGCCACCGAGGATGCCGATGACGAGTTGGGGGTCGTAGCGGAACAACTCCTCCATCGCCTTCGGGCCGTGATAGACGACCTTGAGGAAGACCGGCCGCCCAGGAGCGGCGACCCCGGCGAGCATCCGGGCGATCATGTCATTGGTGTACGAGCCGAGCACCTCGGGGGCGACGGCGTTCGGAATGTTGGGGTCGAAGACTTCGAGGAAATAGCGAAACCCCTTCCGCTCAGCCTCCTCGCGAAAGACGTGGAAGGCGTTGAGGGTACGGAGGTCGTGTTCGAGGTCGTTGTTAAACGTGACGCTATAGAGCCCTAGATTCGCGCCAACATGGCGCTCTTCAGGGGCACAGTCGAGATGGCCGCACATCGCGTGATCGAGGCTCGCCGACCGGAACGGCTGCGCGGGGTATTCGACGTACCGCGAGCCGCGTGCGATATGAACGTCTGTTGTGTCGTTCGCGCGAATGGCGGGGGTGATGTGCGAGTTATCGAAGATTCGTTCTTCAATCGTCAGCGCATAGTTCGTGCTGGACGACATCAACATGATATCGACCAACCCCTGGCGAGTGATCGCGCGGATCTGGTCGCGATACTCGGCAAGGGTTTTATACCTCAGCTCGCCGCCATGAGACTCTGGCGAAAGACCCGGGGCACCAATCCCGAACGCCATGTCGGCGTCCTTGGCGTCGGCGAGGATGAACTCGCGCGAGTTGGGATTAGCGTGTATCGCCGCGAGCTTGCGGTCGAGAGACTTATCCATTGCGACCACCGCCCCATTGACCGGAGATCGTGACACGAGACTTCCCGTTGCCCGCTCCGCCCGTCACCTTTACCGCGCCCGAATTGACGGGTGCCGGAGCGGGGGAAGGCGCACCGCTCCCAGACTTCGCGGCGTTCGGACTCGTCTTGAGGACGAGGTCGATCGTATCGCGAAGTACCTGCGCCGAGTGCTGGAGCGCGGAGACTTCCTTCGGCCAGAGTTCGATTTCTAGCTGGGCCTCGACGCCCTTACGGCCGAGGACCGTGGGGACCGAGATGCAGACGTCGCGAATCCCGTACGGTCCATTCACGAGCGAGGCCACGGGTAGGATACGCTTCGAGTCAAGAGCGATGGCGTGGATCACGTCACGGATCGCGATGCCGACGGCGAAGCCCGCGCCGCCCTTGAGCTTGATAACCTCAGCACCACTGCCTCGCGTCTTGGCGAACAGCGCGTCGGCCGAGCCCGAGGTCCAGCCGGGAAACTTGTCGAGCGGCAGTCCGGCGGCCTGCGCGACCGACCAGAGCGGCACCATGCTGTCGCCGTGCTCGCCGAGAATCGTCGCCGTGACCTGGGTCGGCGGCAGTTTGAGCGCATCGGCGATCAGGCTGCGGAACCGCGCCGAATCGAGCTGCGTGCCCAGGCCGATCACCTGCGTCGAGGGGAGGCCAAGCGACTTCGTCGCGAGATAAGTGAGCACATCAACTGGATTGGAAACGACCAGGACGATCGCTTCCTTTTTTGGACCAGCGGCCTTCACCTGATTCAGAATGTTCAGGAAGAGTTCGACGTTCCGATTGATCAGATCCAGGCGCGATTCGTCCGGCTTGCGTCGGAGTCCGGCCGTGATGCAGATGAGATCGCTCTCAGGAATCGCCGTGTAGTCGGTCGCGCGGATGCGCTGGTCGGCGGTGAGGCTCGTGCCGTGGAGCAGGTCGAGCGCCTGGCCCCGACAGAGGTCGCCGTTGAGGTCAATCAGGTCGAGACCGCTGACGACCCCGCCGCACTGAAGGGCGAACGCCGCGCACGATCCAACCAATCCGCCCGCGCCAATGATGCTGACTCGCATGGATCAGGCCCCCCCGGAAATACCGGACGCATACCCGCCGTCCTTGACCGCCGACGTGTTTCGTCCGTTCGAACCGTTCGCCATCGCCTTCATCACCTGGTCGGTGATCATCGAGACGAGTGAATCCATGTCATTGCCCGACTTCGTCGGGGCCGGGGCAGGTGCCGGAGCAGGCTGGGGCTGCTGGAACTTGGCCGGGATGAACGCCTTGGGCTCAGGCTTGAAGTCGCTGTAGCCTTCACGGAAGAGGCTGTTGCCGCAGAGGTCGCAGTTTTCGAGGCCGAGGGCGAGCCGAGGGTCGGGGATGCCGAGATTCGGCTTGATCTTGATGAGTTCGGCGGCCTTGGCGTCGGGATAGTAATTGATCGTGCCGAGCTGCTTGGCCAGGAGCAAGATCCGGCAATAGGCGTCGATGATCTCGGTCTTGAAGTAGGCGTCTTCGAGGTCGTTGCCGTAGGTGATCGTGCCGTGGTTGGCGAGCAGGATCGTCTCGGTGTCCTTCACGTAAGGGAGCACCGTATCAGCGAAGGCTTGCGTGCCGGGAGTTTCATACTTCGCCATCGCCACCTCGCCGAGGAAGACCTCGAACTCGGGGAGGATGCACTTCGGGATCGGCTCGTGGGCGACGGCGAATGCGGTCGCGTGAGGCGGGTGGCAGTGGACGCATGAGCGGACGTCGGCGCGAACCTTCATGATCGCAAGGTGGAGCAAGATCTCGCTCGACCGCTTCCGCGTTCCGGAGACCTGATTGCCGTCCATGTCGACGATGCAGAGGTCGTCGGGCTTCATGAACCCCTTCGAGACCCGCGTCGGCGTGCAGAGGACGCGGTCTTCGCTCAGGCGATAGCTGATATTGCCGTCGTTCGCGGCAGCGAAGCCTTTCGCGTAAACGCGACGGCCGATCTCGCACATCTGCTCGCGAATCTTCCATTCGCTCATCAAGTTATTCTGGGCCATGTTGCCGCGTCCTCTTAGGGCCGTGAGTCTTGAATTGCACTACGTGTGATCTGTTTAAACGTCGATCCGATCGATCAGACAGGCGTTGTAGGCGTCGATCGGCAGGCGTGGGTTTCGAAAGGGGTTGGCGGCCTCTCCGCCCTCACTGAGTCCGATGAGGGCACCGGGAGACGCGCCGAGGTCGTCGTAAACGATGACCTCCTCGCCCCGAGAATCCGCGCCATCGACGAGCGCGGCGGCCGTCATCGGCAAGGCGATGAGAAACCGTGCGCCCTTAAAACTGGGGTGGAGGCGAGTCATCGTGACCCGACCGATCACCTGGGCGATCCTCATCGCAGTCCTCCCGGTTCGCTCGGTGCGCCGCCGCGACGGAACGTCTCGGCCATCGATCGGACGAAAGGAATCGAGAGGCCCGCCGGCTCGACGATCAGCAGGTTGACCCCCAACTGCCGCACGGCGCGGGCCACCGCGTCGGTATCGACGGCCGACGCCGCCCGCACACCCTCGACCCGGTTCGCCCTCCAGGACGCAACCGACGCCTCGTGGGTCAGCAGCAGCGCCCCCCGGCCCGGCCGGGCGATCAGCCACGGAATGGCGTCGGTAGTCGATAGTTCGGCCCAGGCGTCGAGCAGAGCGCGACGGAGCGCCTCGGCCTTGCCTGAAGTCCGACCGTCGATTACGAACGCCCATTCCCCGGTCTCCTTGCCCTTGATTTCACTGATAGACACATACTTCAAGGTGATCTTGCGACGCTTCAAGAGGTCCTGGGCCATCGGCGTGATGACCGTCCCCGCAGCGATCCGGACCTCTCGCTCATCTGTTCCGACCGCCTCAGCTTGCAGCAGTCCGAACAGTCGTCCCGCGAAAACCGGTGCCTCCTGGGTTGCCCCACGTCGGCCCAGCTCCGCGATCACGGCTTGGACAATCGCGTCGATCTGTGCGGGAGTCGGCATGATCATTCGTCGGGCAACCCCATCACGCTCCAGCGGCCGGGCGTGTCGCGTCCGAGCATTTTCTGAAGGATCGCGCCGTCGCTCGTCATCAGCACGACATCACCCCGTCCCGCGCCGAGCCGGTCGAATGCCAGCACCGGCTCGCCATCAGGCTTGCCGCCGTTGCCCTCGATCTGGACGATGAGCAGACGCTCACCCTGGAACGAGGGATGCTTGATCGTCGATGTGGCCGTGCCAAGCACGCGACCGAGTTGCATGGATCGGTTCCCGTTCAGACGAATCGAAGGCCGCCGGCGATCGCCGTTCGGCGCTGGCGGGTGAAGGTGAGCGGAGACGTGACGCCCTCGCCAGTCGGCCCGGCGATCGAGAACGAGAGATAACCTTCGCCGCCCAATCCGAGCCCCGCGACGCTCGGTCCGTTGACAACGAAGATCGTGCAGTCCATCACCTTCCCCATCTTGGTCATCACGCCGGTATCGCGTGAGTGGAGGATCGCGGTATGGCCGTACCCGTGCTCAGACAGCTTGGCCAGCTCGATCGCTCGGTCGACGTTCGGCACGCGGATGAACGGCAGGAACGGCATCATCTGCTCGTGTTCGACGAAGAGATGCTCGGCCCCGGTCTCGCCGTAGAGGACTTGCGTCCCATCGGGCACGTTCACGCCCGCCGCCTTGCCGAGCACCGCCGGGTCTTTGCCGACGAGGTCTTTGTTGACGTGGAACTTACCGTCCTGGCCCTTCGAGAACGCTGCCTGGGTGAGGGCGTCGATCTGCTGTGGGTTGAGCCGGTATCCGCCGTGACGCGACATCATTTCCATCAACTTGTCAAAAATCTCGGCGACGACAAACACCTGCTTCTCGCCGATGCAGAGCAGGTTATTGTCGAACGCGGCTCCCTCGATGATCGACTTGGCGGCATTGGTGAGACAGGCCGTCGCATCGACCACCACGGGCGGATTGCCGGGTCCGGCGACGATCGCCCGACGCTTGCTCTCGAGCGCCGCACGCGCCACGGCCGGCCCGCCCGTGACGACTAGTAGCTTCACGCCTCGATGGTCAAACAGTTGAGCGGCTGTTTCCAATGTAGGCGTTTCAATGATAGTCAGAAGGTCATCAATACCGATCTCAGCGCGGATCGCGCGGTTGAATCGGCGGACACCTTCGGCGGCGACTTTCGCCCCCGATGGGTGGGCGTTGTAGACCACCGTGTTGCCCGAGGAGAGCATGCTGATCGCGTTGCCCGCGAGCGTCGGCAGGCTGTGCGTGACCGGGGTAATCGCCCCGATGACACCGAAGGGGGCGGCGTCGCTCAGGGTCAGCCCGTTGTCGCCGGAGAAGGTCTCGGTGCGAAGGAACTCGACGCCGGGGGCGCGGGGGATGGCGTCGCGAAGCTTGGCGATCTTGTGGTCGAGCCGACCGATGCCGGTCTCGTCGAGTTCCATCCGGCCGAGTTCCTCAGCCTGTTCGACGCAGATCATCTTGATGGCGTTGACCGCCTTGGCGCGGTCGGCGAGCGGGCGAGTGCGGAACGCCTCAAAGGCGACAGTCGCGGCCTGAACGGCGGCATCGGCCGTCGGATAGACGCCGTCCTTGCCCGATGGGGAAGACGAGCCGACCGCCCCCATCTGGGCGAGGATTTCTTGCACGACGCTGCGGATCAAGTCTTCGGTCATCGCGGCCATGAGCGTCACCGTCCCGAGGGTTCCGAGAGCGTGGGCATCGCCCACGAGATTTCAACTCTTGTTCGTGTCGCGATCCGAGAAGATTACCTTGCCTTCGACGTCGACGGTCGAGATCAGGCCAATCACAACGGCGTCGATGGGGAGCTTCTCAGTCTCGGGAGTCAGCCGGGCGCTCGACCCCTGGCAGACGAGGACCATATCGCCGAGTCCCGCCCCCAGCGTATCGACCACGACGAACGATCGACCCGTCGGCACGAGTCGGTCGTGTGACTTCTCGTCGACGCGATAGGGCTCGATCATCAGCAGCTTGTGCCCGGTCATCGAGGCCACCTTCTGGGTGGCCACCAGGCTGCCGGTCACTCGTCCGACGAACATGGGGACGCGATCCTCCGTAAACGGGTCAGTGCGACTTTCCCGTGAGCAGGTCTCGGGCCTGGCGGGCGACGATGATCTCTTCGTTGGTCGGCACAGTCCAGACCTGCACACGCGAGCCTTCAGCTGAGACGAGCGCCTCGCCTTTGGCCGTGGCGTTCTTCGCCGGGTCGAGTGCAATGCCGAACCAGTCGAGGTCTCGGCAGACGCCCGAGCGAATGCGGACCGAGTTCTCGCCGATCCCGCCGGTGAAGACGATCGCGTCGGCCCCGCCGAGTTCGACCAGATAGGCACCCAAATAGTGCCGGGTTGACGAGATGAACACTTCAAGGGCGAGTTCGGCCTGGGGATTGCCGGCCTTGGCCTCAGCCTCAATGTCGCGGAGATCTCGCCCCGCGCCGCTGAGCCCTTCGAGGCCCGAGTGATTGGCAAGGGTGTCGAGGATCTCGTCGAGCGACTGGCCCGACTCGCGGAGCAGGGCGGGGAGGGCGAAGACATCGAAGTCGCCCACGCGGTTGTTGTGCGGCAGCCCCGACTGCGGACTCATCCCGAGGCTGCAAGCCTGCGACTTCCCTCCCTTGATCGCACACAGGGAGGAGCTGCCGCCGAGGTGACACGAGATGATCTTGGCGTCGGGCTTGCCGAGGATCTCGGCCATCCGGCCGCCGATGTAGTGGTGGCTCGCGCCGTGGAACCCCCAACGGCGGACGCCGTAGACGGTCGCCCAGTGTTCGGGGATGGCGTAACGCTGGTTGGCCTCAGGGATCGTGCGATGGAATCCAGTCTCAAACGCCGCGATGAGCGGGAGGCTCGGGAAGCGATCGCCGAGCATCCGCATCGCCTTGATATAAGGCGGATTGTGGGCGGGGGCGACGGAGGCAAACGCCTCCATCGCCTCAAGGACGTCTTCGGTGACGAACTGGACGCCGGTCAGACCCTTGGCGTGGACCGCCTTGAAGCCGATCGCGGCGACATCGCTGGCCTTTTCGAGCACGCCGACCTTGGAGTCGGTGAGCTGGTCGAGACAGATCTTGACCGCGTCGCCGTGGTCGGCGATCGGCTCGACCATCTCGAACTCGCCCTTGGCCGACTTGAGCTCGACCTTCGCCTGATTCGAGCCGATCCGCTCGACCGAGCCTCGGGCGAGCAGGGTCTCGTGCCCGCCGTTGGCGAGGTCATAGAGCCGATATTTGAAGCTGGTACTACCCAGATTCGCGACAAGAATCTTCATAAATACGTGCCCTAATACGTTACTTCGAGCCGCCGAACATCTCGACGATCAAACTGCCCGGGCGAGGAATGACGTGGGCCGCCTTGAGTTCGCCGACGCGGCTCGCAGCCTCCGCACCAGCCTCGACCGCCGCGCGAACGCTACTGACGTCGCCCCGGATCATCACGCTGACGAGGCCGCCGTCGAGCTTGATGACACCGCTGGCCAGCTCGACGCTGGCCGCCTTGAGCATGGCGTCGACCGCGTTGATGAGGCCGACGAGACCCTGCGTCTCGAGCAGCCCGATCGCGGTCGCGCCGTTGGTGCTGTTCATGGACGAATCCTCCGGAAGGTGATGGGTTTCAACCGAGGAACGTCCGGAGGACGGCCGCGTCGGGCCGGGGGATGACATGGGCGCTGACGAGCTCGCCGACGCGGCTGGCCGACTCGGCCCCCGCCTCGACCGCCGCGCGGACACTGCCGACATCCCCACGAACCATCGTGGTGATATAGGCCGCGCCGATGCCGACCCGGCCGGCAAGCGTGACGTTCGCCGCCTTGAGCATCGCGTCGGTCGCTTCGATCATGCCGACGAGACCCTTGGTCTCGATGAGGCCGAGGGCCTCGGTTCCGCTATTCCCGTTGCTGGCCATATCTGGTCGCTCCTCGGGGTTAGGCGTTGGACTTCTTGGCAGGGGCCGAGGCCGGTGCCTTGGTGAAGGAGAGGACGCCACCGAGGTCTTCGTGGGGACGGGCGATCACCTGAACGCTCACGACCTCACCGATCCGGCTGGCCGCGGCGGCACCGGCATCGACGGCTGCCTTCACGGCGGCGACGTCGCCCGCGACGAACGCGGTGACGAGCCCACTGCCGATCTTGTCCCAGCCGACAAGCTCAACATTTGCGGCCTTCAACATCGCGTCGCAGGCCTCAACCAGGGCGACGAAGCCCTTGCATTCGATCATCCCTAGCGCTTCAAGCGTCGCAGTGGCCATGAGGCCCTCCCTCGTTCGGGTGTCGGATCGTTCGTTCACGTCTTCGCATCAATTCCGGTCGGCTGAGTCAGTCTCTCAGGCTTTCGAGAGCGACACCTTGGTCGCGTGCGTCAGGTCGCAGCAGTTGGCTTCGTCGGTGTCGATGTGGACTTCGAGCTTCCAGTCGGGATTGGTCCGCACGAGCAACCCTTCGAGGGTCGTCGAGCAAGGCCCCTCGACGCGGAGGTTCATGCGATCGAGATGCTTCACCCCGTAATAGGCGGCATCCTTCGGTCCCATATGGACATGACGTTCGGCCCTGATGACGCCCTTCGAGAGCACCAGGCTCCCCTTTGGTCCGATCAGCAGGCAGCCGGGAGTTCCCTCAACGTCGCCCGAGAGCCGGACGGGGATGTCAATCCCCAGGCTGATCGAGTCGGTGAACGCCAATTCGAGCTGCGTGAACGATCGCGCAGGGCCAAGAATGCGCACGCCGGGGATCATCCGCTGGCGGGGGCCGACGACCGCGATCGTCTCGTTCGAGGCGAAGTCAGTCGCCTGGTAGAGCGACTTCATCGGCGTGAGTTGATAACCCTTGCCGAACAAGATGTCGACATCTTCCTGCTTGAGGTGGGCATGCCTCGCCGAGATGTTGACGATAAGATTCGGCCGATATTCGCCCGTCGGGGGCGTCGGCGTGACCTGACCGTTCGGGCCGCTCTTCTGTTCGAGGAGGGACCTGACGAGTCGTTCGATCGCGGAACGGTCGGGGGTGGCGAGGGTACTCATAGGGCGGTCCGAGCGGCTCCATTGAGGCGCGAGTGGCCGGGCGTCGGCTCGGCCACATCTCCGTCGAGCGGGGCTATGTGGACGGTCACGCCCGCCTTCTCCAAGCGAGGGCGGAATTCGTCGGGCAAACCGGGGTCGACCACGATCGCATCAATCGCGTCGAGGTCGCAGAGCTTCGAGAGAGAGAGACGGCCAAACTTGCTCGCATCGGCAACGATGATCACTTCCTGACCGCAGGCCATCATCTGGCGTTCGGTCTCGACCAGCAGCACGTTCGAGTTGTAGATCCCCTCGGCCACGATCCCTCCCGCGCCAAGGATCGACTTGCGGACGCGAATCCCCCGCATCATCTCGACGGCGAGCGGACCCATCGCCACGCCCGTCCTGGGCGAGACATAGCCGCCGATCAGCACCACGTCGGCCTGCTTGCTCGAAGACATCAGGTTGGCGATCGGGATGCTGTTGGTCACAACCTGGACCGGCCTGCCTAGCAAGGCCCGCGCGACTTCGACGGTCGTCGTGCCGCCGTCGAGCAAGACTGTATCGCCATCTTCGATCAACGCGGCCGTGATCCGGCCGATCGCCCGCTTCTCAGCCGCCGCTGCCGCGACCCGGTCTTCGAGGGCCGGCATCGCCCGAACTTCAGCTGATGTAACCGCCCCGCCGTGCGTCCGCTTGATCGCCCCCGTCGCGTCGAGCGCGTCGAGGTCGCGACGAACCGTGCTCTCCGAGACCCCGAGCAGGCGCACCAACTCGTCAAGGGTGGCAAACCCCCGACCAGCGATCAGCTCAAGGAGCAATCGGCGACGCGGTTCGGCGAGCATAAAGACGCCTTCTGACGGAAAAATGGCACAACCTACCAAACAGTATTCGCGACCGCTCAATGCCTGTCAACTCAATTGAACGATATTCGCCAAAATCGTTGACGGGCTGTGAATTTCGTCCTCTGTCACGATCGGTCAGGTCGCGGTGTCCGCTGCGGCCGGTAGAATGTCTGAGAAGCGAGAGGAGGCAAACGATGCCCGAATTGCCCGAAGTCGAGACGATGGTTCGCGGGCTGCGTCCGGCCTTGGTGGGCCAGACGTTGCACCGCCTGACGATTCACGACCCGTTCCTGCTCCAGGGATGTACGGCGGAGGAGATCGAGCGCCAAGGCGGGGGTGCGAAGGTCACGGCTGTAGACAGGCGCGGCAAGTGGGTGGTGATCGCGCTGGGAGGTTGCCGTGGATCTATCGTCATTCAGCCGAGGATGACAGGAGGTTTTTGGCTAGTCCCGCCCGATCGGCCCCAGCATGTACGCGTGTCGTTCGGCTTGAAACGACCCGAGAGGACCGTCTGGTTCTGCGACGCCCGACGGCTGGGCAAGGTTGCCTGGTACGCGACCGTCGACGACGCCGAGGCTGCCTTCGCCCGATCGCAAGGTCCCGACGCCCTCATTATCACGCCTGACGACCTGGCCTTGCGGTTATCAAAGACTTCGCGGGGGATCAAGCCGACGCTGATGGATCAGAAGATCCTGGCCGGCATCGGCAACATCTATGCCGACGAGGTTCTCTTCCAGTCACGGATCCACCCCGAGCGACCCGCGTCGTCACTCACGGCCGAGGAGCACAACCGCCTCCATGCCGCGATCGGCGAGGTTCTGAACCGGGCCATCGCCGCCGAGGGCTCAAGTTTCGACGCGGGCTATCGAACCGTGCTCGGACTCGAAGGTGGCTTCCTCGCCCAGAATGCGATGTATGGACGAGGCGGCAAGCCTTGCCCGGGCTGCGGCGGTGCTATTCTGAAGACCAAGATCGCGGGCCTTATCGGGCGTCCGACCCACTATTGCCCGACGTGTCAGCCTGCGATCGGTATCCGGTAATCAAGGGGGGTGTGGAAGGCAAATATAACCCGCCGATTCGTGATGGCGCGAGGCTGAAGTCTGTCTGGTCGGATTGGGTCGATTGTCGTATCGTGAGCAAGGAGTCTGGGGCCAGCCGAAGCGAGCCGGGCCGGGGGGGGTCTGCCCGATGTCTTACCGCACATTCAAGCACTTGCTGGGCGAGACCAGCCTGGAGCGGAAGTGCCGGTTCATCTTTGGCGGCGGGATCTTCTTCCTGGTCTCGATCAGCTTCGCCTGGTATGGCCAGAAGACCGAAAGCCTCGTCGCGGGTCAGACGATGGGTAACGCCCGCCGGCTTGTCCCCGAGCACCTCTACAAGATCCACTCAAAACTCGCGACGGTGCTCAACCGCGACGGGGCCGAGCAACTCGACCAGGTGGCGAAGTCGCTCAAGCGGACCGACGACCTCGAGAATTTCGACGGCAAACTCCTCCACCTCGGGGACGAACCGGACACCTCACCCACGACTGATCCTGACGACAGCGCGTTCGAGCGCGAAGCCATCGCCCGCTTCCTCCGCTCGGCCTCCGCCGGCACGAAGCCGCCCGACTCTCCCGCTTCGAAGAAGCCGTATACCTTTGCTGACGGTCAGCCGATGGAGATCAGCCGGATCGTTTCGAACCGGAAGGAATTCCAGTACATCCAGGCCGTCCCGTTCAATCCGAGCTGCATCGACTGCCATGCCCATAAGTTCCGCGAGACGGCCAGCGGGAAGCTCATCGAAGTGAAGGCTTCCGAACTGGCGTGCGCTGTCGAGATCAAGATCCCGATGGCCCAGACGAACAAGGATATCCACAAAAATCGAGCGATGCTCATCACCTACGCGCTCGTCACGGCGCTCCTGGCGATGTTTGCGTCTTATGTGATTGTGCGTTACGTCATTGTCAAGCCGGTGAAGCACCTGCGCGACGTTTCCGACGCGATTGCGGCCGGCAAGCTGACGATCCGCAGCCAGATCCAGACGGGGGACGAGTTCGAGGAGCTGTCGCACGCCTTCAACCGGATGCTCCACAACCTCGTCTCCATGCAGCAAGAGTTGCGCGACGTGAATCACGACCTCGATAAGAAGGTCGACGAACTGGCGCAGGCGAACCTCGCGCTTTTCGAGATGAACCGGCTCAAGAGCGACTTCCTGGCGACGATGAGCCATGAGTTGCGGACGCCGCTCAACTCAATCATCGGCTTCTCCGAGGTCCTCTCGACGAGCGACACTCTTAACGATCGCCAACGTCGGTATGCAACCAATATCCAGACATCGGGCAAGATGTTGCTGGGCATGATTAATGACATTCTTGATCTTGCCAAGATTGAGAGCGGCAAGATGGAGGTCCGCTCGGAGGACTTCTCGATCCGCGACGTCTGCGAGACGCTCGTCAATCTGGCCAAGCCGATCGCTGAGCGGAAGAACATCGACCTCGACTGCCGGCTCGACGAGGCGATTCCCCTCCTGCGGCAAGACCCCGGCAAGATCCGTCAGATCCTCTATAACCTGCTTTCAAACGCCATCAAGTTCACGCCTGAGGGGGGGAAAGTCACGCTCGACACCCAGACCGAGGGCCGAAATGTCGTGATCTCGGTCAACGACACCGGGATCGGAATCTCCGAAGAGGATCGTGAAAAAATCTTCGAGAAGTTCCGCCAGGCCGGGCAGGCAGGTCAGTCTGACGCCGTGCTCACCCGCGAGCATCAGGGAACCGGCCTTGGCCTGTCAATCGTCCGAGAGCTGGCCAAGTTGCTGGGTGGCGACGTCACGCTCGAGAGTCGACTCGGTCAGGGGAGCACCTTCACCGTGCGGTTGCCAATGCAACTGCCGGGGAACCGCAAGTTCGAGGTCAACCTCTCCGACGAGCGGATCGACCTCACGAAAGCTCGGCGCGTCGAGGCGCGGGCGGCGTTCTCGCACCTGGGTCTGGCGGGGCCGGGGTTCGCGAATCCGCGACGGGTCGTTGGCGAGCCTCCACAGGCCGAGACAGTCGGGTAACGCGAACGGCGCAAGCAATTGACGGCGAATCGCGGCGGCCTCGACTTGAAACGACTCGACCTTTCCCCTCCGCTCGACATGCTCAAAGCGGCTTCAGGGACATGGACGTCCCCCTTATTTCTCCGACTCCGCGCCACGAGCCTCACCATGGCTTTCGACGTAGAGATACAGAGAACCCACCCCGTCGCGACGAGGAGTGGCCGAAGCCCATTCCTCGGCGGCCTCGGGATCACGGACGACTCCCGACCGACACTCCTCC
>JANXSY010000229.1 GCA_025356435.1 Isosphaeraceae bacterium | reverse complement strand
CTCAAGCCCGGTGACATCGTCGTCATGGACAACCTCTCCGCTCACAAGGTCGCGGGAGTCCAGACGGCGATCGAAGCCGTCGGGGCCCGGGTGCTCTACCTGCCGCCATACAGCCCCAATCTCAATCCGATCGAGACGGTGTTTTCCAAGTTCAAGTGGCTGTTGCGGTCGGCCGCCGAGCGAACGGTCGACGCCCTCTGGGCGGCGTGTGGGAGGCGGATCGACGAGTTCACCGAATCCGAGTGTCGCAATCACATCCGACACTGTGGCTACCGCTATACTTAAATGGGACGCGATTTAGCTGCTGACCCGGCTCTGCCAAACGTCGCCCCTGCGAGGACCGTCCCGAACCACGCGACCAGACATTCGCATAATCATATACCAATTTTTAAGCGGATCCACTCGCCGACAGAACGAATGGCGGCCATCATAAATGGCAGCTTGGGCAGTGCGTTGACAATTCGAAGGTCGTCAAACGGCGTACTCTTCTCGCCGAGAAATCGGATAACGGAAGCGGCTTTTGCACGATCAAACATGCTGGCGAAGATTCGAGGGGCCAGGTCCGGTCGATCGGCCAGTGTCCGGAGGAAGATGGAGTCGAAGAACTGGTATTTCGGCGACCCGAGGACGTCACTCATCAGGTCGGGGCCAGGAGTTTCTCCGAGCGCGATCCGCTCTGCTAGGTAGCGAGCCTGGCGCTGGATTCTCAAGAACGCGTAGCCACTCGAAGGCCGAGCAGCACCGCCGGCCAGGCCGATCGGTGTGATCTTTGACGAGCCCGCCACGAGCGGGACTCGGTTCGTACTCATCGGGATCGCGCCCGACTCTTCCTCAAGGACTTCATAACGGCCCGGATGGATCGCGTATCGTCGCTTCAGGTAATCGGCGATTTCGAGCCGATGGCGCGCGGCTGAAACCTCGGCGGGAAACAGATAGGTGTTCTCCACCAAGGCCTCAGTCGTCGAGAGCGGGAGGACGTAAGAGAAATGTGGGCCGTCAGCCTGAGAGGCTCGGAAGTCCATTAAAGATGGACAATTGGGATCGAAGGTCGGATGGTCGACCCGAATAGTCCGGCCGAAAAAATGCTGAAGAAGCGACGTCGGAACATAGGTTGACCCGGCGTCGGCGACTCCAGGCAATCTCCCGGAGCTCTGGAAAGCGTGGAGGCCCGCGAACTCGCCGGCGGTCGTGGTGACCTTGACCTCCCGAGCAGACTCGGATATGTGCAAGATCGGCTGGCCTAAGGCCATCGTGACGTTGGGTGCCGCAGCCAGGCGGCTGAGAACCCGGGCGTAGAAGTCTTCCGAGCGGACCCGCAAATAAGGAAACTCGCGACAAGTGGCGATGGTCTCTCGACGGCCGTCGTGGACCATCCAGCGACTCCAAGAATGGGTCGCGAGGTCGGAAAACGGCGTCGGCTCGACGTCCCAGAAGCACCAGGTCCGGTCGTTCTCAAACCTCTCGCGACGGTCGACCACGAGAATCGGCTCCTGAACTCCCATCTCGAGCAGGTTCCAGGCCAGGCTCAACCCGGCACAGCCCGCGCCTAGAATCATGAATGGGTATGTTGTCTTACCGCGAGCCTGGCGTCGCCGGGATACACATTTTCGGATCTTCACGCGAGTTTGCGTTGTCATCATCGATTCCCTATAAGGATCGGTCGGACCCAGGCGACCAGACACCTTGGCGGGCGTCCATCCAGACGACCACCAGGAAATGCGGGAGCGTTAACGCGCTGAGGGCGACCAAGGCCACAAGCCCCAGGTCCACGATCGTGATCTGCGATCGGCCGACGACCAGACCCAGGACCACCATCAGAGCGAGGGCCCCGAAAGTCATCGGTAAGGCTCGCTTCTGGAATTCTGCGAAAGCAGCAGGCCAACGACCGGCATTGACCATGTCTCGAGTCGTTCCACCGATCATCAACAATCGGGTGACATGTCGAAGAGAGTGCCACGCGTTGAAATAAATACCGAGCGCCAAAACCGGCGGTACGAGTGCGAATAGGGCGACTAGCAGCAGAGTCTCTGCGATCTCTTTGATTGCCAACCTCCTTCTCACGCCGTCCCCGCCGAGACTCAGGCAGAGGCTCCAGCCGATCTGGACGAGGACGATAATCCCCAGCGCAGCCACACCGACATCGATCGCTCCAGGAGTAATCGACCAGCCTGATCGGCCGAAGAGACGACTCGCCAACAGATCTGCGGAACCGGCGAACTCTCCCGGAAAGGCCAGGAGCGGCAAACCGATCGGCAGTATCGAACGACTAAGCAACAGCGAGGCCTGATAGCCCACCGATCCCGACCGGCTCGCGAGGCCAAAACGCCAACTCCAGTAAACATCCCCCTGCCCGAAGTGAAGCGACGCGACGGCAAGAAACCCCGCCGAAGCCGCGATCGGCGAGACGAACCAGGTCGCCAGCACGGCTAGCACTGCGGCGAGGTAGGCCGCATAGAACCAGGGCCCCGCCATCGAACTGGAGCCTTCCGCCTCGGCCGCGTCAAGATCCGCTCCGACACGGTTGTCCCATGCCCCATGCGGGATTCCTAAGACAAATAACCCCAGCAACCAGGGAGACCACTGGACCGTTGGAAGCGTTGCGAACTTTGGCAGCGTGCAAGAAAGGGCGATCGCGCCCAGGGCCGCCGACCATCCCGCGAACTCCACCACAAAGACCAGCCGCCGGGCGGTCATCACGATAAATCCCTAGTAATAAAAAAATGAGAACATTTTTCTGTATAGTCAATGACAAAAAGGTCGTCAAGGTGTACGGATCGAATTTCTCCGATCTACTGACATATAATAGATCTTCTTGGTATCGATCCTTGACTCTGGAACTGACCACGTCTAAAAACCTGACATTCACCCCGAAACTCGAATGCCGAAAAACTCAGTATCCCGGGAACCTCAGCAACTTCGCGGAAAGGAAGACCCGGGAGGTCGAAGTGTTTGCTATCGCATCTACCTATTGATTCGCGATTCTCGATAGGGACGGCTTTGGCAACCAAAAGAGTTCGACCGCGATGTTTCGGGGGAAACTGGAGGACTGTCCGTGGAACTTTCCGTCGCCCAATTCACCATCGTCTCGAACATTTTCTCGTTCACAATCGCGGCGCTAGGCGCTTCAGCGATTTTCTTCTTCCTGTCGCGGTCGTCCGTCGCTCCCAAGTACCGGTCAGCCTTGCTGGTCTCGGGCCTGGTAGTGTCGATCGCCTGTTATCACTATTTCCGGATCGACGAGAGCTGGCATCTCGCCTACTCGCTCAACGGAGTGCTCTTCAGAGCCACCGCGATTACATTCAATGGTGCCTATCGATACGCCGACTGGATTTTGACCGTCCCCCTCCTGATGGTCGAACTTGTCACAGTCCTGGCACTGCCGAAGGCGGAGGGGCGTAGTCTCCTGGCCAAGTTGGTCGTCGCCGCCGCCTTGATGATCGGGCTTGGCTACCCCGGCGAGATCTCGTCCGACTCGACGACCCGCTGGACCTTCTGGGGCGCCAGCATGATCCCGTTCCTCTATCTAATGTTCGTTTTGTTCGCCCAGTTGACTAAATCGCTCAAGACACAGCCCGTTGCTGTCCGAGGGCTGGTCAACCTGGCTCGATTGGTCCTGTTGGTGACCTGGTCGTTCTACCCGATCGCCTACGCGATCATTACCATCACCGGGACCAACAGCGCATCCGGCCAGGTGTCTTTGCAGATCGGCTACACGATCGCCGACATCACCTCCAAGGCCGGCTATGGGCTCTTAATCTACTTCATTGCCCGGACCAAGTCCGAGGCCGAGGGCTTCATCGTACCTCATGCCGACCCAGCACCCCAGATTGTCGCCGCCAATGCCTGAATTAGATGAGACCGATCGCGGCGGGGCTCGCCCCTCCGCGATCGATCGACCCGACTTTCGCCCCGGAGGAGCTAAAACGGGTCCGATACCTCGAACGGCGCGAGCCTCCGTCGAAAACCTCTGCGATCTCGTACTCAATCGCGGCAACGCGCGGGCCGAGGTCTTCCTCAAGGACGATGGAAAGATCCGAGATTCATTGTCAAAGCAGAATCAGTCAATGCGATAGATTGAACAACGTTTCCAAAAAAGCAGTAAAAACAGCTTGACCTGGCGATACGATTCACGGGACGACCAAGTCCAAAATTCCGATCCTACCTGTTGGCTCTTTGATAATTCACGCCTTGCGGCCGCCGACGAGGATGGGGACATCCCCATGTGCGCCGAGCGAACCCAATGCCGGGTCGAGTCTCGATCGCGCCGACCGAAGCCAATCCGGGTTGACGGGAGATCGACCAAACGAAGCCAACGAGCCCAGCCAACAATCCGCGTAGATCAGTCGTAAGGCGCGTTAACCGAGCGAACCCAACGCAGCCGGGGTGGGTGAAAATTGACCAAACGAAGCCAACGACCACGATCGGCCCGACACGACGCCAGCGACTCGACCAAACGAAGCCAATTTCCCCGGCAGCGTCCTTGACCCTGATGCGCCGACCGAAGCCAAGGCGCGTCCTCGAGGTCATTTGCACCGAGCGAAGCCAATCCTGAAGGCAAGAAGCTGACCGAACGAAGCCAACGATGCTTGGCTCGGCTGTTGTCGAGGTGGCGGAACGAAGCCAATTTAGGAACGGTGAGTGATTGCGCCGAGCGAACCCAACTGCCACTTTGGCAGCTTTTAAGTATGATGTGTGGCCGTAAAAAAACCCTCCCCGGTGGGGGAGGGTCGTGGTCATGACTTTGGAGGACCAGACCCGATCGGATCAGAGGCCACCGCCGAATTGGTCGGACGACTCGCCGCGATGGGTCTCGGAGGTGACTCCCTCGGTGGAGACGTCCTTGCGGGGCGGGACGTGCGGGCCTCTGAGCAGCGAGCCGCCGACGCGGTTGTGCTGGGTGTGGCTGCGGAGCGGGCCGCGCCGGAGAGGCGGGTCGCCGGGATTGGCGGTCGCGACCGTCCCTGTGGTGCCTTCGACGAGCGTCTCGTAATCGCCGTCGAGGTCGTCATATCGCGAGATGTAACCGGGCATCTTCGACCGCTCGAGTTCGTCGGCGTAAGAGGCGAGCACAGCGCTCTGAATCTTCTCGCGACACATCGAGTTGATCGGGTGGGCGATGTCGGCGTGCAGCTTGGCGCGACCGTCGGCGTCGCGGATGGCGCGGTTCTCGTCGAGGCGACAACCGCACTGGTTGCAGAAGCGGCTTCGCAGGTGGTTCTTCGTACCGCAATGCCCGCAACGGTCGGTCAGCTTCCTCGACGGCATGGCCACGAAGAAGCCCTTGGCCCCCTCAATGATCTTGAGGTCGCGGATGACGTACATGTCGTCAAACGTGATGCTGCAGAAAGCCTGCAACCTCTCGTTGCTTCCCGAGTTGTCTTCCATGAGCTTGATGCGGACTTCGGTGATCTCCACAGTCGTACTCCTTTACGATGCGTGTCGTTCACTGCTCAGGGACGGCTGGTTACGACCCGGACACGTCCTAGTCCGAGCGTTGCGAGGCGAGTCGCGGCGGCTTGCGCCGCGTCAGGGTCGGGAGCGAGGCCGAAGAAGGCCGAACCGCTCCCACTCATCAGGTGCCCGTCGAGGTGAAACCCGACGGAGGCCAAGGCGTCCCCGACCTTCTGCAAGGCCGGGCACAGGGATTCCGCGATCGGCTGGAGCCGATTGAACAGGTGAGTCCCCAGCATTCGGGTTTCTCCGCTCGCCAATGCCTCCAGAAACGGCCCGATCGGCCTGGGCGTCTCGGGCGGAGTGAGGCGGCGGTAGACATCGGCCGTGCCGACGCCGAATGGGGGACACACGAGAACGAACGTCAACGGACCGGGCAAGGGAAATGGCTCCACCACTTCCCCACGCCCCCGACATACGGCCGAGGGGCCGTGCCGGAAGAACGCCACGTCGCTTCCAAGTCTCCCGGCCAGGGCGTCCAGCAAGCCGGGAGGTGTTTCGAGGTTCCAGAGCAGGTCGAGTGCGGTCAGAGTCGCCGCCGCGTCGCTCGAACCGCCCGCCAATCCGGCCTGCGCCGGGATCGACTTGCGAAGCTCGATCACGGCCCCGCGTCGGCAGCCCGCCGCAATCCGGAGTGACTCCGCCGCCTTGACGACCAGGTTTTCCGGGCCGGTTGGCAGGGACGCGTCGTCACAGCGGAGGGTGATCTGCCCCGACGGGTCGTCGGCAAACGTCAGGGTATCGAACAGGTCCACCGTGACCATCAACGACTCGAGGTCGTGATAGCCGTCGGCGCGTCGACCGAGAATCTCCAAGAAGAGGTTGAGCTTCGCCGGGGCGAGGACTTCCACGCCATCGGCGGTCGTGCGGACGATCATTGAATGATCGCCCGGCGAACGTCGGATTTCGGGTATTCGTCGCGTCGAGGGGTCAGGAGAGAGGGGAAGGTCGCACGCCCGAAGATCATCGTGAGGTCATCCTTGCGTCGCCCGGCCCGTTCACGGTTGTGCGAGGGTCGGGTGCGATTCCATTCGCCTTATCCCCTTGCGACGGACCTTGTATCGCGTCCGGAAAATCTTCGCAACCCGAAAAAACGCTCAAGTCGAAAAGGCACAAAGGCCGACGACTCGGAACCTGAAAACTTTACAATTCCTCTCATTACGACCGGCCCGAAAGCCACCGGCTTGCCATGTCGCGAAGTTCGGCGGCCTGGTTCTCCTGGCCGAGCTTCTCGTAGCAGAGGATCAGGCCGTCGACCGCGTCGTAAAGCGGCCGGTTGGCGGAATGCTCGCCAGGCAGTCGGCCGTCGAAGTCGCGTGGGATCGCCTTGAGAGCGAGTTCGAAGCCATAACCGAAATGGCCCCGTGCGAGCGACGGGTCATTGAAGTCTTCAAGCGCGATCCAGCCTAGGGCGCAGTGCACCCACATGTTGTCGCCGCAGCCCTGGAGGGCGTAGCGGAGGGCGTCACGTGCCCCTTCAGGATCTCCCTCGCGGCGCTGCTCCATCCCCTCTTCGTAGTCGAGTTCCATCTCGTGAATACATTTAGGGTGGTCAAGCACGAAGTCGCGGCCGTCGAGCCGTTTAAGTCTCAGCCCGCCCTTCGGCTTTCCCCCGCCCTTTCCTCCGGCCGGACGAGGCCCCTCGCCTCCACCTTGGGGAGATCGTCGCGGACCTCGATTGCCATCGTTGCGGTCGGGCATGGGCAAATACTCCTCGAAGCGATTGCGGACTGGAGAGTGCCCCGCGATCATCGTATTAGATTAATCGCCCATGGTCACAACCGCGAGCCCTCGGAGCTTACTTTCGATTGAGGTGATTCGGCTTTCCCCGTTCTTCCGGCCTTTTTTCGGAATCCGCCTTGTACAATTTGACCTCTGCGGCTAGTTTTAACCCAACATCGATGCGATGCTGTTTTGACAAATAATGCGGGTGTAATTCAGTGGTAGAATGCCAGCTTCCCAAGCTGGACGTCGTGGGTTCGAATCCCATCGCCCGCTCTTCTAAATTCTAATCCCGTACTGGTTTACGACGGCCCGGATCTGTGACGATCCGGGCCATTTTCGTTGTGACGATCCTCGTGACGAATCGGTCGACTGGACGATCGGCCCTGTTCGGGGGCGAGGGGCTCCTTCCAGACCCGGATCAGGGGCACGGAGATTTGCGTGCTGGAGTCACCCATGCCCGCCGGCGAGGTGCTGCGGATCGACCTGAGAGACGAGACGTTGCAGGTGGACGGCAACTTCGCCCTGATGCGGACGGGCCGGATCGACTTCTCGGTCGAGAAGTCCACCAGGAGCCTGCTGGGGCCGATCACCAGCGGCGAGGGGCTGCTCCAGACGTTCCGGGGGACTGGATCGGTCTGGCTGGCCCCGACCCAGGAGATTTACCAGAAGTTGAAGGCGGGCGGGATAAATTCATTGGGGGCGGCGACGAGGACCTCGAACATTGAGACGTGATCGTCGATCCCCCTGAAAGCCCGCCGGGTTCGAACTCGGCAGATTGAATCAATTCCTTTTCGGTGATGTCCACGCTCCTCAACGGGCCATGCTTACTCGCCGACGCCCCGTGGTCGCAGATGTCCACGATGACAAAGAAGATCGTCTTGTTGTTTAGCGTCAGGCAGGGGAAGGTCGCCTCGCTGGTCGGGACGAGGAAGTTCAGGGCCTCCTTGCACATCTTGTAGATGACCAGATAGGCGCAGGATTCGTTGAAATCGCAGGCATAGGTATACGCCTGGTGGAAACCCGAGAGGATGTACGCCTTCCCCTTGCTCTTCTCGGGCCAGAACACCTTGGTGTCCGCAACGACCCGATCCTTGCCTACCTGCTCGGCCACCAAGTCTGCGATGCCCGAGGCCGACTGAGGCTCGATGTGGAGGTCGATCCCCTGGTCGTGCAGATATTCGTAGAGGTCATAGGCCAAACCCTTCTCGCCACGCTGAATGTCGCCCTCCACGGCTTCCCTGAGGCGATCGGCGTGAAACCACTCGCTGCGGTGCTTGTACCGCCTGAGGAAGTAGAGGATCGCCTGCTGGTCGTCGATATGCTCGTCGATGTACTCGTAGAAGGGTTCGAGGAAGGTGGCCCGTAACACGTCGAGACATTCGTCGAACTTGCCGCCAGCCCCGTAGGTCATTTCGAGGTGGATCGGACTGTCATTCTCCGGGTCTGCGGCGATCCTCTTGAGCATCTCGTAGCCCATCGCCGCCGCTTCCGCCTCGCTCGTCCCGAAGAGGCACTCGCCCTCAATGATCCTGTTACAGGTCTCGAGGATGTCGTCTCCGGCGGTTCGGGCAAGGAGTTCGTCCCGGACACCGGCCAGGAGGGGGGACTGCTCCAGGAATTGATTGAACACCCTTAAGAGGGCGTGGAATTGGCCGTGGTGAGCCGAATTGAGTCGCCTCACCCGCTTCTGGAGCTTGTAACGGATCGACTGGACGAGCTTGTCTTGCATCTCAATCACCTCGACCTTCGGTTGAGCCGTCCAATAGCTTCTCGTGACTCACGCATCGACCGCCGGATCGACTGCCGGGCTTTGCGGACGGTGTTCATGCTGTCGTCGAGTTGGATGTTGCCCTTGCAGCCCCGGCAGATCACCACGTCCCGGAGGCGGGCCTGGCCGAGCCAGACTGGGTTGGCGAAGCCGCAACCGGGGCAGTCGATCTCGACCTCGAATCTGTCGATGTCCAAGGAGTCCTCCTGCTCAATGTCTCTTCTGCGCAGGCGAGCGCTGCTTGCTCTCGCCCAGCACGTTGAGGAGATTGGCAGACCTTCCGGGCACCCGACCGGTTGAGACGACCTTCGAGGCCGGGATGCAATGGACCTCCTGGTCGTCGAAGAAGATGTGCGGGCGGAAGGCCCTCAGGATGTCCGTCTTCGGAAGGCCTCCCAGGAAGAACGCCTCATCGACGTTCACTTCCCAGGTAAGGAGCGTGTTCAGGACCCGCAGGTGGGCGGGCAGGTTCCTGGCCGTCATCAAGGCGGTTCGGACCGGTGACTTCTTGAAGCGTTTGTCGTCTTGTTGTTTCGAGAGAGTGCGGAGCAACTTGGCGAAAGGGCCATCGGGCAGGGGTTTGCGAGCGTTGTGGCGTTCGTGTTCGAGGAACTTGTCCAGGCCGTACTCCTGGTAGATACGCTCGGCCTCATCGGAGAACAGGACGCAATCGCCGTCGAAGGCGATTCGCAACTCCTCAGACGGGTTCGCCTCCTCCTTGCGAGTGCCGTAGATGACGGCGGCGGCGGTCCCGGTCTTGAGAGCGTCCTGGACGTCGTTCTCGTAGGCACAGGTACAGGTCCACGGCGCCAGGGACGACCAGGACCGCATCCTCAGGTGGCGGGGCAGCCTGCCGCTCTCGACGGTCGCATCGGCCAAGGGGTACGACGCCTACTGCGCCCTGCTGGCCTCGGCCAACAACTTCCCGACCGACGTCACGGGGCGGGCGAGCATCTAAGTGGAATGCACGAGGGCAATCGAGTATGGAGGTCTTCGCCCACCGGCGGTCGGGTCTGGTTTTCGAGAGGGAGCAAGCGCTGGGCCGGATCAATGGGGACGGAGCCACCTCGGCGGCGGGCCAAACGGGCTCAGGGCGAACCTCTTGACCGTGGCGGTGAGATCCGGGGCGATGGGACCCGCAATATGAACGAGACCGGCCCGGTCATCCGTTTCGAGACGGACGCCGACCTCGACGACATCCGGGGGGTGAACCGGCTGGCGTTCGGCGGCGAGGATGAGGTATGACTTGTCGATGCCCTGCGGGACGACGGTCACGTCAGGTTGTCCTTGATCGCCGAAATGGGCGGCGATGTCGTCGGCCACATCCTCTTCAGCGACTCGCCGATCATCCCGAGGTCGGGACGGTGCGGGCGCTGTCCCTCTCCCCGATGGCGGTCCTGCCCGAACTCCAGAGGCAGGGCATCGGCTCGGCGCTGGTCCAGAGGGGGATGGAGGCGAGCCGGCAGCAGGGCCACCGGGTCATAGTGGCCGTGGGCCATGCGAACTTCTAACCCCCAGTTCGGGTTATCGCCGAAGCTAGCTGCGCACCTGGAGTCACCGTTTTCGGGCGGCGACTCCTTCGTGGCGGTGGAATTGGTGCCTGGGGCGCTGGACGGCGTTGCGGGCGGGGTTCAATATCCGCCACCGTTCGGAACCTGGGTGTAATCTCAGTACCAGCATCGCACCGAAATCGGTCTACCTCTCCACCTGTTCCGTGTAGGTGGAGATCAGCAGGTCGGTGGAAAGGCTGTGGTCGTTGAGCCAATTCTGGACCGTGGCCGGGTTGAGGTCCATGAGGTCGCAGGCGGCGAACTCTTTGAAGAAGTTCTGGAAGTTGCCCACCAGTCTCTTCAGATTGCGATCCCGCATGACCGTGACCGGCATGTTGAACCCGGCGGCTTCGCCTACCTTCTTCGTGGGAATGATCATGATGCAGGATACTCTTACGCCCGTGTAGTTCTCCGAGACCCAGGTGAAGGAATTGTTCATCTGGCCCGTTTCGGTCTTGGCGATCTTCTCCCGCTCGGCCTTCACTTGGTTCTTGCACTCGACCAGCAAGTAGTGATCCCGCTTCAGACACCACAGGTTGTCCGGGCCTTTGCCCCACGCCTTATCCGGTCGCTCCGTCGAGAAGCCCAGCGCACGCCCCAAGTCGTCGAAGGCTTGCTCGAACGTATCGTGATCGACCCCGAACCGCAGGTCGCCCAAGGTGGCGTGGATCCGCATGATGAGGTCTTTGTAGTCGGGGGATTGCTGGACCCACTCGATGATCGCCGCCACCCGTTGCTGGCAGAGCGGTTCGAGCTTCTTGAAGACCATGCCCTCTTTGGGCTTGAGCAGGTAGCGGTTCTGCTTGTGGGCGGCGGTCTGGAGCGTCCCGCAGTCGGCCTTGCTCGCCCTATAGATCAGGCGGGCCATCTCCTGAGTGTACCAACCCCGGTCCTCCGGCGGCATGTCGGGGCTGATGTCGAGCATCCCCTGAATTACTCTCCTCGCCTCGGCGTAGCGCCCCTCCTCGGCCTTCATCTCGGCCTCGAGCGACGGCAGGTCCTTGTGCAGGCGCTCGGTGTCGATCCACGTGACCAGGTGCGCGGCGAAGTAGATGACCTTCTCCAACGACTTGGGCGCGATGTCGAGCAGGTAACCGAGGC
>JANXSY010000096.1 GCA_025356435.1 Isosphaeraceae bacterium | reverse complement strand
GCCTGATCTTATCGACAGTTTTAGATAAATAATCAAGGCGGCGGGATCGGGGTGCGCGCGGGGGAGGTCGAAGAACCAGAGTCAATACATAAATTAAATAAAAGCAATTGATTATCTGTGCCTGTTATTATTGATCTACATCGATCGTGTCGGATTGAGAATGGCTCGATGGCGGCCCTTGCGGTCGCGTCTCCGATGACTGAGAATCAGAGGCCCGGTCGGGTCTGGCCGGTATGTCCCGAGGTGTTCTCGTACCGTCGATCGTTCCAAGCCGAGGCCGAGCCATGACGCAGATCAGGATGAGTATCGGAGTTGTGGCAATGGTCCTCGCAGGGACTGTATCGACATTGGCGGAAGGTGTCGGAGCAGTCGGCGATTTCGAGGGCCATAGCGACGTGGGGGCCGTGCTCCACCCCGGTTCGGCCTCTTACGAACCGGCCACGAAGCGCTATACCGTGCTCGGCAGTGGCGAGAATATGTGGTCGACCAAGGATGCCTTCCATTACGTCTGGAAGAAGGCATCGGGCGACCTCACGATGACGGCGAATGTCGCCTTCGTCGGTAAGGGGACCGACCCGCATCGCAAGGCGTGCCTTATCATCCGCCAGAGCCTCGACGCCGACTCGGCCTATGTTGACGTGGCCCTGCACGGCGACGGTCTGACCTCGCTCCAATTTCGTGAATCCCCCGGCGCGACCTCGCACGAGGTCCAGGCCAATGTCTCCGGTCCCGGCCGTCTGCGGATCGTCAAACGAGGCGGTTACGTCACGGCCTTTCTCGGCAACACGGGTGGCAAGCTCAGCTACTCCGGGGCCGCCGAGCGGATCACGTTTCGCGACCCCTATTACGTCGGTATCGGCGTCTGTGCCCATAACAAAGACATCATCGAGACGGCCACGTTCTCCGACGTGGAGATGACCTCAGAGGCCCCCGCCGCGTCATCAAAGCCAGTGCTCTACAGCAGCCTGGAGACTCAGTCGCTCGCCTCGACGGATCGCCGCGTTGTCTACCTGACCGAAGGCCGGATCGAGGCCCCGAACTGGCTGCGCGACGGCAAGACGCTCCTGTTTAACCGGGGCGGACAGATCTTCCGCGTCCCTGCGATCGGCGGGGAGCCAGAGGCCATCGACACCGGATTCGCCACCCGGTGTAACAACGATCACGGGGTCTCCCCCGACGGAACCCTGCTCGCGATCAGCGACCAGTCGCAGGGGGCTCGGAAGTCACTCATCTACACCTTGCCGGTCGCGGGAGGACCGCCCAAGCTCGTGACACCGATTGGCCCGTCGTACTGGCACGGCTGGTCGCCCGACGGCAAGACAATGGCCTATTGCGGCGACCGCGCGGGAGAGTTTGACATCTATACGACCCCCGCAGACGGGAGCGGTTCCGAGACCCGGCTAACGACCGCCAAGGGTCTCGACGACGGCCCCGAATACTCCCCTGACGGCAAGATGATCTACTTTAACTCCGACCGCACCGGCACCATGCAGGTCTGGCGGATGCGTGCCGACGGCGGCGGGCAAGAGCAAGTCACCGTTGATGAGTTCAACAACTGGTTCCCCCACCCCTCGCCTGACGGGAAGACCCTCGTCTTTCTTACCTATGAAAAAGATGTCAAGGGCCACCCTGAGAACAAGGACGTCACGCTCCGACGAATGGCGATCGAGTCCAAGGGGGTCGATGTGCTCGGCCAATTCTTCGGCGGTCAGGGGACGGTGAACGTCCCATGCTGGTCGCCCGATGGCCGGAGGATCGCGTTTGTGACGTACCAGCTCGTCCCATAAAGGCTTTCCGATCCGGATTCTCCGTCCGTCGAAGGTCACGGCCCAGCGAGGGCGGGGAATCTCGGTTGTGAAGACGGTGATGAATGAGTTAGACTATGAAGTTCCGCGACTTTCGCGAAACCGGCAAGTTCCCCGGCTTGGATGGAGAGAGACCGAAGTGGCCACCATCGACGACCGTACGACGAAGACGACCACCCGCATGCCCACGACCGGGGCCGATATCCTGGTCGAATCCCTTGTTCGGCACGGCGTCGACGTCGTATTCGCCTACCCTGGCGGGGCGAGCATGCCGATGCACCAGGCGCTGACCCGCCAGCGTGATCGCATCCGCACCATTCTCCCCCGCCACGAGCAGGGCGGCATCTTCGCGGCCGAGGGCTATGCCCGCGTCACCGGCCGGCCCGGCGTCGTGATGGCAACCTCCGGTCCGGGGGCGCTCAACCTCGTCACCGGCCTTGCCGACGCCAAGCTCGACTCGCTCCCGATCATCGCGATCACCGGCCAGGTACCGACGAAGGTCATCGGCACTGACGCGTTCCAGGAAACGCCGATGGTCGAGGTCTGCCGGGCGATCACGAAGCATCATTATCTTGTCCAGAACGCCAAGGACATCGCCCGCATCTTCAAAGAGGCGTACCACATCGCCTCGACCGGTCGGCCCGGCCCGGTGTTGATCGACATCCCCAAAGATGTCCAGAACACCCAGGTTGCGAACCCGAATTACGACGTGGCGATGGACCTCCCCGGCTATCACCTGCCCCCCGCGCCAAGTCCGGAGCTGATCCGCGAGATCGCTGATGCGATCCGGCAGAGCCGTCGGCCGATCGTCTATTGCGGCGGCGGAGTCATCGCCTCCAACGCGGCGGAAGAGTTGCGTGATTTCGTCAACAGGACCGGCATCCCGGTCGCGATGACCCTCCAGGGCCTCGGCTCGCTGCCGAACGACCACTATCTGAGCCTCGGCATGCTCGGGATGCACGGGACCGTTTACTCGAACTACGCGATCAACGAAGCCGACCTGCTGCTCGCCTTCGGCGTCCGGTTCGACGACCGCGTCACCGGCAAGCTCAGCGAGTTCGCCAAGCACGGCCGGATCGTTCACGTCGACATCGACGCCTCCGAGATCAATAAGAACAAGAAAGCACACGTTGCCGTCAACTCCGACGTGAAATCCACCCTTCAGCGCCTCAATCCCG
>JANXSY010000139.1 GCA_025356435.1 Isosphaeraceae bacterium | reverse complement strand
GCCTTGCCCTCTTTGGTCTTGGGTCCGGTGGACTTCTGGGCGTTGAGTTTGTTGGCGTCGATGCGTGCCTGGCTGGTCATCGCGGATGTTCCTGCTTCGAGGTGGTGATCACAATATCGATCACAAACACCATCTGAATTTGGGGCAGGGTCGTCCCGCGATTCCGAAAAGAATTTTGTGAGGCCGGGAGAAGTCTGTCCCTCGGCCTACAGGAGGGGGGAGAATCAGGCCGAATTCTCTCTGCCCGATCTCTCTGGCACACCGGAGCCAATAGGCTTGGGCTCCATCATGGGGCACGCCCTGATCCCGACAGACAGCGTCGGGATGAGGGCCTTTCCTCGCGGCAGACCACCGGGATCGGTGACGACCGATCCTCGGCGATCTGACATTCCGGGCTCACGTCACCGAAGCGACGGATTCGAGACGGTTCCGCGACGTATTACTTGATGAACAGCATTTCCTGATACGTCGGCAGCGGCCAGAGGTCGTCGGCGACGGTGGATTCGAGCTTGTCGGCGGCGGTGCGGACGGCGTTCATCGCGGGGATGATGACGTCGCGGGAATACTTGGCATGCGAGAGGCTATCGCCTTCGGCGTGGTGATCGACGGCGGCGTTGAGCTTGCCGATCGCGGTATAGAGCTCGTCGATCGTCTTCGTCAGGTCGGCGAGGATCGCTTTCTGAGTGGAGGGGACGGCGGCGTCTCCGGCAGCGGCTTTGACGGCGGAGATCGACAGGGCGACTTCGGCCTGGTAGCGGAGTGAGGCCGGGAGGATCTGCTTGGTGGCGATCTGCGAGGTCAGGCCGGCCTCGATGTTGATCGTCTTGATGTAATTCTCAAGCAGGATCTCGTAGCGTGAGTGCAGCTCGCGCTCGCTGAAGACGCCGTACTTGCAGAACAGGGCGATCGACTTGGGCGTGATCAGGTCGGGCAGGCTATCAACGCAGTTTCGCTTGTTGGGCAGGCCGCGCTTCTCGGCCTCGGCGTGCCAGGCGGCGGAGTAGCCGTCGCCGTTGAAGATGACCTTCTTGCTCTCGGCGATAATCTTCGGCAGCATCGCCTGGATCTCGGTGTTGAAGTCTTTGCCGGCCTTGATGGCGGCTTCGAGATGCGTGGCGATCTCGTCGAGCGTCTCGGCGACAATCGTGTTCAGCACGACTTGCGGGCCGGCGATCGACTGGCTGGAACCGACCGCGCGGAACTCGAACTTGTTGCCGGTGAAGGCGAACGGGCTCGTCCGGTTGCGGTCGCCCGCGTCGCGCGGCAGGGTCGGCAGGATGGTGACGCCGATCTGCATCGTGCCGCCGGCCTTGGTGCTCTTGGCCCCGCCCTTCTCGATCTGATCGATGATGTCCTGGAGCATGTCGCCGAGGAAGATCGAGATGATCGCCGGGGGGGCTTCGTTGGCACCCAAGCGGTGGTCATTGGCCGGGGTCGCGATCGCTGCGCGGAGCAGGTCGCCATGCTTCGAGACGGCCTTGATGACGGCCGCGAGGAAGACGAGGAACTGGGCGTTGTCGTGGGGGGTGTCGCCCGGCTTGAGAAGGTTGTTACCCTCGTCGTCCGACATCGACCAGTTGAGGTGCTTGCCCGAGCCGTTGACGCCCGCGAACGGCTTTTCGTGGAGCAGCAGCGTCAGGCCGTAGCGATCGGCGACGCGCTTCATCGTCTCCATGACCAGCATGTTGTGGTCGGTGGCGATGTTGGCGCTCTCGAAGATCGGTGCCAGCTCATACTGTGAGGGGGCGACCTCGTTGTGCCTCGTCTTGACCGGTACGGCAAGCTTGTAGAGCTCTTGCTCGGACTCGAGCATGCAGGCGAGGACCCGCTCGGGGATCGCGCCGAAGTAGTGGTCTTCCATCTCCTGACCCTTCGGCGGCTTGGCCCCGAAGAGGGTCCGGCCGGCGTTGATCAGGTCGGGACGGGCGTGATAGAAGTTCTTGTCGATCAGGAAGTATTCCTGCTCGGGTCCGGCGGTCGTCGAGACCTGGGTCGACTTCGATCCGAACAGCTTGAGAACGCGCACTGCCTGCTTCGAGAGGGCCTCGATCGAGCGGAGCAGCGGGGTCTTCTTGTCGAGCGCCTCGCCGGTCCACGAGCAGAAGGCCGTCGGGATGCAGAGGATGGTGCCGTTGGGATTTTCGAGGATGAAGGCGGGGCTGGTGGGGTCCCACGCGGTGTAACCTCGGGCCTCGAACGTGGCGCGGATGCCGCCGGAGGGGAAGCTCGAAGCGTCGGGCTCGCCCCGGACGAGTTCCTTGCCGCTGAATTCGAGGATCGCCTCGCCGTTATCGTTGGGTGCGAGGAACGAGTCGTGCTTCTCGGCCGTCAGGCCGGTCATCGGCTGGAACCAGTGAGTGTAGTGGGTCGCACCCTTTTCGATCGCCCAGTCGCGCATCGCCTCTGCCACGGAGTCGGCGACGGTGCCGTCGAGCGGAGCGCCCTTCTTGATCGTGTCGCGGAGCGCCTTGTAAACCTTATCCGGCAGCCGCTCCTGCATGACCTTGTCAGAGAAGACGTTGGTGCCGTAATACTCGACAATTCCCTTTGCGAGGGCCGGAACACGGCTGCCATTAGACTTCCAGGCGGTGACGGCCGCGACGGCAGACTGACGGGCGTTGGAATGGCCCATGAGTGATCTGGCTCCAGAATAGAGGAATTGGATCGAGATGAGACGCCCCTGAAAGTCTCGACGCGACGGGCCGGGAGAGGTCTGCTGGCGTCGACCTCGAACGAGCAGGGTGGAGACGAGGAACGCGAAGTTCGGAAGGTTGGATGAGGGGTAGGGTCTGACCTTAAACGAAGAGGACGTGAACTGGCACAGACGGCCCGCTCGCTTCAAACCCGCGCGATGCGAACTTGTTAGCGAACAGCCCGAGGACCGGCACGAATCTCATCCGTCGTTGGCGACGTTTTCCGGGGGAGAGCCGGGGGCGGAGCATTTCACGAACGAAGCTTACGCCCCGAACGGTCGTGTCCTAGGTCACAGGACGAGTGAACACCGGTCCAGAATGGGCGACGGAGTCCTTCCGCGTAGCGAGGCTCCCCGTCGTCCTCTAACTAGCTAACGGAGTCGAATTCTAACGGACTCGCGTTCTCGACACCAGTACCCGCCGGGGCGACTTGGGACGAACGCGAAGGGGAGCGAATCAGGCCATGTGAGACGGCTCAGAATCATTCACTTCTTGGCAAGTTTCGCGAGGATCGCGTCGGCCTTTTCTTTCGCCTCGTCCTCACAGCCGTCGCAGCAGAGGAACACGGTCTGACCTTTGAGCATGACCTTGAACGGCTTGCCCATTGCGCCAAGATGGCTGTCGCCAACGGGGCAGAGCTTCTGTTCCAGGGCCAGCTTCTGTTCGGCTTCAGGCAGCAGCTTGATCGCCGCGAGTTCCTTGTCGCTTAGCTTAGCGTCTTTGACATCGACCTTCTTCTCTTCCGTCTTCTTCGCTTCGGCCGGCTTGGCTGGGGCAACGGGGGTCGGGGCGGGGCTGTCGCAGCCGACGAACGCCGCAAGGACCAAGGCGGACCACCAGCACTTGGGGATCGACTTCATGGTGAGGTCTCTCGAATGGTGACGGGCGATACGAGTCATAGGGCTGACGCAGGCGCGGATCGACAAGTTCTCTTGTCGAACAAAAAAAGGCACCACCAGTTATTCACTGATAGTGCCTGATGGGAGTGCCCCCCGTAGGACTCGAACCTACAACCCGCTGATTAAGAGTCAGCTGCTCTACCAATTGAGCTAGGAGGGCGATGAGCACATGTCTTGCTTGGAAAGAGAATTATCGCCAAACGACGGTCAATAATCAATACCCTACCGCCAAAACCTCTGCGGGGCTGGAGTGCTTGGCTGTCGCTCTCGAATGGAAATCGAGAGCGACACCCAAACGGTGTTATGCCAGCTCATAGAGATCCCGCGGGGTGTCGTGAAGGATCTGCTTCAGCATCCCGGGGACGTCTTCTTCCTCATAGAAGCCGGACTCGATCAAGTGGGAGAAGGCAGCGGACATCGACTTGCTCACCACTTGCAACTTGCCGTAGGTCCACTCAGCGTAATAGGCGTCGCACAAGAAGCCGCCGAACTTGGTCATTGGGGCGACCTGAAGCCTCATCGCGACGTTCTTTTCGATCATGGGCGGGAAGAAGTTGTGCCACCAGTAGCCCGAGAGGTAGACGTTCGGGAACTGTCGGGCCAGCACCGCGACCTCGTGGGAGAGCACGTCAGACGCCATCATCAAGTCGAACCGGACGTTCGAGAAGCGATGAAACACCCGCGCCATGTCGCTCGTCCAGGTCTGCTGGAAGCGAGGGATGCTCTTGCCGTCGCAGATGAAATACTCGGCACCGACTGCAATCTGGAAGGCCTTGTGGTTGTCGTGATGCCATTCGAGCGTCTTCCACGACACGAATCCGGCAAGGACGTCGACGTCGTCGCCGTTGATCTCGCCTCCCGAGGCGGCCCGAGCGAGGATGCGTGCGACGGCCGTCTCGTCGGGCTCGTTGAACCGCTGTTGGATCGGGATGAAGGTGTTCGAGAAGCGGACATCGTCGCGTACGACCGAATCCAGCCAGTCGTTTAGCCTGCGGGCAACGATTGCAGGAGTTCCGAGACCGGCACCGAGGATCGATTCGAGCGCGGAGAAATACGCGGTCTTGCTGGTCAGTCCAGTGAAGTACGGCGTGAGATCGGTGGCGACGCCCGGACAGAAGAGATAGTGAGCGTCGAGCATATACTTGACGTAGGACGGATTCTTCGCCGGATCGGCACTCTTATTGCCAAGACTGGTGACAAGCGTCTCGATCTTGCACCGTTCGTTCAGGACGTGCGACGCCCAGCCGGGATCGCTGCCGGCGGTCGAGACGCGGTCGATGATCGAGCGGTAGTTCTGCTCGGTGAGGTGCGGGTCGTAGAAGTCGAAGAGGTCACGGAGGATTCGATAGAAACACCACGACATCGCGGTGTTACGCATCTTGCGGAGATAAGGGATGGCGCGTCGGACACGTTCGTCGGGGGGAAGTGACGGGTCGCGATCGGCCGGAGGCTGGCCAACCGAGTTCAACTCGGTCTGGAGCCAGTGGTAGCTCATGAGCGAAGCCAGGTCCGGCGCAGTCGGCTGGTCGCAGCGGATGTGAGTGTGTGGGTCAACGATTTTCGTGTCCCGGATGATCCGCTCGATCCGCTCGGGCAAACTGGGCTCGCTCGTGAACATGCGCTATGATCTCTGGGGCTACCTGTCGTCTCTCCGGTCGGGCAATCATGGTCGTGCCGGCGACGGGGTGTCAATGAGGGTGAAGCGATCGCCCAATCGACGTGGCCAAGGTGGGCCTTCTGTCCCTATAATGAAAATGGGGAAGCCGCCGAGCGACGGGAGTCGATCATGCGCCGGGATATTGACGAGGCGATCCAGGGTTGGGCCTATGACCCCGAACCAGGCGACATCATGGCGCGAGAGGTTCGGGCGCGCGATGGGCGGATGGTCCTCCAGATCCGGGTCGACCTCGGGCTCTTGCAGCTCGAGGTCGAGGGCCGGCCGGACGGACTTCGGCCACACAACTTCGCCACCTATCTCGACTTCCTCCGCCATCGAGCCGCCGCTCGCGGCCTGGCACCCGGGGGGAAGGCTCCGTCGTGGTTGATGGAGGCGGTCCACTGCGTCGAGTCTGACCGCGAGTTCATGCAGTTCTATCACCGCCGGGTCGCCTGGCTCTCACTCCAGCGGTATGACCAGGCGTTAAAGGATGCCGAGCACACGCTCGCATTGATGGATTTCGTCGGCCGTCATTCACCGACGACCGAGTACATTACCTCGCACGAACGCTTTCGCGGACTCGTCCTCTTCCACCGGACGCAGGCCCTGGCGGCCCTCGCCTTGGGTCGTCGCAAGCCCGAAGAGGCGGTTGACGCGGTCCAAGACGGCATCACCAGCCTCACGACGCACGGCGAGACCATGACCTCTGATCGCGACGTCGAAGACTCGGTGAACGACCCGCTCGTCGAACAGCTTCGCGTGCTCGAGAACGAGATCCGCAAGAATTTCGCGGTCGCGAAGACTCTCAAAGAGCAACTCGAAGAAGCCGTCGTGGCCGAAGAGTACGAACGAGCGGCCCGGATTCGCGACCAGATCCGCCTCCGGGGAGGGACCAAGCACTGACCCCTTACCAGACGACGCTCGACGCCGGGAAGACCGGCCCTTCGACGCAGACCCGGCGAAGGTCGATCGAGCCGTCCGCCTGACGGATCTTGGCGACGCAACTGAAACAGACGCCAAACCCGCAGGCCATGTGGTTTTCGAGGGAGAGGTCGCACGAAACCTGATATTCGGCGACCAGTTTTGAAAGCGATTCCAGCATGGGCGGCGGGCCGCAGCCGATCACCTTCACCGGTCGTTCGCCGCGTTCGAGCCGAGACCGAAGCAGGTCGGTCACATAGCCGTGATGGCCGGCCGAGCCGTCGTCTGTGGCCAGTTCAACAGGGAGACCTGCGGCTTCGAAGTCAGACAGTCCCGCAGCGAGACCGGCCGTGCGGACACCATAGAGAAGTCGGGACGACGTGACGGGTTTTGGGCAGGCAATCCCGCCGTAACTCGCCTGGCCGCTCCACCATCGAGCGAGCGAGAGAAACGGCGTCTGGCCGATGCCTCCCGCGACATAAATCACACCGCCGTCGGGAGGCGGGCCGAAGGGATGGCCGAGCGGTCCCCAGACCGAGACCACGTCACCCGGCCGTCGATTCGATAATTCAGACGTGCCGCGTCCGACGACGAGATAAACCACGTCGATCGAGTCGCCGTCGACCTCATAGAGGGCAAACGGTCTGCCGAGGAGGGGGTCGAGCGTCTTTGTCGCGCGGACCATCAGAAACTGACCCGGCTGGATCGTCCGCGCGATCGCGGGGGCCTCGATCCGGAGCCGGTAAGTTCCCTCAGCCACGACGACGTTCTCGATGACGCGGGCGGCCAACTGGGTTGAGCAGGCCGGTGCGACAGCTTCCAACGTCGTCATCCTCTCAGGCTCCGAGGGGCGGATATCCGTCCCAGAGCGGTCTCCGCTTGGGTATCGCGTACAGCATCTCTGTAGGCTGGGTCTTGATCCAGCCTACAGAGGCAATTCCATTGCTAGGTTTTCGACCCAGCCGAGGAGGATCGCTACGTTCGGCAGCAAACGGCCTTAACCGTCGCGACGCCGTCGGGGTTTGATCGGACCTGGAGGGCGACGGGGCGGCGGCTTGGACTTGGACGGAGGACGCTTCCCGACAGGTCGGGGAGGAGGAGCGCCGGCACCTTCCATCCCAATGACACGTCGGCCTCCCCTGGGGGAGAAATCGTCTCCAGATGAGTCGATCAACCGCTCGGAGTCATCGCGACGCGCAGGGGGTCGGGACGGACGGGGGGGCGGCCCCGAGGGACGGCGCGGCGGCGGTCCCGACTGGTTCTGACCAGCGCCCTCGACACGGCGAGGAGGAGGAGGCGAACCGGCCGACGGACCACCGGTCGCGTTCGATCCTTCCGGACGTCTCTGCGAAGGAGGGAGACCTGGCGGACGGACGACGGGTCCTGATGACCCTCCTTCCGGTCGCCGGAGAGCGGGCCGGTCGTCGCTCGGGCGGTCCGTATCGGGGCGACGGGCTCCCGGACCCGAAGGCCGGAATGCAGGACGGTCAGACTCAGGTCGCCGAGCGCCCGGACCTGAAGGCCGGAATGCAGGACGGTCGGAGTCAGGACGGCGAGCGCCCGGACCTGAAGGCCGGAATGCAGGACGGTCGGAGTCAGGTCGCCGAGCTCCCGGACCTGAAGGCCGGAGTGCGGGTCGGTCGGAGTCAGGACGGCGAGCGCCCGGTCCCGAAGGCCGGAGTGCGGGTCGGTCAGACTCTGGGCGGCGGGGGGTTGACCCTGAAGGCCGCAATGCGGGTCGGTCGGAGGTCGGCCGCTGCGAGGCGGGGCCAGCAGGTCGGTCTGATTGGACGCGAGGGGCTGGGGGCCGTCCGGGTCCGGAGGGAGCCCCTTCGGGACGCACGCGTGTGGGGCGAGCCGACTTCTTATCGAACGCGAACGGGGCGACGTATTCGCCGGCCGCCGTCTTGCGGAGCAGTCCGACTTCGACCGGGGTGAGCGAGCGGAACTGGCCCGAGGAAAGACCTTTGATTGTGATCGGGCCGACCGCGATCCGCGTCAGCGACATCACCTTGTGACCGAACTTCGCCAGCATCCGGCGGACTTCGCGATTCTTGCCTTCGGAAAGCACCATCTCGAGGATCGTCGAGTCACCGCGCTTGCCGACGGCGCGAACGCGCTTCGCTCGCACTTTGCCCTCGGCGAGCCAGATCCCTTCGGTGAGCTGATTCAAGACCTCGCGAGTCGGCAATCCGGCCACGACGACGCGATAGAGCTTCTCAACACCGTATTTGGGGTGCGCCAGCTTGTGGGCGAGCGTGCCATCATTGGTCAGGATGATGAGGCCGCTGCTCATTTCGTCGAGGCGTCCGACCGTGTAGACCCGCTGGGGGATCTCCGGCAGGAGGTCGAGCACACGGGGCCGGCCCGAGGGGTCGGCATTGGTCGAGACGTAGCCCCTGGGCTTGTAGACCGCGTAATAGACGGGCTTTTCGGTGATGACCTTCTCGCCGTCAACCGCGACATTGGCTCCGTTCGGGTCGGCCTTCGAGCCGAGTTCACGGACGATCTTGCCGTTGACGGTCACTCGTCCGGCGAGGATCAACTCCTCACAGGCCCGCCTTGAACCGATCCCGGCGTGGGCGAGGATCTTTTGGAGGCGGTCGTTACCGCCCTCCGCGTCTTTGGGCGTGGGGTGGGATGATCGCTGGGGACGGCGGGGGCGATCGTTCGGCCTCGGACCTCGCGGGCCGGGGGCATGGCCTCCCTTGCGTGGTGGGCGGCGCTGGTCCATGGGAAAACAGTCCTGTCGCTCTGCGTGAAGTCGCAATCGTGCTTGTGTTCAAACTAACATCATAACGTCGTTGCGCATGGAGCGTCTAGCCCATGCCGCAAGGATCCCTCGTCCGTGAGTCATTCCAGAATCGAGAGTGATCTGCGTGTCGCTCTCGATTCGGAATTTCGCGGGGACACAATCCCCCGAGTCAAGCGGTTCGGCCGTCGATCATTCGACGGCCGAAGCCGGCTCATGACTGGGGGCGGCGGGTTGCTGCTGGGTGAGGCAATGGATCGTGCCGAGTCCCCAGATGAGGTCAACGGAGTGAATTCCGACCACCTGCCGGTCGGGGAACAACTCTGAGAGGGTGTTCAGGGCAATGCGATCGGCGGGGTCGTTGAACGTCGGGACGAGCACGAGGCCGTTCGCGACGTAGAAATTGGCATAGCTCGCCGGCAGTCTCTGGCCTTCGAACACGACCGGTCGCGGCATTGGCAGCGTGACGATTTTGAGCGGTTGGCCGTCCTGATCGGTGGCCGCCTGGAGACGTTCGAGGTTATCCGCGAGTGCCTCGTAGTTCTCGTCGTGGGCGTTGGGCTCGACGACGGTGACGACCGTCGAGGCGTCAACGAATCGCGCGAGGTCATCGACGTGGCCGTGGGTGTCGTCTCCCCCGATGCCCCGGCCGAGCCAGATCACCTTCGAGATGCCCAGGAAATCGGCGAAGACCTGTTCGAGAGCCTCCTTCGCCAGCCCCGGGTTACGAGCCTGGATTTCGGAGAGAAGGCATTCCTCGGTCGTGAGGAGTGTCCCTTTCCCGTTCACGTCGATCGAGCCGCCTTCGAGTACGACCGGCCGAGACTCGCCTTCGATCTCGACTTCGGGCGTCCAGAGATTGAGGCCGAGCCGTTCGGCCAGACGACTCGGGACGCGCCGATCTCGCTTGTGGTCGTGATATTTGGCCCAGCCGTTGAATCGCCACCCGACGAGCCCGACGGCGAGGGGGGAGGCCAGTTGGGGATTGACCACGAACGTCGGGCCAGTGTCTCGGGTCCAGACGCGGTCGGTGCGGATCTTATGGAAGACGACGCGTTCCGGATCAACGCCCGCCCGGTCGAGTCGGTCGGCGGCGTTCTGCCTCGTCGCGCGGTCGTCGACGAGGATATGGACCGTCTCGACCTGGCTGATGTGGCGGACGATCTCGGTATAGACCCAGGGGATCGGGCCGAACTTGCCCGGCCAGTCTTCGCGGTTGTGGGGCCAGGCAATCCAGGTGGCGTCGTGGGGTTCCCACTCGGCGGGCATGCGGAAACCGAGTGAGGCCGGGGTGTCGCTTTTGCTCATGATTGCCTGTCGATAAGTCGCTGGGTGAGGCCCCCGTAGGCGTCGATCCGCCGGTCGCGGAGGAACGGCCAGTGACGGCGGGTGGTTTCGACGAGCTTGGGGTCGCAGGTGACGACGACGACTTCTTCGCGATCCGGGCTCGCTTTGGCCAGGATGCGGCCGAATGGATCTGAGGCGAAGCTGCCGCCCCAAAATTCGATCCCGCCGTCGGTCGGTCCTTCGTGGCCGATCCGGTTCACGGCCATCACGAACAGCCCGTTCGAGATCGCGTGGGAGCGCTGCATGGTCTCCCATGCGCTGGCCTGGGCCTCGCCATACTCGGCTTTTTCGGCGGGGTGCCAGCCGATGGCGGTGGGGTAGAAGAGAATATCTGCCCCCATGAGGGCCGTTATGCGGGCTGCCTCGGGATACCACTGGTCCCAGCAGATGAGCGTGCCGACGGTCGCCGCCGAGGTCTCGATCGCCTGGAAGCCGAGGTCGCCGGGTGTGAAGTAAAACTTCTCGTAATAGAGTGGATCATCGGGGATGTGCATCTTGCGATACTTCCCCAGGATCGAGCCGTCGGTTTCGATGACGACGGCCGTGTTGTGGTAGACGCCTGCCGCCCTTCGCTCGAACAGCGAGCCGACGATTACCATCTTGGTCTCGACGGCCATCCGCGACAGCACCTCGGACGAGGGGCCGGGGATCGACTCGGCGAGGTCAAAGTTGGCGTGGTCTTCGGTCTGGCAGAAGTATTGCGACCGGAACAGCTCGGGCAGACAGGCGATCTGACAGCCCTTCGCCGCAGCCTCGCGGAGGAACCCGCAGGCGCGGTCGAGGTTGTCGTCGGGGTCGGTCGAGCACCGCATCTGGATCAGGCCGACAGTGTATGGAAGTTGAATTCGGTTCATCGCGTACGGGTCACTTCGGTGCGGTCAGTTCGTCCAGTGGGTCGCTGAACCTTAACAGGCCCACCGACCATTCCGCGAGTCAAATGGAAAATCTTCACATTCCCTCAGCAAGGCAGACAGGGCGCGTAGCGGCCAAATTTGCTAAGAATTTGGGTTGTAGGGCTTTCATAAATCGGTTAAGCGTTATCTGATCGAACATCTCCTCGTGTTTCCGCCGCCGAATCACACCGACCGAGTCTCGACCGGGAACGGAGTCTTGCTGATGTACGATACGACGTTGGCCAAGGATGAATTCCAGAAGTGGAGCAAGAGCTATGACAAGAGCATCCTCCAGCTCCTGCTCTTCGGCCCGTCGCACCGGGCCATCATCCGTCGGCTCAAGGCTCGGTTCGGCGACCGGCCGTTCAAGGTCCTAGATGTCGGCTGCGGCACCGGGGTTTTCGGCGAGCGGATGAGGTCGGCCTTGCCTCAAGCCGAGGTCTGGGGGATCGACCTCGTCTCCGGGATGCTCGACAAGGGCCGGGCCAGGTTTCAGGCCCATGCCGGGCGGATCATCCCAATTCAGGGAGATAGCGAACGGCTCCCCTTCGCCAACGGGGCGTTTGACGTGGTGACCTGCTGCAACAGCTTCCATCACTATCCCGACCAGGCCCGCGCCGTTGGCGAGATGAAGCGGGTGCTTGCGCCGGGCGGCGACCTGATGCTGATCGACGGCTATCGCGACGGTTTGTGGGGCCGACTCATCTATGACGTCTGCGTCGCGCGGGTCGAGGGCGAGGTACATCACTGCTCAGCGCGACGATTCCGCGACCTCATCCAGGCTGCCGGATTGGTCGACATGACTCAGAAAGTGCATCGGGGTTTCGCCCCTTTCCTACTGAATCAGGCGACGGCACCCGCCATTATCCCGACGCCGCATATCGGGGTCGCCGCTGAGGTCCGGCCGCGTCTCATGGCAGAATCCGCTGACCAACGGCGTAGTTGAGTTTGAACATGGCCCGACGGTGGCGAACGAGCGAGTCGCGATACTGGCGGACGACCAGGTCGAAGTCTCGCTCGGCTGTGAGGAAGGCGAGTTCGTCGGTCTTGCCTGCCAGGTAGAGTTTTTGGACTCGGTCGTGCTCCTGGGTCGCCTTGGGCAGGAGCGACCGCTCGATCCGTTCGACCGCCACGCGAGTCACGCTGTACTGCCGCTCGGCCTGACGGACCTCCATCTCGACGCGATCCTCGAGCGCGGCCATCTCGACCTGCGTCTGCGTGACGTTCAGGCGGGCGCGACGGATATTGCCCTGATTGCGGTTAAATAGAGGGACCGGTACGCCGAGGCCGACCCCCCACGAGTGCGCGCTTTTGAGACCGAGCGGGGTGTCGTCCTGGAACGTGTAGGGTTGGATCAGCAGGAAGAGGTCTGGGTAACGATTGGCGAGGGCGAGTTGAACGTCCGCGTCGGCCCGCGTCATCCCCAGCCGATAGGCCACGAGGTCGGGACGAGCAACGAGGGCCAATCGGAGCAAGGCATCTCCCGCCGGCGGGACCGTTGTCCGATCGTGGAGCGAACCCTTCACGGCCAGCCGTTCCGACTCCTGGGGCGTCATCTTGATCAAAGCACCGAGCGCCCGCAGGTCGGACTTGAGCTGTTCTTCGGCCTCAGCCAGCGCGATCTCGGCCGCCTCGCGCTGGACTTCGAGCCGCTGATCGTCGTCGATCGGCTTGGCCTTTTTTACGTCGGGCTCGGTCTCGAAATCGGCCACCGCCTGTCGGGCTTCGCGGACGGTTTCGCGGGTCGCGAGCACGTCGACGAATTCGGTGCAGAGGTTATCGATCGCCTCGCGGACGGCGTCCTGATACTGGGCCTCGATCACACGCCTGGCGCGGTAGGCGACGAGCGTCCGCGACCGACGTTTGCCGGTGACATCGAGTGGAAAGGTGACGTTGAGGTCGTACTGCGTCTGCCCGCCCGGCCGTCGCTTTGAGAAGCTGCCGTAAGGGACGCACTGGACGTCGGTGTAGAGGATGGGGTTGGCTCGAAGGCTGGCAGTCAAAATGTCGGCATCGGCCTGGGGGATTTCCATCGCCTTCGAGCGGAGGTCGAGATTGCATCGCACGAGGCGTTCAATCGCCGCGTCGAGCGTGAGTCCATCGGCCGGCCCTTCGTCGGGCTCCCCCGGCAGGGCCAGCGACCCGTAGGGCGAGGCCGACCCCACGGTCGATCGAGGCCCCGGCAACACCGACAACGCAGACACGCCGGGGATGGCCGCTTCCGGCGCGATCCGACTCTGGCTCGGGGCGGTCGAGTCGGGGATTAACCTGGCTCCGCGCGAACCCATCTGGCCTTCGAGGATGTTCTCCCCTGCGCCCGGGCTGCCTCCGAGCGGGTTCGCCCCGGCTCCCGGCGACGCACCCAGCCTCGGCTGTCGGCTCGCAGGCTCATAGACTTCGCCTCGCGACGCGCCGATGCTTTGTGCGGAGGCAAGGCCGCAAGTCGATAGGGCCAGGAGCCATCCGATCATGATTCGACGGATGACGCGAGAGTTCCCCATGTCGCAGCCTTCTCCCTCGACGATTTCTCCCTGGCTTGGGGGAATCGTCTCGCAGAGAGATCGGCACGATCGATCCGTCCGGGCCAATCAATCCATCCGTCGCTTAGAAATCCACCCCGCGCTTCAGGAGGTCGGGGCCGGTGCCGACGGCCTTCTCGTAACGACCATCGGACGCCTTCTGATACTTCGTGAAGCCGAGCCTGGCGAGCTTGCCGTCATCAAGGCTCGTCTTGGCCGACGGGCCGCCCGACTTGAACGGGATGCTCGGCGGCTGGAGGACGCGGCGAACCGGACGACCTGACTTCGGATGCGTGAGCATCGCTTCATCGACCATGCGCTGGAGGACCTCGAAGACTTCGCCCGGCGTCCCGTCTTCCAGGATCTCCTCGTAAACGTAGATAGGCACGACACATTCTCCTCGAAAGCCCGACGATGCGAATTCACCTCGACCTCACCACTTCTTATCATACCGAGTGAAGGTCGACATGCCCCGCCCTTGTCTCTCCCGGGACGGTTCATGTACAACGAAGGATAGATTTTGCAGGTTGCAGGGCGAGGCCCTCGCGAGACATCGAGGTGGACGGTTGGCCAATAAGACCTATCTCGTAGTGCCGCTCTTACTTCTCAGCGTCGGCCATGTCGTCGCGTCTCAGGGACCGACGGCCCCCTCCGCCGAGACGGTGAAGATCGATTTCGAGACGAAAATCAGACCGATCTTCCAGGCAAAATGCCTGTCGTGCCACGCCCGAGGGAAGTCGAAAGGCGGCCTCTCGCTCGAAACCCGCGAGGCCCTGCTGCGCGGCGGCGAGGAAGGACCGGCGGTCGTCGTCGGCAAGAGCGGCGAGAGCTTGCTCATTCATCTGGTCGACGGGTCAGAAGATGGCCGGAGGATGCCCGAGAAGGGTAACCCGCTCTCGCGTGAGGAGGTCGCGTCGCTCAGGACGTGGATCGACCAGGGGATGGTCTGGCCCCAGGGGTTCACCTTCGGTTTTCGCAAGGCACCGATCGCCCCCAGACGGCCCGAGATCCCCCCTGCCTCGCCCGGCCTCGCCTCGAAGAATCCGATTGATCGGTTCCTTGCGAAGGGCGGGGCTGCGATCGACGGGCCGGTCGCTTCTGACCACGTTTTCGCCCGCCGCGTCTCGCTCGACCTGATCGGTCTCCTGCCGACTGCGAAACAAGTCAGAGACTTTGAGGGAGACACGGGTCCTGATCGTCGAGAGACGCTCGTCAGATCGATCCTCGCGAATCGTGCCGACTATGCGATGCATTGGCTCTCGTTCTGGAACGACGCCCTCCGCAACGCCTACCGAGGGACCGGCTTCATCGACGGCGGCCGGATCACGATCACGCGATGGCTCTTTCAGGCCCTCTATGACAACACGCCTTATGACCGGTTCGTACGCGAGTTGATTAACCCCGTGCCTGGTTCGGAAGGTTTCACGAAGGGGATCGTCTGGCGAGGTGTCGTCAATGGGAGCCAGGTGCCGCCCGTCCAGGCGGCCCAGAACCTCGCGCAGGTCTTTCTCGGGACCAACCTCAAGTGCGCGAGCTGTCATGACAGCTTCGTCAACGCCTGGAAGCTTACCGACGCCTATGGCCTGGCGAGCGTCTTCTCGGAGACTCCGCTCGAAATCAACCGTTGCGACAAGCCGACCGGAAAGACGTCGGCGATCCGCTTCATCTATCCCGAACTCGGCTCGATCGACGCCGCCACCCCTCGTGCCCGCCGCATGGCCCAGCTCTCTGACCTGGTCGTGAAGCCCGAGAACGGCCGATTTGCCCGCACGATCGTCAATCGCCTCTGGGCGCACTTGATGGGACGCGGACTGGTCGAGCCGCTCGATGACATGGACCAGCCCGCCTGGAATCAAGACCTCCTCGACTGGCTGGCCGACGACTTTGTGGCGCATCGGCACGACGTCAAGCACACGCTCGCCCTGATCGCGACCTCGCGGGCCTATTCGCTCGCGTCGGTCGGCTTCCCTAGCCCGGAGACGAAGGCCGTTTATCAATTCCGAGGCCCCTATACGCGGCGGATGTCGGCCGAGCAATTTGCTGACGCCCTCTCGACCGTCACCGAGGTCTGGCCGAAGGCGACCGGTGAAATGATCACGGTCGACGGTCGAGGCCAGGGGGGACAGGTCGCCGCCGTCCGGGCGGTGATCGCCGCCGAATCGAAGCCGAAGGCCGTCGCCCCGCCGAAGGTTGAGGCCCAATGGATCTGGAGCCATCCCGGCGCTTCGGCCGATCCCGGTGGACGCATCCTCCTCCGCAAGGTCGTCCGACTCGACAAGCTCCCGACCCGCGCTGTGGTCGTTGCGACTTGCGATAATGAATTGGTTCTCTATGTCAACGGTCAACGCGTCGGGGCGAGCACCGATTGGTCCAAGCCGCTCTCAGTCGACATCACCGCTCGCCTCAAGATCGGCCCCAACGTGATCGCGGTGGAGGCGACCAACTGGCCCGATCCCGAGCATAAGAAGGGGATTCAGATTCGAGGGGCCAACCCGGCAGCCTTTATCGGATGGGTCGGCGGATTTGAGGGGGATCGACTTGCCTGGGGGGTCGGGAGTGACTCTTCCTGGCTCTGGGCGAAGACGGCCGACACTCGTTGGAAGACGGCTGACGCCAAGACGACCGGCTGGAACCACGCGGCCGAGTTGCCGGGTGCGGCGTCGCTTTACGGCTCGATCGACCTCGCAGCTTCGATCGGCTCGTCAGGCGTGGTCGGCGGCGATGACCGGCTCCGTGCGGCCCTGGTGTTCGACGACCCCTTGATTGCCGCTCTCGGCCGGACCAGTCGCGAACAGGTCGTCACCCGCCGCGACTCGATCGCCACGACCCTTCAGGCCCTAGAAATGAGCAACGGTTCGACCCTCGACGATCGGCTCAAGGCCGGGGCCGAGAGGCGGATCGCGGCTCTTGGCAAGGCCCCCAACTGGCTGATCAAGACTCTCTTCGTCGACGCTCTTGGACGCGAACCGGTGGCCGCCGAGTTGAAGGCCGCCCAGGAGTTGGCTGGCTCTCCGGCGACCGTCGCTGGGGTCCAAGACCTGCTCTGGTCGCTCGTCATGTTGCCGGAATTTCAGCTCATCCCCTGAGATGGGGACCGCTTGGAGATAGAGGCCATGCATCAGATCGGTTCACGCCGCGACTTCCTCAAGACCGCGAGCCTTGCGACGATCTCCGCACTCGGGGCGAGCCGCCCTCGCCCGGTTCAGGCGGCCGACGACATCGAGACGCTGCGTCGCGATGCGAAGGCCGACGCCGTGATTATCCTCTGGATGGGCGGCGGTATGGCCCATGCCGAGACCTTTGACCCCAAGCGATACACTCCGTTCAAGCCCGGGATGAAGGCTCAGGATGTCGCCAGCACGTTCTCGGCGATCCCGACGGCCGTCGACGGCATCCGGTTCACGCAGGGTTTGGAGCGAATGGCTCGCGTGATGGATCGGGGTACACTGATCCGAACGGCGGTGGGTGCCGACCTTGGCTCGATCCTCCATTCGCGGCATCAATACCACTGGCACACCGGTTATGAGCCGCCGGTCAACGTCGCTGCGCCGCACCTCTGTGCCTGGGTGGCCCACGCTCTCGGGCCGAAGAATGCGGCGGTGCCTGCCTATATCGATATCGGTCAGCGCATCGACGGCAATGGCGAGGCCGAAGAGTTGAAGTCGTTCCAGACGGGCGGTGTCCTCGGTTCTGAGTTCGGGCCGTTCCGCGTCCCCAACCCCGTCGACGCGGTCGCCACCGTTCGGCCTCCCGCCGGCATGACCCTCTCGCGGTTCCAGAATCGGGCGAGGGCTTACAAACGGCTCGTCGACGCCAGCCCGGTGGCGAGGCAAGCCTCTGACTATCAGCGGGAATCACTGCTCCGATCGCTCGAAAACGCCGATCGCCTGCTCAATTCCGAAGCCGCCAAGGCGTTCGACCTCACGCTCGAACCGCGACCCAGTTATGACGTCTACAACACCGGCCGGTTCGGACTTGGCTGCTTGCTGGCGCGCCGACTGGTTGAGGTCGGGGCACGCTGTATCGAGGTGACGACCGAATACATCCCGTTCGTGAACTGGGACACCCACGACAACGGCCATACCCGGCTCGCCGATCTCAAGACGCAGATCGACGCCCCGATCGCGCGACTCGTGCTCGACCTCGAACAGCGCGGCCTCCTCGACCGCACCCTGATCGTGCTTGCGAGCGAGTTCAGCCGATCGGTGCTGATCGAGGGGAAGGCCGATAAGCGGGTTCCCGATCAGGTGGCCCAGCCGGATGTCCTCGCTGGCCTCGCGACGTATGGCCACCATCGCCACTTCACGGGTGCCGGCTCAGTGCTCCTCTTCGGTGGCGGGGTCAAGAAGGGCTACGTCCACGGCGAGACGAGCGAAGAGTCGCCGTTCGGGACGATCAAAGACCCTGTCACCGTCACCGATCTCCATGCGACGATCTATCACCAACTTGGGATCGGCCCCAAGTTCGGCGTCATCACCGAGGAGCGTCCGTTCTATGTCACCAAGGATGGGGTCGGCAAGCCGGTGAAGGCCGTGCTGGCGTGATCAAATTCGGCCGAATTGCTTTTCGAGTTCCGCCTTGGTGAAGACCAGGGCCGTCGGCCGACCGTGGGGGCAGTGGTGCGAGTCGGAGACGAGGTGGCGGCGGTCGAGGAGGGACGCGATCTCTTCGGGGGCGAGTCGCTGATTCGCCTTCACGGCGGCTTTGCATGCGACCATGTTCAGGACGTCTTCGAGCACGGCATCCGCCGTGGGCGGCAGTACGCTCGAACGGAAGTGGTCAGCGAGGTCGCGGAGCAACTGTTCGGGGGTTACGCCTCGAAGCATTGCCGGGGTGCTCGAAACAAGGACCGTGTCTCCGCCGAACGGTTCGATTTCGAGGCCGAGTCGGGCCAGCACGTCGCGACGTTCGAGCACTGCTGCCGCCTCGGGCGCGGAGAGGTCGACCGGCTCGGGAACGAGGAGACGTTGCGACTCGACGCCCCCCTGCCCCACGCGTGCCTTTAGTTCTTCGTACAAGATCCGTTCATGCAAGGCGTGTTGATCGATCACGACCATGCCGTCAGCCGTTTCGGCGACGAGATAGGTCTCGTGGACCTGGATCGCCTTGAGCGTGACGCCCCGTCCCGGGAGTTCGATTGCCCTCGGAGACGGAAGGAGGCTTGGGTTCGCGACGACCGTCGCCTTGACTTCGTGCTCGTCCTGAAACTCGTTGAACGCGACCTGCCGAGAGGGCGTGGGTGGCTCGGGAAGGTTCGACGCCCAGGCCGGTGCTGAGGTCGCCGGTCCTCCCGCGTAGCCGGGCGAGGGGAAGGATTGGAAACCGGTCGGCTTGCTCGTCGTGAACCAGGAGCCGACCGCCTGGCGATCGGGGTCGGGCGAAGTCAGGCCGAAGGCAGCTTGGGGCGGCGGTTCGTTGGCGGGTTCGTCGACCAGAGGATTGTGCGGGGCCTGGAGTCGGGAATGGAGGTCACTGGAGAGGAAGGCCTGGCGGACGGTCGAGAGCAGTTGCGAATAGATCCGATGCCCGTCGCGAAACCGGACTTCGATCTTGGTCGGATGGACGTTGACGTCCACCTCTTCGGGAGGAATTTCGAGGTGGACGAACGCGACCGGCTGGCGTCCGACCATCAAGAGGCCGCGATACGCCTCAGAGAGTGCGTGGCCGAGCGATCGGTCTCGGACATATCGGCCGCCGACGAAGAGGAACTGGCTCTTGTTGTTGGATCGGCTCTGCGAGGGGTGGCCAACATATCCCCAGAGGCTGGTCGTCTCGACCCGGCTCTCGACCCAGAGCAGCGAGTCGGCAAGCTCTCGGCCGAAGAAGATCGCAATCCGCTCTTTGATGCCCGTCACCGGGTGCAGGTCATGGACGACCTTGTTCGACGATCGATAGGTCATGTGGACGGTTGGATGGGCCAGGGCGATCCGGGCGAACATCTCGGCGACGTGCCCTGCCTCGGTCGAATCTGACTTGAGGAACGTCCGGCGCACGGGGGTGTTGAAGAAGAGGTTCCTGACCTCAATGACCGTTCCGGGCGGGCCGCCGCAGTCTTTGATCGGCGAGGCCACGCCTGCCTCGATGGTCAGCTCAGAGCCGGTGTCATCTTCGACCTGCCGGGTCTGACACCGCAGCTTCGAGACTTCGGCGATGGCGGCGAGGGCCTCACCGCGAAAGCCGAGCGTGCGGATTCGGAAGAGGTCGTCGGCCTCGACGAGCTTGCTCGTGGCGTGGGGCGTGAAGGCCATCGGCAAGTCGTCTCGCGACATCCCCTTGCCGTTATCGGCGACCCGGACGAGGTCTTTCCCCCCGCGCTCGACGGAGAGGTCGACCCGGGTCGCGCCGGCGTCGATCGCGTTTTCGAGCAGTTCTTTGACCACGCTCGCGGGCCGCTCAACCACTTCGCCGGCAGCGATCTGATTGATAACGGACGCAGGCAGTTGCTTGATGATCCCCATAACCTCTCCCCGGACGATCGGTGCTCCGCTCCATTCTATCTGAGCTTGCGTACCGAACGTCAGGGGAAGTCGTTGGGGATCATCAAAACCGATAGCTCAGGTTCGCCAGGACTTCGAAGCTGAAGGGGCGGGGACCGGTGATCGGCGTCACGAGGCCGATGGAGGCCTTGGTCTTCTCGTAGAAGAAGGCGTTGAGGCCATAGGTGAAGTCAACGACGTCGGCTGAGCCGGCAGGATCTCGGAGATAGCCGCCTCGGTGGTTGAGGGGGGTGTTGACGTGGAGCTCGAGCGTCGGGACGACGGCCGAAAGCCAGTTCTTCGGATTGTCGGATCGGTAGACGTAATAACCAATGCCAAAGTCACTGTAGAGATAGGTGACGTCGCGAGAACTGGTCGGCACGCTGACCGAGTTGAAGCCCTGGAAGAAGAACCGGTCGCGAGCCCAGATGTAGCCAAGATAAGGGCTGATGCTGGCGTAATGGAGGTTGGTCACCGCCCGGTTGGCCGCGAAGTAGCTCGGGCCGGTAGGGATCGTCAGGGCAACGCCGCCGGAGAACAGGCTTCCAGTCTTGGGATCGGTCAAGAAGGCATACTTGCCAATCAGGCTAAGGTCGCCGACCGAGGTCGTCGTGCCGCCGTGGCGGTTGCGGTCGTTCACAGAGAGGGTGTTGATCGGCAATTGGGCACCGAATGACGCCTGGCCGTCCATGAACGTCTTTTCAAATCCGAGCGTGTGGCGATAGGCCATGATCGAGTTGATCGGCGAGTGATATTCCCGGTTGATCTGCTGATTGACGTTGTTGAAGTAATTCGTGAAGTAATAGACCCGGTCCACGGGTCGCGGGGTCTGCCCTTCGGCGATCTTGAATCCTCTCACCGAGGGGAGCAAGACGGCCCCGCGTGGAAGCGTCCCACGTCCGCCATTGCCAATGGGTCCGGGCGGCGGGTTGGGAGTGGGCAACGGCGGCGGGGGGGTAGGGATTGGGGGCCTGTTGGCAAGTTGTCCGAAGGCGTCTCCGAGGAATTCGACCGTGCGGCTCGGTCGCGTCCCCGCGAGGTCTTGGAACGCTGAGTTCTCTTGGTTGAAGAGTCCCGAACCAACGAGGCTGGGCGTTGCGGGTGTCGGAATGATCGGGGGCGGAGTGGGCGTGGCCAGGGCCGTGGCGGAGGGAGTTGTCGGGTTGGCCGGCACGGGGGTGGCCGGTGATGGAGGGGCCGGTCGAGTCGCGGGGGGCGAAGATGGGGTCGTCGGCCCCGGTTCCTGGATTGCGGCGGGGTCGGCCAGCGCAACGCGGGGAGGGGCGTCTGACCCGGGGGAGATTTCACCCTGGGCGTGCGCCAGACTCCCGCCGAACGCGAGTAAACCGATGGTGAGCCCCATTTGCCTCAGCCAATCCATGGCGTTCTCCTTGGCCGAGTCCCCGGCCAACCGTCGTGCTTCCAGCGCCGCGAGCGCACCGCGAGACGCATGCACGTCTCACATCGACTTCATCGGCAGAATGGACCGGCGGGGTTGAATCGTCTTTGCCGAGACACCCTTGCTTGCCTGCGCGTGTGGAGCTTACCGCTTCCGGATCAGACGACGCGGACCGTTCGGGACTACCAGGTTTGTAAGGGCGGGGGTCACGGACGAGATTGACGAATTCGTCTGGAAGATCGTGTTGCCCTGGATCGAGTTCCCAGACTCCATGCTCCCCGAGACGTTGATCGCGGTGATTCCACCGCCGATCGCGTTGGGCTGGCCTGGCCCGGTGCCGCCAACCTGGTTCTGTTGGCCGTCGTTGATCAGGACGCCGAGGCTGTTCACCAGGGTGGGGGAGGCCCCCGTGATCTGGCCGATCAGGTTGCCGAAGACGGCGTTCCCTATCGAGCCGGTGCCGAAGATCTGAACTCCGGCCACGGGATGTCCGCCAATCCGGTTGAGGGCCGAGGTCGTGGTCCCGCCGATCAGATTTCTGGGGGCATTGTTGAGGAAGACGCCGATCGCGGCCCCCGAGAGTCCGACCAATCCTGTTGCGTCCGTGCCAATGAAGTTGCCCGCGACGACGTTTCCGGTGCCATTGGTGGCCGCGATCTCGACGTCTGCGGAGGCGTCTCCGGTGATGACGTTGCCCGCCCCGGCCTGGGTGCCGCCGACGAGATTCCCCGACGCGCCGTCGATGATGACGCCGAACATGCCGTTGCCCCGGGCGGTCAGGCCGTTGGCGTCAACACCGATGAAGTTGCCCTGGATGACATTGCCTGAGGCGTCGGTTCCGAAGAGATGAATCCCTGTGGAACCGTTGGCCCCGATCACGTTTCGCGCTCCGACCGAAGTTCCGCCGACCGTGTTGCCAGGGGCCTGGATCAGGATGCCATCGAATTTGTTTGGCAGGGGCTTCAGGCCGGTGATGTCGAGTCCGATGACGTTTGCCGCGATCAGATTGCCACGGGTGGCGGCACCGACGATCTGGACACCGACCGAGTTATTGCCAGAGATCACGTTCCGGTCAGACGAGTCGAGCCCGCCGATGGTGACGTTATTCACGTCGTTGAGATAGATGCCGACGCGTCCGTTGCCGCGTACGGCCGTCCCATTCCGGTCGGTGCCAATCAGGTTCTGGCGGATGACGGCACCGCGCGACGCCGACCCGAAGATCTGGATACCGACGCTGCCGTTGCCCGAGATCACGCTTCGCTCAACCACCACCCCGGGGGCGTCTTCGATGAAGATGCCGTCCGCACCGTTGGGCGCGAGGCTTTCGCCGTCAGGGCCGAGGCCGACGACGTTGTTGTCGATCACGGTGCCGGTCGACCCCGCTCCATTGACGTGAATCCCGATAACGTTATTGCTGCCAATCACGTTCGGGGCGTTCGTGCCGCCGATTGTCGATCCCGGCGCGTCGACGATCAGGATACCTTCGTTATTCCCCAGGCCGGGCCGTCCGGCGACGTCAAAGCCGATGTCGTTGCCGGCGACGAGATTACCCGACGCCCCCACCCCGGCGATCTCGACGCCTGCGAAGCCGTTGGAGGAGATCAGGTTGAGGCGGGAGCCCACGGGGCCACCGACCGTACCCATCGGTGATCCGTTGAGGAAAACGCCGCTCTGCCCGTTCCCTCGCGGCTGCGTTCCTGAACCGTCGAGGCCGATAATGTTTCGGTCGATCTTGACGCCCGTCGAGCCCGGCCCTGAGACCAGGATACCTGCGCCGAGGTTGCCCGAGAACACGTTCCCCTGGACGATGACGCCGGGCGTGTTGTCGATGTAGAGTCCGTCGGAGAGGTTTGGCGCGAGCTGGTTTCCGTTCGAGTCGAGGCCGACGATGTTGCTGACGACGAACGTTCCGATCGACGCCGATCCGACGATATCGATGCCGAAGTTGCTGTTGCTGCTGACCACGTTGCCCGAGCCGGGGGCATAGCCGCCGATCGTATTGCCGGGCGAGTCGATCACGACGATCCCGTTGGAATTGCCCCAACCGGCTCGGCCGTTAGTGCTGAGGCCGACAAAGTTCCCCGAGACGACGTTGGAGTGCGATCCCTCTTGAATCATCAGGCCGATCTGCCCGTTCGACGAGATCGTGTTCCTCTGGCTCGGAGTCGTCCCGCCGATCGTGTTGCGGGCGGAACCTGAGAGGACGACGCCGAAGCCGACGTTCCCCCTGGCACCTCCGACCCCGCCGACTATGTTCGCCTGGACGAGAGATCCGTCTGCGTTCGCGATCGAGATTCCGTTGCCGCCGTTCGCGGAGATGACGTTTACCAGAATCGAAGCCGACGTGCCGTCAACCTGAATGCCGTCGCTCCCGTTGCCCAGGTTGGCGGTACCCGTCACGTCGGTCCCGACGAAGTTGCCGATGACGGAGTTGCCTGCGGTCGACGACGAGGGCATGCCGGCATTCGTGGAACTGACGGGAAGGGCAGATATCCAAATGCCGATACTTTCGTTGCCGGAGATGATATTCCCGGTCCCAGTTGCCAGGCCGCCGATCGTGTTGCCCGAAGAACCGACGATTGAGATGCCGTCGCGTGTGTTGGGGATCACTGTGAGGCCATTGAGACCGACGCCGATCGAGTTGCCCAGCACCAGGTTTCCCGTTCCACCCGTGAGACTGATGCCGTCATACCCGTTCCCGGAGATGACGTTCCCCGCCCCTCCGGCCCCCCCGACTGTGTTGCCGGAAGACGCGATGCCGATCCCGCCGAGAACGTTGGGCGCGGCGAGCCCCCGAGCATCAAGGCCGATCACATTGTTGACGATCAGGTTGCGGTCGGCATTGGCCTGGATGTCGATCCCGCACCCGCTATTGCCCGCGAACTGATTGCGGCCGGCCGTGCCCGCACCCCCGATCGTATTGCCCGTTGGGGCGAGGGGGTTGCCTCCGGCATTGGGATTATTGGCTTTAAGGACGATCCCGTCGCCCGCGTTGCCGAGGCTGTGGCCCGAGGCAGTCAGGCCGATGAGGTTCGCCTGGATCAGTCCGGCCTTCGCATTCACGCCGAGCAGGGCGATGCCGAAGAGCTCATTACCCGAGACCACGTTCCCTGCGCCTGCGGTGCCGATCGTCACGCCTGGGGAAGTGATCTGTATCCCGCCGCGGCTATTCGGAAGCGCGAGGTTGCCCGATGCATCGACGCCGATGAAGTTGCCGGTGATGACGGTCCCGGGCGAAATCCCCCCGACGACGATCCCCTGCTCCCTCTGTCCCGAAACGACGTTCCCCCGCCCTGAAGGACCGCCGATGGTCGTGTTCGGCGAGCCCGAGATCTCGATGCCGATCCCCCCGACCATGCCGATGGGAACCTTGGTCCCGCTCAGGTCGGTCCCGATCAAATTTCCCACGATGAGATTGCTCGACCCGAAGCTGACGACGATCTCGCCCAGGAGATTGGCGGAGATCACGTTCACGCCCAGGTCGTTATAGCCCGAGATCGACCCGCCGATCGTGTTGAACGAAGAGGTGGAGACGTTGACTCCCCAGAGGCCGTTGCCGACGCCCACCAGGCCCGTGGCGTCGGTGCCGATCAGGTTGCCCTGGATGCTTGTCGCGCCCGCTCCTACGATCTCGATCCCATTTCCGGTGTTGCCGGAAATCACGTTCCGGCTGCCAACCGAATGGCCGCCGATGACGATCCCGTTCGCGGCGTTGAGGACGCCGTCGCCGCGATTCGGGAGTGCCGTCGTCCCGCCGAGATTGAGGCCGATCAGGTTGCCGACGAGGAGGTTCGCGTCCCCGCCCGTCAGGAATTCCACCCCGTTGACGTCGTTACCGGAGATCACGTTGCCACCGCCGGGAGCCGTCGACCCGATCGTGTTGGACGAGGCCCCGGATGTGACCAGGACGCCATCGCCGACATTCGCGACGGCGGTCCCGGACGAGTCGAGCCCGATCAGGTTGCCGACAACCAGGTTGTTCGAGCCGCCGAGCGTCACCCCCGCCCCGATGTTGCCGGCGATCACGTTCCTTGCGCCCGGTGTCAGTCCGCCGATCGTCGCCCCGGAGGCCGTGCCGACGACACCGAACGCCGACCTGGCCCCGACGAACACACCCCCCTGACTGTTCCCCTCGGCCGACTTCCCTGTCGAATCCAGGCCGATGAGGTTGCCTTCGATCAGGGCTCCGATCGCGGTCGAGCCGAACTCGGCGATCCCATATCCGCCATTGGCCGAGATGACGTTCCCAGACCCCGCGGTCACTCCCCCGATCGTGACCCCGGGCGCGACCAGTTGGATACCGTCGCTCGCGTTGCCGAGGGCCGCGCCGGCTCTGTTCACTCCGATGAAGTTGCCGGTGATCAGGGTCCCGGCCGCCCCCGCCCCGGTGACGGCAATACCCGCCGATCCGTTCCCCGAAATCACGTTGAGGCCGGCGGCAAACGCCGCGCCAATCGTATTAGACGGGGCATTGAAAATGAAGACACCAAAGTTGGCATTCGGCATCGACGTCTGGCCGGTGAGGTCTGTCCCGATGAAGTTGCCCATCAGGACGTTGCCCGATGACGCCATGCCCGTGATCGCGGTGTCGGAGATCAAGACCCCGTTGCCGCCATTTGAGGAGATCTGGTTGATCGCCCCATCCGTTGCCCCGTTGATCGTCCCGCCGAGCGTATTGTTCGATGAGTCGAGGATCTGGACGCCGTTACCGACAACACCCGTGCCGGCGAACAGTCCGTTGTTGAGGATCAGGTCACCACGGATCAAAGTCGCGGTCGTCCCCGATTCGAGCGAGATTCCTTGCTGAAGATTGCCCGCGATCGTGTTCCCGCCCGAGGAATCGCGACTGCCCCCGATTCGAGTGCCGGATGCGCCGATGACCTCGATACCGATCAAATTGGCAAGCGTCGTCGTCTTTGATGTGTCCGAGCCGATGACATTGTTTAGGATCTGATTTTTCTGGGCCGCAGCCCCCATGATCTTGATGCCCGCACCCAGGTTCCCGGCGATCAGGTTGCCCTCGCCGACGACTGCGAGGCCGACCGAGTTGTTCGGACCGGAGACGAGCACCCCCGCGCCTTGGTTCGGCACCGCGATCAGGCCGGTCGGGTCAGTACCGATCAGACTGTTGACGATCGTGTTCGAGCCCGAATTCGCGTCGATCCTGACGCCATTTCCGAGGTTTCCCGAGATGACGTTGACCGCCGACGAGCCACCGATGGTGTTGTTGTCGGCACCGAGGCTGAGCAGCACGCCATCGCCCATGTTCGGGATCGCTGATCCCAACCGCGTGAGACCGATGAAGTTGCCGACGACGAAGTTACCGGTCGTGAAAGAGCCGCGCAACTCGATGCCGTTCTGGCCATTGCCCACGACGACGTTGCCCGATCCGATTGTGTTGTTTGACCCGCTATCGATCTCGATACCGTTCGTCGCATTCGGCAAGACCTGAGAGTTCGGGGCGAAATTGCCTACGGAGTTCATCTCGATGAGCGTCTGGTTCGCTCCCGAGAGCTGAATGCCGATCTGGTTTCCCCCGACGAGATTGCCGAGATCGAGCGTCGAGCCGCCGATCAGCGTGCCGACGGGAGATCCTGTGGCTAAAGCGGTCGATCCGATGAAGATGCCGGCGGCTAGGTTGCCGATCACGGCAGTCCCATTGAAATTCGCTCCAATGATGTTGCTCTGGATGACCGTCCCGCTCGCACCCGAACCGGCAACCGAGATGCCATTTTTCGCGTTGCCTGCGATGAAGTTGGTCCCGTTCGGCGCGCCGATGGTGTTGCCGGAGGCATTACTAGCGGTGGACTGGATGTCGACCCCGTTGCCCTGGTTCGGGAAGGCCGTCCGGTCGTAAGGGTCGACCCCGATTGAATTGCCGATGACAAGGTTGTTGGAGGAGTTACCCGAGATCAAGATCCCGGCCTGGGTGTTCCCCGAGATCACGTTGAGGCACGGGTTGCTTTCGACGCCAAGTGGGCCGCCGATCGTGTTATTCGGCGAGTCAATGATCGCAATCCCGTTCGCACCGTTCGGCGCGGCGACTACGACCTCAATATTCGCACCGTTGAGGCCAATGATGTTACCTTGAATCAACGTCCCCGTTGTCATGGATTCGAGCGAGATCCCGTTCATCGCATTGCCCGAGATCGTGTTCCCGACACCGGTAAACGAGTTCCCGCCGATGGTGACGCCGGAAGTGTTCTGAATCAGGACGCCATCGCCGCCGTTTGGGACGGCTATGACCGCGGTGACGTCGAGACCGATGACGTTGTCATCAATGGTGTCGTTCGTCGTTGGACCGCCATTGAGTGATCTAACTAAGATCCCGTTCAGGCTGTTGCCCGAGATCAGGTTCATCCCGCCCGCGAAAACGCCGCCGATGGCCGTTCGGGGGGCATCAACAAGACTCACTCCGTTTCCGGAGTTCGCCACGGCCGACGCGCCGTTGATGTCAGTCCCGATGAAGTTTCCGAGGATCAGGTTCTGGCTCGACAACAGGCCAGCGATCCGGATGCCATCCGAATGGTTGCCGGAGATCACGTTGATCGAGGGATCGGAAGTGCCGGAAATCGATCCGCCGATGGTGTTATCCGACGAGCCGACCAGGCTGATTCCTGGGCCGCTGTTCCCGACCGCAGCAGACCCCGCGCCGTTCGTGCCGATCAAGTTCCCTCGGATCGAGATCCTTTGCGATAGATTCGATGTGCCGGAAATCAGGATGCCTGGCCCACTGTTCCCCGAGATCGTGTTCCCTGCGAAACCGAGGCGGCTTATCCCGATGATCGTGCCCGTCGCGAGGCTCACCTCGACGCCGATCATGTTTGGCAGAGCGGCGACCAGATTGGCGTCGATCCCTACCGCGTTGTTCACTATCAGGTTGTTCGACGCGGACGAACCTTTGACAAGGATGCCTGTCAGCACGTTGCCCGAGATCAGATTCATCCCGCCCGCGAATGTGCCGCCGATCGTGTTGTTCGGCCCGGAAACCGTGACGCCGGACTGTCCGTTCGCAACCGCGATCTCGCCGGTCGGGTCAGTGCCGATCCGATTATTGACAACGACGTTGTTGGTCGAGGGAGAGGCGATGTAGACGCCGTTAAACAGGTTGCCTGAGATCACGTTGATCGCGTTCACGCCCGCCGCGCCAATGCTGTTGTTGGTCGCACCGTTACTCAGAAAGACGCCGTCGCCCGTATTCGGGATCGGGTGCCCCGCCGAGTTGACGCCGATGAAGTTGCCGACGACGAGGTCTCCGAGGGTGTTCGCCCCGTCGATCTGAAGTCCCGAGCCTTGGTTCCCGGCGATCAGATTCCCCGCACCCACGACGAAGCCGCCGATCGTCGCCGCCCCGACGCCGGTGCCCGAGGCGAGGTTGCCGTTCTGGGCGAAGATCAGTCCGCTGTTCCCGTTGCCGAGCGCGACTGTCCCCGTCGGATCGGTACCGATGAAGTTCCCTTCAATCAGCGTGTTGATCGCCCCAGAACCGGAGACCAGAATGCCGGTCCCCGTGTTCGCCGAGATCACGTTGCGTGCCGAGGCCGTGACCCCGCCGACCGTGACGTTCGGCGCGTCCGAGATGTCAATCCCGTCACCGAGGTTCGGCAGCGAGGCCCCCGAGGCGTTCGTCCCGATCAGGTTTCCGGCGATCAGGATCGGGATCGTCGACTGCCCGAGGAGCTGCACCCCTGCGGCTTTGTTTCCGGCGATCAAGTTCCCCGCGCCGAGGGTCGTGCCGCCGATCTGGATCGGCGAGTTCGGACCTAGCGGCGGATTGTCGCCAGCCGATAAGGGGGCGAACACGATGCCGCCGAAGAGATTGGGGATCGTCACAGTACCGGTCGCGTCGGTACCGATGAAGTTCCCTTCGATCACTACTCCTTCTGGCCCCCTTCCCTGGAGCAAGATGCCAATCGCCGTGCCCGCGATCACGTTCCTTGCCGCAGCCGTCGTACCGCCGACCGTCACCCTGGATGCCAGGATCACGATGCCGTTGGCGCTGCTGGTGATGGAGCCATTGCCGAGGGCGACCGTGCCCGTCGCGTCGACCCCGATGTTATTGCCGACGATCAACGTCCCGGCCGATGCCGAAGCATTCAGGACCGTGCCATCCACGAAGACGAGGGGGCTGAAACCGGTCGAATCGATCACATTCGCCGCACCGGCCTGTCCGCCGATCGTATTATTAGGCGCGGCCAGGATGCTTACCCCACTCGCCGCGTTCGAGACGGCTCGAGCGCCGGTCACGTCGGTGCCGATGAGGTTGCCGACGACCACGTTTCCCGACGCCGCCGCGCCGGTAATCAATACCCCGACCGCAGCGCTGTTGGTCGTGCCGTTGCCCGCGATCACGTTGGTCAGCGGGTCGGCGTAGTTGGCGATCGGGCCGCCAATAGAGTTTGCGGGCGAGTCGTCGATCTCGACGCCGTTCGACCCGTTCCCCAGTGCCGTCGTCCCCGTGCCGTCGGTACCGATCAGGGTGCCTCGGATCACATTGTTCGATGCCCCGGCCATGAGCCGGATGCCGATGCCAGCGTTTCCGGAGACCGTGTTCCCGGCATTCGCCGACCGGCTCCCACCCACCAACGTGCCGCTCGCCCCGACGAGATCGATCCCGTCCCCGCCATTGCCGAAGAGATTTTTGCCAGACGCGTCCAGCCCGATCACGTCATTCACGATCGTGTTGTTCAGGGCCGCCGATCCCGATATGCGCACTCCCCCTGAGAGATTCCCGGAGATCACGTTGCCGCCGCCCGAGACCGCGAGGCCGATCGAATTCGACATACCGGCGACGTCCACGCCGAATCCCGAATTAGGAAGGGAGGCACTGCCCGAAGCGTTGAGGCCGATCAGGTTGTTCGCCACCGTGTTCCCGGACGACCCCGAGGCGATCGTCACGCCGCTCGCGCCGTTTCCCGAAATCACGTTGCCGCCGTAGGCACCAGTCGCCCCAATCGAGTTCCCGTTTGACCCGGCCGTGACAACGACGCCACCGCCGCCGTTCGGCCCGGCCTGGTTGCCCGAGGGGGTGACGCCGATGTAGGAGCCGTCGACGAGGTCGCTCCCCGGCCCGAGGATATTCACTCCCGCCCCGCCGAAATTCGTGATCGATAGCGCCTTCAATTCGACGCCGCCCGACTGGACGGTTAGCCCGTCGAAGCTTGAACTCGCGAGAGCTCCATCGATCTGGATGAGGGGCGTGCCCGAATAACCTGCTGTGCTCGTCCCGTCGATCAGCACGGGATTCGTGATCGTCGGCAGCGGAATACCAGGTTGGAACAGGAACGTGCCCCCACCTGTATCATTCAGGAACACGATCGTGTTCGACCCAGGAGTTACGTTCGACTGGTTGATCGCGAATCGGAGTGTGCCGGACATGTTTGCGTCGCTCGTCGAC
>JANXSY010000125.1 GCA_025356435.1 Isosphaeraceae bacterium | reverse complement strand
TGCTTCTTCACGATGACCGGCTTCCACGGAGCGCACGTCGCGGGCGGGGTGGTCATGCTGACCTGCCTGCTCATCCAGTCGCTCCGGGGCCAGTACACGCAGGAGCATCACAGCGCGGTCGAACTGATCGGCCTCTACTGGCACTTCGTCGACCTTGTTTGGATTCTCCTATTCACCGTCGTCTACCTGATCTGACCGGGTGGGACCACCCGTTTTCTCCGAACGATGAGACGAGAGGAATCCCCGATGGCCGCCACCTCACCCCAGAACCCGACACTCGCCCAGATCGACCATGCCCACGGGCACGACCAGAGCGGCCACATCCGCACCTACTGGAAAGTCTTCACCTCGCTGGCCATCTTCACGGCCATCGAATACTTCTACGCCCAGATCTTCGCCAGCAGTTTCGCCGTGCTCGTCCTGGGCCTGATGACCTGGGCGATCATCAAGGCGGTCCTCGTCGGCCTCTACTTCATGCACCTGAAGTACGAGGGGAAGTGGGTCTACGCCATGCTCGTCCCGGCCGGCGTCCTCGCCTGCGTGCTCGTCCTCGCCCTCACGCCCGACATCGCGATGCAGCCGGTCGTCGACATGAACGCCGTGGACGACGACACTGAAGACGCGCCATCCCCCTCGCGCATAACCGGCCCCGCGATCAGCTCAACCGCCCCGGCGGCCACCCCTGCTCACGCCGAAGTCAAGCACTAGTCGTCCGGCCCGCGAGCTTCCGGCCTGCCTCCTCTACTTCACGCGGCCCTCCGGCCGATGAGGGCCTTCCCTTGCTCGCTTCCTATCGACTCGGAACGGCCATCGTCGTCTCCGCTATTCTGGGCTCGGCCATCTTTACCCTGGCCGTCGTTAAGTCATCTCCGGATCAGGGGCCGGCCGGTCAAGACCTCGGCGAGGGGGCGTTTCCGGTCGGGGCCTTCCGGCTGACTGAGCGATCCGGCCGCCTCGTGACCAATGCTGACCTCGTCGACGAGGTCTGGATTGCGTCGTTCCTCTTCACCCGCTGCCCTAGCTCCTGCCCCAAGCTCACCGAGGTTATCCGCACCCTTCAGGATGGCCCGCTCAAGCACGTCCGCGTCCGGTTCGTGAGCGTTACGGTCGACCCTGAGCACGACACGCCCGAAGTCCTCTCCGAGTATGCCAAGACGCGCGGGGCCGACCCTGACCGATGGTGGTTCCTCTCCGGCCCCAAGGCCGAGATTTACGACCTGATCCTCAAGAGCTTCCACCTCTCTGTCGCCGAGAACCCCCAGGCTGATCCCAAGGTGGGGGTCGAGGCGTTCGCCCACTCCGACAAGCTCGCCCTCGTCGATCGCGGCAATCGGGTGATCGGACTCTTCTCGAGCAGCAACCCCGACGCCGTTCTCAAGCTCGTCGCCAAGGCCAAACAGCGATCGGGCTTGGCGAGTGCCTGGGTCAGGGGCCTGCCCGCATTGAACGCCACGCTCAACGGCTCGTGTGCTGTGCTGCTCGCGCTCGGCTTCATGTTCATCCGCGCCGGGCGATGGAAGGGCCACGCCGTCTGCATGAGCCTGGGCGTGCTCGTCTCGGCCGTCTTCCTGGGCTGCTATCTGGTCTATCATTACTATGTCGGCAGCGTCTCCTACCAGGGCCTCGGCTCGCTCCGCCTGACCTACTTCACGATCCTGATCTCGCACACCCTGCTCGCGACGTTCGGCGTCGTCCCGCTCGTCAGTATTACCCTCTACCGCAGCCTGAGCCGCCAGTTCGATCGCCACGCCCGTATCGCCCGGGTGACGTTCCCGATCTGGATGTACGTGTCGGTCACAGGAGTGGTCATTTACATGATGCTCTACCAGTGGAGTGGATCGGCCGGGATTATTCCTGGATAGGATCGCGACGTCTCATCCTCCCCGAAATGAGACGAGGTCGGACGATGCGACTCCTTGTGATCTTCGCCTAGCTCAACCCGGCGTGGCGGCGCAGTCTTCGTAGGCTGGGTCTGGATCCAGCACATCGGAACCTCGGGGGATGCTGGGTCCAGACACAGCCTACGCGGTACGAATGCGAAATCGCCCCCGCGCGGAATCACGGGACGACTCTCCGCGCAAATTCGATAGTGTCTGCGTGACATCGACGCGTCAGCCCTCGTACGCCCAGTTGTCATCCACGCAATCACCATCGAAAGGCGACATCGATGACCAGCTCCGCGCGGAACGAAGTCAATCGCGAGAACGCCAAGAAGTCGACCGGGCCGAAGACTGCCGCCGACAAGGCGCGGTCTCGATTCAACGGACTCGTGCATGGGATGCGGGCCGAGCAGGTCGTGTTGCCGCACGAGGATGGGACCGAGTTCGACGCCGAACTCCAGGCGTGGCATGGGGATTGGAAGCCCCCGACCGCCGCGCGACTCGCCCTGGTTGAACGCGGGGCAGTTGTGGCGGTCGGTCCGGGTCGAGACCGAGCGACTCGCGAAGCTCGGATATGAGGCGGTCGCAAAGTATGACGCCCAGATCGCCGCGACGAACAAGGAGCTGCATCGATGACTCCTCGTTGCTGATCTACTCCCTTACCCCTTTAAGGACTCGGTCGGCCCCCCTCGCGCGTAATATTTCGGCCACCATGCGGCCAAGACCCTCGGGGTCGTGGCGCGGGCCGATGGCAGTGGCGGCGATCTTTTCTCGGCCGTCGGGATCGTAGACGGCAGCATCGAGGGTGAGTTGATCGTCGCCGGTGTCTCGGGCGAGGGCGGCGAGGGGGATCATGCAGCCGCCTTCGAGTTCGGCCAGGAGACGACGTTCGGCGATCACCGCGCGATGGGTCTCGGGGTCGTCGAGAGGGATGAGCAGGGCGAGGGTCCGGACATCGTTAAGGCAGCACTCGATGCCGAGTGCGCCCTGGCCCACCGCCGGTAGGAAGGCCGGGGTGCCGAGGCGGTCGGTGACGTGCGACTCCAGGCCAAGCCGCCGTAGGCCCGCCTCGGCAAGGATCACGGCGTCAAGCTCGCCGCTTAACGCTTTATTGAGCCGAGTCTCGACGTTCCCGCGTACACCGACGACGTTCAGGTCGGGCCTCACATGGAGGAGCATCGCGCGACGACGGAGGGAGCCAGTGCCGACGCTCGCCCCTAGCGGCAGCTCTCCGAGCGTTCGATAGATGGGCGCGATCAGGGCGTCGGCGACGTCTTCGCGGGGCGGGACGGCACCAAGCGTCAGGCCAGGAGGGCCGGCGGTGGGGAGGTCTTTGAGGCTGTGAACGGCGACTTCGACCAGCCCGTCCACGAGTGCCCGCTGGATCTCCTTGGTGAAGAGTCCGGCCCCCCCAATTACGGCGAGCGGCGAGGTACGGTCGCGGTCGCCCTGGGTCTTGATCTCGATCAACTCGACCACGAGTCCCGGATGCAGGGCGCGGAGTCGATCCGCGACCCAGCCCGATTGCCATCGCGCGAGTGCACTGCCGCGAGTACCGATTCGGAGGGGATGTTTTGAATGAGATTCTTGCATATCTTGGTTCAACTGAAGAGACAGGTAGTCACTTTGTTCCAGGGCGTGATCCTAACCTCTCCCCTCGGCCCGGCCGATGACCACGACAACGACCCGCTTGGCCCCCGCCTTCTTGAGCGCCCGGGCGGCGGCCCCGCAGGTGGCACCTGTGGTGAGGATGTCGTCGACGAGGAACACGGTTCGGCCGTCGAGGCGTCGGCGCGAGCAGAAGGCACCTTTGAGCCGTTGCTTGCGTTCGGATCGGCCGACCCCGGCGAGGATCGCGGTCCGTTTGATCCTCCGCAAGGGGAGCGCCATCCGCAAGCCCAAGCGACGGGCAAGGGCGTCGGCCAGGGCCTCAGCCTGGTTGTAACCGCGTTGGAGCCGTCGAACCCAGTGGAGTGGGACGGGGACGACGAGCGGTTGGCAATCGGCACCGATCTCGGCCAGCAAAGCGTCGCGACGGGCGTCGGCGAGCAACTCGGCGAGCCACCGGGCGAGCCATTCATCTTGCTTGTGCTTGAGCCGAAGGCAGAGGTCACGGATCGGGCCGAAATAGGGTCCGAGGGCGATCGCAGCGTCGAAGCCGAGAGGGCGACCGCGGCACTTATCGCACCCGCCATCGAGTCTCGTCCAAGGGCCAACAGGCATCGCGCAGCGGGGGCAGACCGTACCCGTCTCGCTAAGCTCGGCGCGGCAGTCGACGCAGATCGGGGAGCCGGACGATTCGGTGTCGCAGATCGGGCAAGCCATCGGCGCGACGAGGTCGGTGAACGAGTCACGGGCGACGTCGAGGAGGCGGGCAAGTCTGCCCAGGCGAGGGTTCAAGGTGCCCTCCGGCCGGTCTTGAGGTAAGGCTCGAGTTGCTCCCGGAGGTGGGTGCGTGCCCTCGCGAGAAGGGATTTCACCGCTGGCTCGGATCGGCCCATCACGTCGGCGATCTCGGCGTAGCTCATGTCCTCGAATTTATTGAGCAGGACGGCCATCTTCTGGTCTTCGCCGAGGATATCTAGGGCTTCGCGGACTACGTCCGAAAGCTCGACCTTCCGCATCTGTGCCGAAGGAGTGCCATCTCGGGAAAGAGCACGCTCCTCAGCGGGGCGAAGAGCGTGAACGCCCGAAGCCGACGATGCTGGATTGATGCCGCCGTCTCCCCCGACCGGCAGAACCGGGTTACGGCCCTTGCTCCGCAGGTGGTTTGAGGCAAGGTTGTTAGCGATCGTAAATAGCCAGGTCGAGAACTTTGCTCGGGGGCGATAGCCCTTGCGGGCGCGATAGATCCGCAGGAAGACGTCTTGCGTGAGGTCTTCCGCCTCCTCGACCCGGCCGATCAGGTGGACGAGCACTCCGACGAGCCGATGCTGATAGCGCTCGACTAACACCTCGAACGCCCCCGGCACGTCGTCGCGGACCTGGAGCATGAGCTTGACGTCGGGGTCACGCGCCTCGAGGTGGGCTTCGAGCGCAGCAGCGTCGCCGATCGGTGCCTTGTTGCTGCCTTTGTCGTTACCTCGGGCCACGAGCCGCCTCCGTCGCGTGGGCACCCTCGGGCCGGTCGGACTCAAGCTTCGATTGTCGATCCTGGTCCACTCTCATGCCCTGCCCCGCTCCCTTCAAGCCGCCGCCGAAGCTGGCCGCACGCCGCGTCGATCGGTCGCCCCTTAGTCTTCCGGACGCTCACGCTGACGCCGCCAGCCCTGACCGTGTCGACGAACCGCCGGACCGCATCCGGCGAGGGACGCCCGAACGGCAAGCCCTCTACGGGATTGTACGGAATCAGATTCACATGGGCCTTCCGCGCCCTGAGCAAGTCGGCCAGCGCCAGGGCATCCTCACGCCGATCGTTCACACCCGAGAGCATGACATACTCAAAGGTAACTTGTCGGCCGCTCCGCCGGAAGTAGGCGTCGGCGGCCTCGATCACAGCCGTGAGCCCGACCTTCTCGTTGATTGGCACGAGTTCGTTCCGGAGCTCCTCGGTCGGAGCGTGCAGAGAGACCGCCAGGTTGTACTGGCGGTCCATCTCGGCGAGCTTGATGATCTTTTCAGGCAGCCCGACGGTCGAGATCGTGATCCGCCTCTGGCCCATTCCCAGGCCGTCGGGCGAGCAGAGCCAGTCGAGCGCGGGGATCAGGTTGTCGAGGTTCGCGAGACTCTCCCCCATCCCCATTACGACGAGATTCGTCAGCCGTTCCTCGACCGGCAGGAGGTTGCGGAGCCGCAACACCTGTTCGAGAAGCTCCCCCTTGGTGAGGTTCCGCACGACCCCCTTCATCCCGCTGGCGCAGAAGACGCATCCCATCCCGCAGCCGACCTGCGTGCTGATGCAGACCGTCCGCCGGTCGTCCTCGGCCATCAAAACGCACTCAACTCGCCGTCCGTCGGGGCATGCCAGTAGGAGCTTGTCGGTGCCGTCGGGCGAGGTGTCGTGGTGGTCGATCGTAGTTGCGAAGGCAGTCCACTCGGCGTCCAGCTCTTCGCGGAGCCGCTTGGGGACGTCGTTCATCATCTCGAACGACACGGCCCGCCGCTCCGCCACCCATCGCAACACCTGCTTGGCGCGATACGCGGGATAGCCCCGCGCGACGATCCAGTCGCGGAGGTCGTCGGGGTCGGCATTGAGTATCGGGCGTCGGTCGGTCATAGGATCGAATTGTGTCCGGACTTATAGATCGTCAGGGGTTTTCTAGGGCGTCCTCAACGTGCATTCTATCGACAGGATGTCAGGATGACGAGCGTGAGGTTAGCACCCAACCAATATGGTCGGAATGAGATTGTCGACAGCCATTCGCTCGCGATCATTCCTTTGATTTTCACTGAACATTCATTTGAGCAAAGGCCATCATCGCGGTTATGTTCCGTGTCGTCGACGAATCGACTCCCGACTTCTCCCCGACCGGATGCTGAAACATGATGACCACCCGTTTTTGGCTCGCGGCGTCTTTGCCGCTCCTCTTCATGACGACGGCCGCCCCCGCCGCCGATTCGGCGGTGAAGTCGACTGCGAATCCGTTCATCGCCAAACCGTATCTCCAGATCGGTCGAGTGCCGGCACCGGGATCGCTTCAACTACTCTGGCACGCCGCCGATGACGCGGCTGAGTGGTCGGTCGAGCATCGCGCCGGGTCGGACCGGCCCTGGAAGAAGGCGGAGACCCCAGAATCGCGTCGGGTCGCGGTGGCGGGCGTCGCGCCGCACCGGGTCTATCGGGCGGCCCTGACCGGCCTGGAACCGGGCGGGACGTTCTCCTATCGCGTTCTCAAGGGGGGCGAGGCCACCTTCTCGGCTGAAGCCCGCGCACCGAAGTCGGCCGACCAGCCGTTCCGCTTCGTCGCTTTCGGAGACTGCGGGGCAGGCACCCCCGAGCAGAAGCCGCTCGCCCATCGCGCCTTCCTCTCCAAACCCGACCTCGCCGTCATTCCCGGTGACATGGTCTATGACTACGGCCTGATTACTGAATATCGCGAGAAGTTCTGGCCGGTCTATAACGCCGACGTGGCCGACGAGGCGGGTGCCCCCCTGCTCCGCTCAGTGCCGTTCGTCGCCGCGCCCGGTAACCACGACACCGAGGTCCGCGACCTCGACAAATATCCCGAGGCCCTCGCCTATTACCTGTTCTGGGACCAGCCTCTCAATGGTCCGCTTGGCAAGGAAGGGGGCGCGTTCGTGCCGGCCCTCAAGGCGTCTGAGACGAACCGATCCGCCTTCGCAATCGCTGCGGGCGACTCCTATCCGAAGATGACGAACTTCTCGTTCGACTACGGTAACACCCACTGGACGATCGTTGACTCGAACCCCTACGTCGACTGGACCAACAAAGAATTGAAAGAGTGGGTCGCGAAAGACCTCGCAGCCGCCAAGAACGCGACGTGGCGGTTCGTCGCCTTCCACCACCCCGGGTTCAATTCGGCGAATGAGCATATCGAGCAGCAGCATATGCGGCTCCTCTCGCCGACCCTTGAGGCGGGCAAGGTCGACGTCGTCTTTAACGGCCACGTCCACAACTACCAGCGTTCGTTCCCGCTCCGATTCGAGCCCGCCAAGCAGGGTACGCTCATGGTCGGCGGCAAGGACGGCAAGACGATCCGAGGCCGGGTTGTCCCCGGAAGATGGAGGCTCGACAAGTCGTTCGACGGCAAGGCCGACACCACCCCCGAGGGCGTGATCTACGTCGTCACCGGCGCGGGGGGCCAGCATCTCTACAACCCTGAGCAGAACGACGACCCCGACTCGTGGCAGAAGTTCACGGACAAGTTCGTCTCGAACGTCCACTCGCTCACCGTCGCCGACGTGAACGGCAAGACCCTCACGATTCGGCAGGTCACCGCCGACGGCCGCGAACTTGATTCGTTCAAGATCACCAAGTAGTTGCATCGTTCTTAGCAAGCCCCTGTTTTTGTATCCACGCAGATCTCGGAGGCTCCCGATTCCCTCGTCGTCCCGGACGGATTAAGATCGAAGTCGATATTTCCGCGTGGGAGACGGGGGGCCGGGCGATGACGGCGTGGTGGTTAATCGTGGCGGGGTTAGTCGGGACGCCCGATCCCGATCCCAGGACCGACGCGAAGGTCTCGGCGTTGGTCGAGCGGCTCACGGCCCCGAGGCGAGCCGATCGCGAACGCGCCGCGAAAGACCTCATCGCAATCGGCGACGCGGCCCGAGCTGCGTTGCGGAATGCGGTCGGGTCGCGCGACCTTGAACGGAAGGCCCAGGCGGCGGGCGTGCTCGACGCCATCGAAGGGCGTCATCTCGGCAATCCGAAACTCTTCACGCTCGACTTCCGCGATAGGCCGGTCTCCGAGGTCGTCGACGCCATCGCTGACCGCTCGGGCGAGGGTCTGGTCCTCCAGCCCGGTGCCGACCCCAAGCGCGGCGATCTCAAGATCACGCTCGTTGCGGAGGGGGGAGTCTCGTTCTGGGACGCGGTCGATCGGCTCGCCAAGGAGGCGAAGCTGGTCCGAGACACGAACCCGAATTTCGGCTGGAACAACCGGGGCATGATGGGCGGCGGATTCAACCCCGCGCCCCGGCCTCGGCGGCCCGTAACGGGCCAGGAAGTCATGCTCGTTCCCGCCGCGGGGGTCACGCCAGCGCCGACCGTGAGGTCCGGACGTTTCGAGATCTCCGTCATGAACATCCACCACCAGCGAGACATGAACCTCGGCGCGGCGGGAGGCAGGCGGCCGTTCGAGACGTTGACCGATCGCTTCGAGGTCCGGCTCCGCGTCACCCCCGAGCCGAGCCTGACCCTCGGCAAGGTCGGCGACGTTCAAGGACTTGAGGCGGTCGACGACCTCGGCCGGTCGCTCGTGCCGGAGTCGCCGGTCGCCGAGCCGGAGTCGAACCAGGTGGGGATGATGAACGGCTTCCGGGCCTATCCTGACCAGAACACGGCGCTTTCGATCCGACTCCGCTATCCCGACAAGCCCGGCTCGACGATCCGCCGACTCAAGGGGACGTTCGCCGTCACCGTAGTCGGCACGAAGTCGGATGCGGTCTCCGCCTCGCTCGTCTCGGCGCTGAACGTCCCGGTTCATAAGGAAGGCGTGACGCTCACCATCCACGGCGTCACGACCCCTCCGGCGATGCCCGCCGTCCGGCTGGTCGAACTCTCGATGATACGGCCCGAGACGGCCGGTCAGTCTCAAAACGGGATGGCGTCGTTCAACCGGACCGTCAACGTCGTGCCCAACTCGGCGCAGGGTTGGTTACAATTCGTCGATGCCGAGGGACGCCAGATCGAGCGAGTTGCCGTCACGCCCTTTAACATCGCCGACGGCAACCATCGAAGCGTGCAATTCAATCAATTACCGGGCGTCGGCATGGCCGTCGCGGTCCGCTACCTCACCCCGATCTGGGCCACCCTCGACGTCCCGTTCGATTTTCATGACCTTCCGATGCCGTGACAACGCCGGTTTCTATACTCGTAATGTCCCAGAATTCACCATGAGTGTCAGTCTCGCGATCGCCCTCGTCTTGCTCGGCCAGCAGCCGGTCCCCAAGGGGTTTGCACGCCCGGCCCCACCTCCCGCCGTCTTCGCCAAGCCCCCCCTCGCCCCGCCGACAGTCGCGACGCCGATCGTGCTCGACTTCAGGTCGCAAACGGTTGCCCAGGTGGCCTTCACACTCAATCAGCGCACAGGGGGGATGGTCGAGGTACAGGGCGTGAATGATGCGCTCGGCAACGGCATGAACCCGGCGATGGGGGGCGACAGGCGGATCACCCTCGATTCCCCCGCCCCCGTGCCATTCTGGGAAGCGATGGATCGGTTCATGGTCGCGATCCAGCTCCAGCGCCAGATCACATGGGCCGATCCGTTCGGCAATCCCCGCCCACGCCTCCAATTCCACTTCCCAATCTCTCCCGATCACGACTACGGCCCGTCCGCTTACGTCGGCCCGTTCCGGTTCGGCCCGGTGGTCATTCATGAGCGGTTCGAACGTGTCTTCCTCAAGCCGAAACCGCAGATAGCCGTCGAGACGGCTCCATCGTTTTATGTTGATATCCCGACCACGCCCGAACTGAACTTGCTCTCGACGATGATCGGCCCCCTTCGGAAACTGGAAGCGGTCGACGAACTCGGGCAGTCGCTCCTCGACCCCAAGCTCGGCGGGGAGAGTGCCGCGCCCGGGCTCTATCTGAATCTCAACCAAAACCCGAAGACCTTCCGGGTGCCACTTGTCCGCCCGGCGAAGTCGAGCATGAAGCTGGCAACCCTACGCGGGTTAGTGCCGCTCGAAGTCGGCCGCAGGCCAAACGAGCCGACATCGATTGTCCCCCTCGAAGGCTCGGCCGGAAAGACCTTCCGCGACGGCGACATCGCGATCACCGTTCGCGAGTACCGCCTCGACGACCAGTGGCGGACCCACCTCAAGTTCAGCGTGAAGATCGAAGGGAAGCGAGGAGAGCCCGACTCGAAGCTCAAGGGCCTTCTCTGGGCGAGGGTCGATTCGACTGTTACCCAACAGCTCGAAGTCGTCAACTCCCTTCGAAAGAACGTCTCGATGAATGGCGGCAGCGGGCTTTCGCCCGACGGTGTGATGAACCTCGACTACCTCTATCAATCCGATGTCCCCGGCACGAAGGGCGCTCCCCCTACACACTTGCGGATCTATCGCGCCGAATGGGTAAACTGGGACTTGCCGTTTGAATTCAAAGACCTGACCCTGCCTTGACCCGTCCGTCTGGAGTCCGCCCATGTCCGCCTTCGTGCTCGCCCTCGCACTGCTCGCCGCCGCTCCTGACACCCCGGCCAACCTCGCCGAGCGTGTCGGTTCGGCCGATGTGGGTGTGTGTGAGGAGGCCGAGGGGGCACTCGAAGAGATCGGCCGCCCGGCTCTCTCGGCGCTGCGGATTGCCATCGGCAAGGCCAATGACCCTGCCCATGCTCGACGGCTCGCCGACCTCATCGAATTGATCGAGCGGAAACGGCTGCTCCGCGCGACGAAGGTCGAGCTGGTTGAGCACGACACCACCGTCTCCGACGCTGTGGCCGACCTCAGCCGTCGCGCCCGATTTCGGATCGCCCTTGACCCGCCCGATGATCGCTACTGGACGGCTCAGAAAGTTGACTTCGAGACCAAAGGCCCCGTCGGATTCTGGGAGGCTGTCGACCGCCTCGGCCAGGCCGGTGGATTCCGGCTCGAAGCCACCTCCTATTGGTTCAGCAACCGGACCGAGCCGACCGTCCGACTCATCCGGTCCGACGACCCGCCGACCAAGACCTCCTACTCCGGCCCTTACCGTGTCGACCTCATCGGCCTCTACCGGAGTCGTCAGGTCGCGCAGGTGCGGCCGGGGGCCTTGTCGAAACCGATCGACGAGTTCACGGCGACGCTCAACCTCTTCCCCGAGCCCGGCCTTGTGATCGACCGCAACGGCCAGCCCCGTGTCGTAGAAGCTCTCGACGACAAGGGCACCGACCTCCGCCCCGCCTCGACGGTCGACCGCACGGTCGGGTATCAATCCCCATTCCGCCAATGGCGGCCGGACAACCTCGGCGCGATCGTCTACCGGATACCGCTTGGTTATCCCGCCTCACGCGGCGGCGTGCTCAAGCGATTCCGTGGCGACTTGCCGATCAGCGTCGTCGCCCGGACCGGTCCAATCATGACGGTCCCGCTCGAAGGCGCGGAGGGCCGACCGTTCATCGCGGGGGGGATCACGCTCATCATCCAGAAGATCGAACGCCAGCAGAACAGGTCTGCGGCTCTCGTCATCTCCGTGCGGGGCGAGACGGCCAAACTCGCCCCCGCGACCGCCCCCGGCCCGAGGGGCCTGACCATCGGCCCGATCGCCCCCGGCTTCCACCCCGACGACCACATCCAGATCCTTGATGCCCAGGGCCGGGCGTTTCAGATCACCTCGAACATCCCCCCACCCCGCCTCGACGGCTCGCTCGAATTCCGAGTCCAGCTTCACCCCTACGCCCCCCTCGGCCCAGCGACCACTCTCCGCTATTATGGCCTCGTCGGCGAAGCGATCGAAGTGCCGTTCGACTTTGTCGACGTGCCGATGCCTTGAGAGGTCATATCGTTGGAGTGGATATCCGCGAATGGCAACCGCATCAATCAATAATCCTGGTTCACCCCCAACCCGATGACAAACCACCGTTTTTGCGACGGGTGAGAATCGAAGGATACAAGAGCATCGCCTTCTGCGACGTCTATCTCCAGCCGCTGACGATCCTCGTGGGCCGCAATTCGTCCGGAAGGGCTGAAGAAAACCGTCGACGCAGTCAAGATTAAGCTTGGCCCCTACCAACCTGACGGCAAGCGGACGTTGGTGCTCGTCCTGATCAATGCCGAGTCTGAGTGTCCAGAGGAACTCGCTCCGAAGCTCGTGCGTTGGGCTTTGGAAGACCGCTCGGATGCCGACATCGCTTGCGCCTTGCCGAATCCAATGTTCGAGACCTGGTTCGCCGCTGCGTCGGCTTCAGCGCTAGGCTTACTCCGACAAGTTCTGCCGCGAGTTGGCCAAGCAGCTGTCGCCCGGTCTGTCGACAAGAAGTTCGTCTCCACAATCCGAAGTCGGATAGGTGCTTGTTTTGGGTAAGCAGGAATGCTCGCCGCGCTGGCCTGAAAGCTATCCTACCCTCCCGAATCGCGCCCCTGCCCCCTGCCCCCTGGCGGCTGGGGGCGATCGGTGTTAGCTTGGTGTCCCCTCCTGAATGGCCGGGGTCGATTCTGCGCGGTAACGTATCCACATTTTTATGCTTTACGCCTCCCCGCCTCAACTTGCGGGCGATCAAGTCTACGGAGACGACCCCGCGTGACGCCCATCGTGCTGACCAAGGCGACATCCAACCTGCTCGAAGTGGCGTGTGCCGCCGTCGAGCGCGTCGGGGCGGTCGGCGTGCTGGTCATCCCGGAGGGACCGATGGACTGGGAGGCGATGAAGACGATCGCCGACGGCGTACCGCTCTATGTCGCGGTCGACGCCGACCGGGCCATTGAGGAAGTTCGCGAGGCCGGGCTGATCGCCGTCGAGGTTGAGCCGACCGACGCCGCGATCATCGAGCGGATCACGCTGGCGCTGATCGAGGCCGTCGCCAATGACCTTCTCCGCGCGGGGGCTAGGGTCGTAGTGGCCTATTCAGGGTTTGAGGCCGACGAACTCGACTCAATGACCGTCGTCCGCCTCGGCGAGCACCTCGAACGCCTCACTGCTCGCGACCTCCGGGCGCTTGAGACCTCGGTGCCGTTCGAGACGATGAAGGCCGTAGTCGACGTTGCCGTTGAGATCGGCCGGGAGGGCCGCGAGGGCAAAGCGGTCGGCACGCTGATCGTCGTCGGAGACGTCCGCAACGTCCACGCCCGGTCGCGCACCCTCGGCTTCGACCCCTTTCGAGGCTATCGACGCAAGGAGCGGAATGTCCGCGACCACCGCGTCCGTGAAGCGATCAAGGAGATCGCCCAACTCGACGGGGCCTTCATCGTCGCACGGGACGGCACGGTCGAGGCCGCCTGCCAGATCATCGATGCCCCGAACAGCGACCTGATCTTGCCTCGCGGCCTGGGCACCCGCCACTGGGCCGCCGCCGCGATCACCCATGCCACCGCCTCCATCGCGGTCGTCGTCAGCCAGTCAACCGGCACCGTCCGGTTGTTCAAATCGGGCGAGATCATCCTCAGGATCGCGCCGATGCGTCACGCCCGTGCTATGAAGTGGACCGACGCCGAAACCGAGCCTCCGCCCCCGGTTGTGCCAGAAAAGGGCCGCTGAATCCGCCCGGATCGTTGGCAGTGTTCAGCGCATTAACCTCCTCGTTGGATCGAAATTTCTAAGTGCCGCGAACTTGCTCGCAATGATAGGTTCTGACGGCAAAGAATCCATGCCCGTCGACATCGCGACCGTGGTCTCGATCCTCATCATCCTGCTGACCCTCGGCGTCCAAACGGCCTTCTTGAAGGTCGTCGGCGCGGTAGGTGACCTCGGCGGCTCGATAGGAGGCTGGGGGGAAACTTTTCGACCTGGGGAAGAGCATGTTCTCCCCTCCCTGATCCTGGGAGGCTTCCTCATATGGGTGTTGGCAAATTTGTGGCCCCAGAAGGCAACATCCAAGCCGGCTATCACCGCCACCGCGAAATAGGTCGAGAGCCATCCATCCGCGATTCCTATCGATTTTCGCCGCGTCTCCGCTGTCTTTGCGTCCGATTCTCCTTACGATGAAAGAGGGGCGTATCGGTTGCGACGCCAGTGGCAACGATGGCCGTTCAATCGGGGAGGCTTGATGGAAGACCTCGGACTGCCGCGACTCCTGTTCGCCTACGGGACACTTGTCCCGCGCGACCCATCGCGGCGAGTCGCCCAGGGCTGGCTGGTCGACGCCATTCGCGGCCGACTCTTCGACCTCGGCCCCTATCCCGGCGTGGTCGACCTTGATGAGCCGTCCGCCCCCTGGGTCGAGGGCTTCACCCGGCCGGTCGAGGAGCTGGAGTTGCGCGATCGGCTCGATCCTTACGAGGCGGTCGACGAGGGACTCTATCGTCGATTATCCACGACCACGCGATCGGGTCGACGGGCCTGGATCTATGTTTACGCCCGACCGATCCCCGCTTCCGCCCACGAGATCACGGCATGGAACGGGCCGAGGCTCGGCCACTCGGCTCCGTCGCTCAACCGCAATGCATCGGCCCTGGAAGTGACCGGGGAGGGGAATCATGTCGACGATCGCCGCTGAAGCAGAGATTTCGATCGGGCAATATCTGATCGACCGCCTCATGGCGCTAGGGGTCGGGCACGTCTTCGGCATACCCGGAGACTACATCCTCACCCTCTACAAGATGATGGAGAACAGCCCCCTTAAACTCGTCGGCATGACCCGTGAAGATAGCGCGGGGTATGCGGCCGATGCGTATGCAAGGATCAACGGCCTTGGCTGCGTCTGTGTGACCTATTGCGTCGGCGGCCTGAGTGCGTGCAACAGCATTGCCGGTGCTTATGCCGAGAAGTCGCCGGTGGTGGTCGTCTCTGGATCGCCGGGCATGGGTGAACGGATCAAGAATCCGCTCTTGCATCACAAGGTCAAGGAGTTCTCGACCCAGGCCGAAGTGTTCGAGAAGATCACGGTCGCATCGGCCGTGCTCGACGATCCCTCTCGCGCCTTCGCCGAGATCGACCGCGTGCTCGCCGCAGCGCTCCGCTACAAACGTCCTGTCTATCTCGAAATCCCGCGTGACCTCGTGATGGCCAAGGCTCCGAGACCACGCAAGGCCCCCGACAGCATCCCCCCCAGCGATCCCGAGGCCCTTCGCGAGGCGATCGACGAGACCGCCGCGATGCTCTCCAAAGCGAAGCGGCCGATGATCCTCGCCGACGTCGAGGTCCACCGCTTTGGCCTTCAGGACGACCTGATCGCGCTCGCCGAATCGACCGGGATGCCGATCGCTACGACGATCCTCGGCAAGAGCGTCGTCTCGGAGGGACACCCGTTGTTCGTCGGCATATACGAGGGGGCGATGGGTCGCGCCGAGGTGACGAAATTCGTCGAGGAATCCGACTGCCTGCTGATGCTTGGCTGTTTCATGACCGACATCAATCTCGGCATCTTCACCGCCAAGCTCGACCCCTCGCGCTGCATCGACGCGACGAGTGAAGACCTCCGCATCAGGCACCACCACTATCGCGAGGTCCGGCTCGACGACTTCATTCGCGGGCTGCACGATCGCGGGTTGACGCTCTCTCATGTGCCGATCCCGCCGAAGGCCGAGCACCCGCGACGGCCCTGGGTGGCTGTCCCCGACGCCACGATGACCTCGGCCCGCCTCTTCGCCCGGCTCGACCGGATGCTCGATCGCGACATGACCGTGATCGCCGACATCGGCGATTCCCTCTTCGGCGCGGTCGATCTGACAATGGGCCGACGGACCGAGTTCATCAGCCCGGCCTATTATACGAGCATGGGCTTCGCCGTCCCCGCCGCAGTCGGCGTTGGGATGGCGAATCCGAACTCGCGTGCCTTGGTGATCGTCGGCGACGGGGCGTTCCAGATGACCGGCATGGAACTCTCCACAATCGCTCGCCAGGGGCTCAACCCCATCGTCGTCGTCATGAACAACAAGGGCTACACGACCGAGCGGTTCTTGCTCGAAGGCACATTTAACGACATCCCTAACTGGGCCTTCCATAAGGTCCCTGAAGTGCTCGGCTGTGGTCGCGGCTTCGAAGTCCACACCGAGGCCGAATTCGACGCCGCACTTATCGAAGCGTTGGCCAACATATCAAGCTTCAGCCTGCTCAACGTCCACCTCGACCCGCTCGACCGCAGCCCTGCACTCGAACGGCTAGCGGGAAGGTTGATGAAGATAGTTTGATTCGACAGGTTAATCTCGTATCGATGAGCCTTGACATGCGCCCCTGAAAGTGGACAGAAAAAACGACGGATTGATCTGCCCCACTTCAGGCGGCGTGGCCCGAGCGATTGAGCTCGGCGTCGCCTTCGAGTTCTTCGAGCCAGATGCGGATATCGTTGACGTATTCACTCGCGAGGTTACCCTTGACGAGTTGGCGCTGGAAGTTGGCGGCACCGAGTTCGACGAGGTCGGCGGCCTGGGCGTCGGGGAATCGCTCGTCGGGGTCGGGGGCGATCAGGCCGGTGATGAGGCTCATCAACAGGTCGTTGCGGACAACTTCGTCGGGTAGGAGGTCGGCGAGTCGGCCAACGATTGACGCCTTGGCCGCGCGCATCTCGCCGATCCGGGTTAGTCCCTCGAACGGCGAGACGCCCGAGAGGACCTCAATCAGCACATAACCCAGGCTGGCGAGGTCTGACCGGCCGGTGCCGACTACGCCGGATAACACCTCGGGTGCGGCGTAGGCCGGGGTGCAGGTGGGGCTATGTGGCGGATCGTCGACCTGGAAGGCTGCGCCGATGTCGATCAACTTGGCGTTCCCAGTCCGCTTTAACATGATGTTCGAGGGCTTCACATCGCCGTGGATGATCCCCTCTCGATGCAGCGCCGAGAGCGCGGCGAGGCAGTCACGCAGGACGGCGATCGCGATCCCCGGCTTGAGCCTGGGCTGAACCGGGCCGGCCGTGACGATCACGTCGTTGAGGTACGACCATCGATCGTCGTCGACGCGGTCACGGACCCGCTGGAGCATCCCCGGCGTGAGGAGTTGCTGGAGATCATAGCCGTCAATCCACTCCATCTCCATGACCCGGACGCCGCCGGGCGAGACGAAGTTGTGGACGTCGAGCAGATTATCCTGCTGAATCCCTGCCACCCGCGCGGCGACGCCCGCCATCCGGGCCATTGCGGTGTCGTAAGCGTCTTCGGTCTCATATGCCTCGGGCGAGAAGACCTTGAGCGCAACTGGAAGACGGAATCCGTCGGTCCCCCGCCGCTCGCCGAGAAACACAACCCCCTGCCCGCCCGCCCCGAGCCTGTGCAAGAGCCGGTGGTGCTCGGTCCAGTCGAGCTTCGGCTCGGCGAGGATCGCCTGATATCGGTCACGCAGGGCACCCGAGTCGGCAATCGACGCCTCGGCGCGGATCACGGGCTTCTTGCCGTCGGGAGGGCTGATCGTCGACATAAGCGAATCCGCCTGCGACGGTGTCGAGGCGTCTACCATGACTGAACCTTTCGATCTATCTCCGGACAAAGTGCAACCGGGCGGACGTGAACAATTGGGGCGTGGTCGCTATCCATCCATGCTACTCGAAATCGACCCGACAGGCTACCCGAACAGCAACCCGCGTTCCAGGTCGCGGGCTCACTTCTGACGTGGCCGTTGTCAGGCGGTTCCGATTCGGCATCGCATTCCGAGTCTTCTTAGGCTGGATTCGAACCTTGACTACGGGAACTGAATCCCGCGCGCACCGCGATCCCGGCCTCATCAAAATTCATCCATACTTACCTATTTGATTAGAGTGAGCGGGGGTCGTCAGACCCCGGCTCGCTCGTGACCAGCGGCCAGACCCGACTCTCACGGTCGCGCTCAGGCTGCGGAATCGGCACGACCGACGCAACCGTGTTGGGTTCGTTCGGCGCGGCGGCAGAGGAAGGCTTCACGACAGCTTCAGGCTTG